>JAFOHE010000100.1 GCA_017421975.1 Pseudomonadota bacterium
CCCGATAAACTTGATTCCTTCGACACGCGCAGACATCCCGTAATCATACCGCGTTCCAGGTATGGGTTTGTTTTGAGCGCGCTTGACATCATCGTCCGCAAAAACGTGAGCATCTCATCATAATATCCGTGTAAAAACGCCGACTGAAGCGGAACATCGTATTCATCAATGAGAATAATGACGTTGCGGTGTGTGGCATCGTGAAGAATGCCTGACAAAAGTGCAATCGAATTCGCAAGTTCCTTTTCAGATGCAGTTCCCCCGTAGATTCGCTTGATCATCTGATGCTGTTCTTCATCAAGCTCAACCCCGGAATATTTCCACGCCCAATCGCATAACTTGACCATCAACTGGACTTTATTGGCCAATGCGCCTATGGCTTCCTTAAAACTAAACTGAATAACATCCTTGAGCGTAAGCGAAATGACGGGATATGCGCCGAGCATCGACATGGCTTCGGCATTCTGCGACACCTTGAGCCCCTCGAAATAATGGCGGTTATCGACGGGCTTTCCGTCGTTGTCGAGGCGGTATTCGAAAAACGCCTTGAGCATTGACATCATCGTCGATTTGCCAAAGCGGCGGGGGCGCGTGAAAAGAAGAACCTGCTTCTTTCGGAACAGAATCCACGGAATCACGTCAGTCTTATCGATGTAGTAGCCGTTTTCATCTCGAATTTTGGTAAAAAAGTCAGTTCCCGCGATGGGATATTTGCGTGTTTCCGTCATCGTTATTCCTCCAGCATCAAGGCGCATCACGCACATTTTGTATCATAGCTTGCCATGGAGCAAATCGCGAGAAAATTTTGTGGCGCGGGCTATTTGCCATCACGCGCCGTGCAACCTGCACGGCGCGTGATGCAAAAAAGCCCGCAAACCAGCGCCATTGCTCAGTTTTCGCGTAGCGAAAAATTTTTGATTTTTTCGTCATTAAGGCTTGATTTTTTTTTTTTTTTTTTATGATGCCATAGGTTTATGGCATCCGCATGCTCATAAGCCATTTTGATCTAAAGAATTATGCATAAGGAGATGCATAATTCATGCAGCCATTTCATATCGTTTGAAGGACGAATTTGGAGCTATGAGTAATACACACATTGAAATGGTAGAGAGCGGCTTCGAAAAAGCGGACAATTATCGCTATCAGATGGGACGATATAATTTAGCGATACAACATGAGTTTTATTTTGAAGCCATTGTCATTGCGTATGCCATGATCGAGGATAGATTACTTGCGTTTCTGCACTATGCTGGTGTGATTGATCGACGCCAACAAAGTGATCAAACAGAACATGGAATTTATGTCTCTGCTCAATGCCAAAAGCAGATCAATGTGCTACTAAAACGCAATAATAATCAGATAATTAATTTGAATACAATTAATATTAAAATTAAAATCATCAAAAACCTCATGAAACTTCCCGAAAGCAACAATGATCAATATCTTGATTTAGTTCGTGCACAGATTGATAGAATGATCAATAGAAATGAGTTCAATGCGTTAATCCAGAAGCTAAATACCTGGCTACCTCTCCGCAACCAAATCATTCATGCACTTATGGGTAAACAAACGAAAGAAGTTTTGGCTCGTCAGGCGTGTATTGCTGATGAGAGACTTACCATAGGACGTGCTATTGATGGTTTTGTCTCCAAATTAAAAAATGGAAACAGTGACGGAATTAGAATTCCAAATACAGAAGAATAAGTATTCAAAACCAATCATTTCGAAATGGTGAATTCTGTCCATTAGGATGATACATAACACCCCAACACCGAAGGAGAAAACGATGAAAAAACAAACGATTCTCGCACTTTCTGTTATGACATTATCCTGTATGTTGTTCAATACAGGCTGTGCTGAAAGCAAAAATGATTCTGCTGAAAGCAAAAATGATTCTAGCACTACCACCCTGCGCACCACAGCATTTGAAGGTGCGCAAGGCAACTGCAACAACGGTGGCGTAAAACTTGAAGTTTTAGTGGATGGTGTAGTTGATGACGCGCAGACCCAATATATCTGCAATGGCGCAAATGGCCAGAGTGAACGGGACATTCATAATGCGCTCGTCGCCACATCTGATGAAGTCGGTGAAACTTGCGCCAATGGCGGCATTCACATGGATTTTGGTCTCGATGCTAATGACAACGGTACGCTTGATGCTGGCGAAATTCTAGGCTCTCGCACGATTTGTCATGGCACGAATGGCGAAAATGGTGAAAACGGTCAAACAGCGACTATCCATACAACGGCTTTTGAAGATGTGCAAGGCGGCTGCAATTACGGCGGTATCAAAGCAGAAGTGCTCATTGATAATGTCGTGCAGGCTGATCAGACGCAGTACATCTGCAATGGTGCAAATGGACAGAATGGACAAGACGGACGGGATGGACAAGACGGTCACATTGCGCTTGTCATGTCATCCGATGAAGTCGGTGATCATTGCTCCAATGGCGGCATTCGCTTGAATTTTGGCTTGGATACCAATGACAATGGTCTGCTTGACAATGAAGAGATCCTCAGTTTTCACTATATCTGCAATGGCTCCAACGGCCTAGATGGCCAGAATGGGCAGGATGGCACGAATGGTACAAATGCCAATATTGTGACGACTGTTTTTGAAGGAGAACAAGGCAGTTGCATGAATGGTGGCGTAAAAGTCGATGTACTTATCGATGGTGTGATTCAAACAGGTAAAACGCAGTATATTTGCAATGGTGTGAATGGGGCAGATGGACAGGATGGGAAAAATGGTACAAATGGTACCAATGGCTCAAACGCCACCATTCAGACAACTTCTTTTACAGGTGCGCAAGGCACCTGCACCAATGGCGGCGTTAAAATCGATGTGCTTGTTGATGGTGTGATTCTGCCCGGACAGACACAATACATCTGCAATGGCGCAAATGGTGCAAACGGAACGAATGGCACAAATGGGACAAACGCAAGCATTATGACAACCGCTTTTGACGATGCTCAAGGCAGCTGCAACAATGGTGGCGTCAAAATCGAAGTCCTCGTTGATGGCGTGGTTCAAGATGGACAGACGCAGTATATCTGTAATAGTCTGGATAGTATAGGTGTATGCTTAACGGATAATGATTGTCGAGAAACCGCCTATTGTGATCAGACGACGTTGATGTGCGTCCACAAAAAGGTATTAGGAGAAGCTTGTACTCAGTCAAATCAATGTTCCAGTGGAGTTTGTTTGGATAGTGTTTGTCTTGGAAGAATTGGCGACGTCATTACCTTTGGTCATTACGAACAAGACAATGACACTAATAATGGCAAAGAACCGATTGAATGGCGCGTGCTTGATAAAAATGACGACGGTCAAGTCCTCGTCATCAGCGAAAAAGTCCTCGATAGACAATGCTACAACAAGACGGAGATTGATATCACTTGGGAAAAGAGCACGATTCGTTCGTGGCTCAATGGGTATCCGGCGTCTTACAATGCAGTTGGTACAGATTTCACGAGCAACAACTTCATCGACGCGGCGTTTACAGCCGAAGAAAAAGCCAAAATCGTCGCATCGTACGTTCCTGCACATGCGAACCCGAGTTACAGCACATCCCCCGGTAACGCAACAACAGACAAAGTATTCTTGCTTAGCATCATCGAAGCCAACACCTATTTGCCGAACAAAGCAGATCGTCGTGCCGATATGACGCTCTATCTCGCCAGAAAAATAATAGGTGTGTTATATGGAGTAGATGTAAATACATATTCTAATGATGAACGATGCACACATGGTCACTGTTATCCAGTATGGATACTTCGGTCGCCAGGCGGCAACTTGAAACAAACCACTACGGTCGACGGTTCAGGCGACTTCGGCATCGTCGGTGTCAGCAACTGCGTCTACCACGGTGTTCGTCCCGCCTTGTGGGTAGAATTCTGAATCTTTTTTGGCCCCTTTCCCCTAAACCCCTTTCCCCGTTGGGGCAAGGGGACTTTCAGAACCGCGACCAATAGCCAAAAAGGTCGTGCGTATGGTTGTCAAAGACAGCCATCGCACGGCCAACCATACCAAACATTACACACTATATTTAGATAACGTCCCCGTTCCTTCATTCTGGGGAAACAGCAATAACCATAACCATAAATTAAGGAGCTATTCCATGAACGACGTGATTGCTTTTGTACAATTTATCCACCCCGGCGAAGAGAGCCGCCCCACCAGGGGGAACAAAACAAACAAAATTCCTTGGATTCGAGGCATACACCGACGCAAATTCCTCTGTCAATCTGGGTGGTATATGAACAATGGGCAGCCGGTGCATTCCGAACTGACTTTCTGGGGCGAATGGGAGCCGCAATCGCGCATTACGCGCATCGACAATCCTATCGAAGACGGAGGCCCACACGTCATACACCATCCTCTGCTCGACCTTGATGAGCCGAAGCGTGATGCACTGAAACGCTGCCGCCAGAATACAGACCCCTTTGTGTTTCACGAACAGTTTTTGTATCGCTGTTGCCAGCAGACTCATGCGAGTGGCCAAACGCAACTGGCACACCTGCTTCCGGGAAGCATCGTGCTGTTTGGGTCGAGAGTGAACAATCTGTTCGCCGTTGATACCGTGTTTGTGGTGGGGAAATATAGAGACTACTACGATCGAAAAGGCGGCATAAAATTCGACCCAAACCTAAAGGAGTATGCTGAGATTGTAGGGGTTGGCTTGAAAGGTTCGAGAGCTGGAAACTGTTCAGGATGTGGAAGCAATCTGAAAAATAGGAACAATCCTTCTCAGATGCGCCTCTATTATGCTGCATCACCGGAGGCACCCTACGAGGGCATGTACAGCTTTGTACCCTGCAAGCGACATAGCGACAATGAACTGGGCTGGGCGCGCCCGACACTTACGCGAGATGATATGCGCGGCATCTATGACGACTGCATCACGGACAACCTCCAGCAAGGACGAAAATACTACAAGGATGCCACCTTGGATGGCAACGTCGCGGCCTGGAAGCGCATTCGAGAGCTATTTGCTAAGAAAGGCTACCTCGAGGGGGTAAGATTTGAGTGCCCGCAAAGCGACAAGATTTGATATCCGGATAGAAATCGCCCGCGTATCACAGATATCAGGCGGCGCGGCGGCGTATGCAATAGCCGCCGCCAGCGAGCCGTATGCCGCAGGCATAAACTACGACGCTTCCAAAAAAAATTGCCAGACAGGCATGACTTCTATCTCTACACGATTTTCAATGATATGCTCATGCTCATTCTTTGTTAAAATGATACGGCGGCGGATTTCTGAAAACTGTTGAGAGAGTTTTACAAGATTATCAATTTCTCGTTTTCTTGCCTCCCCTTGAATCGAATACGCCACCTGAATGGCAAGTTCTCTTTGAGGTACATAAAAGTCAACATCAATGCCAGTTTTTGTCGATTTAACAAAATAAATTTCATTAAATTTTCGAGCAAGCCAAACTGCGACAACATTTTCAAGCAATGCCGAAGGTTTGTCATACAAAAATAGATTCAGCAATCCATTATCACTAAAATAGTACTTTGGATTTCCTTCGCGGTCGGAGAATTTTGAAAAGAAATTCTGAATAGGAAAAATCAGATAGGCTTGTATTGCATATTGCACATATTCGATGACTGAATCTTTACTTATCTTAATTCCAATTTCACTTAATGCATTGTGCAGCTTTGAATAAGAAATATCTCCGCATACTGATTCTGCTATTTTTTTAATCAGCAACTTACTTGCATATTCATTTCTAATCTTATTTCTAGTAACAATATCACCTAACAACACTTTCTGAAAAACACTACTCACATACTCTCGTTTGGATCTATACATCAACGATTCTGGAAATCCGCCGTTCGTGTAATATAATTCAAACATTCCCAAAATACGCCCGCTGTCTTTTGTTGAATACATTTTGTTTGAATCTATCGTCATTCCATTTGCAACAAGATACTCTCTAAAACTGTACGTCATGATGTATTTTGATAAATACCGGCCTCCCAATGTACTCTCTATCTCATGGCTTAACATAGATGCATTACTTCCTGTAATAA
>JAFOHE010000101.1 GCA_017421975.1 Pseudomonadota bacterium
CAATAGTATCTGACCAATGAAAACCACCTTGATATTTATTTTATGGTGTAAAATAATGTTCGACTTGTCCTTCATTTATAAAGCACAAGCTGTCATTTTCACATGATATGAACAAATGAATGACATCGATGCGCATCAATGAAAATGACATCGTTTATCATCAGCACTTTGCGGCTCAAGCGTTGTGTAGATAAAATCCCGAATCACAGCCATGTGTTGCATGTTGGTTGCGTTTGAATCTTCCATTTTGACGACAGATGGCAAATCAGAGAGTTCATCAACATAATGATGCGTAATGCATCCCCATTGAACATCTTTTTTCGTATAGTTGCCATAGACGCGCGAATCGAAGACATGGCCGTTGGGATAAGTGTGTTTTCCGATCACAACGGGGGTTTCACAAACATCAAAATTGGGCGTAACGAGAACCCAATCATAAGGATCGTCGCGTTCCCCACTCGTCAGATCGTTACCATTTTGATCGACGGGATACGCTTCATTATCGCCATTTTTAACTTTGAAGATGGACGAAAACTGGCTTTCTGCATAACCACGACCTTCTTGCTCGGAGACATTAAAGTCGCCGCCGACGACGGCAGCATACGTCACAGACGGATTCTTCAGGCGCAGATCATTCAATTTATTCTTTATAAAGGAGACGAGTTCTGGCATTTCCGCACGATGTTTCGACTTATCTGTCAGCAAATGGACACTGACAGCAAGCATATCAATGGAACCAGGCAAATCAATGAGCGCCCAGTCATAATTGCGATTCGATGCCGTATGATCACCGCGCCATGAGCCGGATTCCAGAATTTCATAACGTGAAATAATGCCGTTTGGAATCGGTGAATTCGCATCATCAGGCGTCGTTGAAGCCCAGTAGAAGCCCCCAAACGCCTTGTTGACGAGTCCCTGCTGTCCACCGCCATACTTAAATTCCTGAATCATGACAATATCTGGTTGAAGTGCCTGAAAGATGCGTATGCCCTCATTTTGATATTCCTGATTTTTGCCGGAGGTCAGATTGGCAGCCATGAGGCGAAGACGGACACGTTTATCGGCCGGCACATCAGAATAATCATCAGAATCATCAGGCAGTTCCGAGTTTTCGCCCTCGCCTTCTTGCGGATTAATCTTGCCATCATCGACACATTTGCCAGAAATAGACAGTTGACCAAGCTTCGTAAAGGCTTCATCTTGGCTATTAACTGTTACATTTATGACAATATTTTGATCACCATCACGTAGACCATCATCCACACCACTCACAGTCACATAAACGGGTTCGTTCCACTGCGCATTTGTAAATGTAATTTGTGTTTTATCGAGCGTTATTTCATCATTATTTTCCATGATGGATAATTGAACCGAAACATCTTCCTGTGGCTGACATAACGCTTTTATGGTCAAACGAGCACTCTGCATGGCTTCAGAAACAATAAACGCATCTGGCGTAATACTGAGGCATGGAGCATTTTCTTCTGGCAATACATTCTCATTACCCGAACACATTCCATCCACACAAGTCTCATCTTCTTGTGTCTCATCCTCACAACTGTTTCCACACAAAGCTATTCCGAACAACCACAACGTCGTGATTAATGCTTTTTTCGATAATCTCATCTCCTACTCCCGGCAAATCCCTCCGATCTATAAGGCTCCTGCCAAACAGCCTTACTGACGGCGAGCCTTGAACCTCTCTAGTCAATTTACTATGATATTACCATTGTTTTTTTCATTTTCTTGACCATCGTTCCAACGTGCATCCCCTCACGAAACACAATGTTCAATGACATTTACCCGTTCTATGCTTGTGCATACTGACAAAGTTAAACGACATTTTACTTCTTTGAATCGTGACAAGCACTTTGTCTAAAAATATAGCTTTTTGTTTGGAAATCTATTAAAAGATACCGTCTTTTCTGTGAGGTTAACTGCTATGAAACGCTTATTTATCTACCAAATTTTGATACTTTTTCTTACATTCACTGCTTGTCATAACGAGAATGATGACAATACCGAAACAAATAGCAATGATACACCAAACCAAGACGTCTATTGCTACGAAACATGTGACACACAAAGCTTAAAACAATGCGTCTCTGGAAACGTTTCCGTCTGTGAAACGGACGAAAATGGTTGCGCGCATTGGCAAGTCAGCGAAATTTGTGCTTCAGATACGGTGTGTGATGCGACATCTCTCGCCTGTAAAACGCGCACGGACACGCAAACACGCCAAAAAATACGCTTTATGGCGGGCAATATCACCTCTGGCACGTATCAAACCTACGACTTCGGTCATGGCAACCGCATTTTTCAGGCAATGGCTCCCGATATTGTCATGATCCAGGAATTCAACATCAAAAGCAAAACACGTGAGCAGTTTGTGGCAGCAGTCTTTGGAGAAGACTTTACCTTCAGTATGAGTGACAACAATATTCCCAACGGCATTATCTCTCGTTATCCGATTGTGTCATCTGGTTTTTGGGAATCCAATATTGCTTCCTCGCGAAACTGGGACTGGGCTGTCATTGACATCCCTGGTGATACGGATCTGCTTGCCGTCAGCGTTCACCTGCATACGAAAAACAATCCCGAAGAAATCCCTGTTCTGACGCAAAAAATTCAAGAAAAACAAGCGGAAGGCAATTATTATGTCGTGATTGGCGGCGATTTTAACACAAGCAAACGCGATGACGTCTTAAAGAATATGGGAAGCGTTTTCAACGTTCGTGGCCCATGGCCCATCGATCAAAATGGTCGGGAAGGCACAGATGAAAATCGGAACGAAAAACCATTGACGAGCCAACGCCCTCTCGATTGGCTTCTGTTTAGCCAAAATCTGGATGTCTATGAAATCCCTATTCAGATTGGTAAACATACTTATGCTGACGGCCACATTCTCGATTCCCGCGTATATGCTGGCTTATGTGAAGTCCACGCGCATGAAAACGAACTCGCTGACATTCCGCCTGTTGAAGCCGGTGATTCTGATGCAGAAGCCATGCAGCACATGGCTGTGATCCGAGATGTCATGATTCCTGTGGAGAACTGATATGGCTGATGATCTGAAACTCGTGTTTTCACTCGTCCTCATTTTATGCGCGATTGATGCGATGGCTGGGCTCTTCATCAAAAATATGTCACTTCGCCACTTCAAAAAGACGAACCACACGCCAACGACGGATATTCCCCCGTCCGTCAATGCTGATATCCAATCACCTAAATCAGGAAGCACCCCTTAAGGACGTTTTAACAAACGTCCAGGCGTTATGTCATCCACATAAGGACGTTCCAACGAATGTCCAGACGTTACGTCATTCAGGTACCACACCACACGCGCGCAAAAATCTTCCTGTATGTGAAATGGAATTGGCGGCGACATGCTCCGGCGAGCCAACGCATACAATTTGTCCCCCATCCGCACCTGCCTCGGGACCCACATCAATAAGATAATCGGAACATTTAATAATATCGAGATTATGTTCAATCACGAGAACAGAATGTCCCATATTGACAAGACGATTCATTACGCCAATCAACCGTTCGACGTCTTCAATATGCAGTCCGGTGGATGGCTCATCAAAAACAAACAAAGTTTGTGTTGCATTCTTTTTGGATATTTCTTTTGACAATTTAATGCGCTGCGCTTCGCCACCAGAAATTGTGGGGCTTGGCTGACCCAACTTGAGATATCCTAACCCGACATCACAGACGGTATTCAGTATTTTAGCGATCTTAGGATATTCCGAGAAGAATTCCGCCGCTTCATCAAAAGACATATCGAGGACATCCGAAATGCTCTTTCCCTTGAGACGCACACGCAAAGTCGCTTCATTAAAACGTTTTCCGCGGCATGCCTCACATTCAACATACGTATTTGCAAGAAACTTCATTTCAATCGTACGAACGCCAGCCCCCGAACACATATCGCAACGCCCTCCGCCGCGATTGACCGGTACGTTGAAACTAAACCGTCCCTGACTATAGCCATACATTTTGGCTTCCGGCAAGGAGGCAAACAGCTTTCGGATCTCATCAAAAACTTTCGTATACGTCGCTGGATTGGAACGTGGAATACGACCAATGGGTTTTTGATCCACTTCAAGCAAGCGCTCAATATTTTCAATTCCTTCAATACTGTCATAATCCGTCGCCACGACAGCGTGTTTACGTCCGAGGTTCATTTTGATCGCTGGAAGCAAAATGTCGTTGATAATCGTCGATTTTCCAGAACCGCTTACACCAGTCACGCAAACGATCAACCCCAACGGAATATCGACATCTACGCCTTGAACGTTGTGTTTTTTGGCACCGAGAATACGAATCATCTTGCCGTTTCCCTGACGTCTTTCCTTCGGTACAGGTACCTGCCTTTTTCC
>JAFOHE010000011.1 GCA_017421975.1 Pseudomonadota bacterium
ATATACTGGTAAAGAGATTCACGCCATTGGACATCAAGGGATGTGTCTCGCGAATGCACTGCAAAAACATAATGAATATATATTTGGGAATAGGTATTTGGCATGATTTGAATTTTTTCTCGAAAACCTCTAACGAGGTTCATATGGGTTGATTTTGCTTTTACCCCCGGCGTTGCCGGGGGCTACTCGCCCAAAGCCCTACGGGCTTTATATAATGCGTTGTCTACAAACTTTGCGTGTATAGATAAAAACATACGAACAACTGGACTTGCATATGTCCACATCGTCATGTTTAGCTTGAGAATCCAGGTTCGTAGCAATAGGGATAAAATGGCATCGACGGAAAGGTTACATAAACACAATTTTGTATTTATGTTTTGTAATAGTTGTTACAAATTGCATCTGTATCATAAAATGTATCACATTTTTTTTCAAAAAAACTTGCACGCAAAGATTTTTTGTTGCTACCTTCGTATAGATTTTCAGAAGACGGAAGCCGTCTATAAAATCTGGAAATTAACCGTATAAAAAGGAGAAAGTGTATGAAAAAATGGAGCTTTATTCTAGCGACAATGTTAGCTTTGACAGTGTTTAGTGGCAATGCCATGGCTGATGATGATCCCATCCTTTGCAACGTTGAAATCAACTACAAAGGCCAGGAATATGGTGGACATGATGATGCTTCAAGCAATGACGAAGCAATTCGTGATGCCAAAGAAGAAGCCTGTGAACGTGCATGCCGAAAAGGTGGTGATGCTTGTGAACACGATTGTATGGTTCACGCGATTGTCAAAAAACAGGATTGTCGATCAAATCCAAAAGCCGACAAAAATAGGCCCAAAGGTGAGATCGATTGCCGTGTCGCCATTCGTTATAATGGTAACGAATATTATGCTGTGGAACACGAAAACAGAGCGGATAAAGCCATGCGTGATGCCGTTGAAGAGGCTTGTGAATCTGCTTGTTATGCACAAAATAATCCCAAACAATGCGAACGCAGCTGCCGCGTGAATGCCGAGGTGATTGGCTCGGAATGTATGGATAGGAACGACCGCGTCGTGCGAAATGAAGGCAAATTGCCGCCGCGTCCGGCTGACTTCCATCCTGCAAAGGTGCCACACGCACCTGTCGCTGCTCCGGCACCAAAACCTGCACCTGCACCTGGCGCTGATGTAAAACCGCCTGCACCTGCACCCGATAAGGTTGACAAAAAAGGCGATAAAAAAGACGACAAAAAGGCCGACAAAAAAGGCGATAAAAAGGCCGACAAAAAAGCTGATAAAAAGGCCGACAAAAAAGCTGATAAAAAGGCCGACAAAAAGGCCGACAAAAAAGGTAAAAAATAATCCATCCCGTTAATTTGTTTTATTAAATATGCTCGCTTTGCGAGCATATTTAATAAAATGTCATTGGTAATGACGTGGTGGATATGATTTGTTATTTACTTTTAGTATAACGTTTTTTCCAGACAGGATAGCACATTGTGCATATTGCAGTATTGGCAACGTCACTATCTTCAGCATGACATGAGGTATTGAGTTCTGTATAGATGATCTTGTCAACAGTTTTTTTAACGCTGCATTTGCTTTTGGGATCGAATTTATCCCAAAGATGAACAGCCACACCCAACCAGGTTTCATTATATTCTTCTTCAAAAGAACGTGTGGCCACTTTAATGCTGTCTGAAAGACGCTCAAAACGTTTTTGGTGTTTGTTGCATGGGGTCATAAGCAAAAGCCAGGAAAGCGCTTCCGACGAACCATGCTGATTAAAAAGATTGAAGAGACCGGTGCGCAGACATCCATAAGCAATATCATCTTCATAAAGTGAATAGATGATTTCTTTTACAGCAGGTGTGCAGACAGCAGCAGGCTCATTGGTAATGAGTTGAAGGGCATCGCGTATGGCATCACGATATCGCCTGGTGGCGTATGAGATGATTAGCGACATCATAAAAAACCGTCCATTAAGGATATATTTATTTTTTGATTTTACAAAAACTTTATACGCTTCTTCAAAATTACCTTGTGCACAATTTTTAATAGCATCGTTCAAAGATTGGTCCTGATATAAAGGATCATCTTCTGTAATGATACATTCTGTTTGCGCAAATGCACGAATCTGTTCATCCGAAATAATATAACCATCTGGATTCAATTCGGAAATCTCTTCCATATCATAGATTTCAAGCATTGGATGCTCGTGTGTAACTTCAGGTATCTCTTGTTGGTGTTTGGGAGGTTCTTCAACCTCTTGTATCGGCGCTTCAACGACTTCAATGACTTGTGTTTGCGCTGGTTTGGGGGCAATCATGTCTTCTTTGTGTTTCAAAGACATGTAAAATAGTAGAAATGTCGTAGAAAGAATGGCGATAATGCCACTGGCAATGCCAATGATTAGCCAAATTTTTTTGGAAGCTTGGTCTGCTGGTGGGGCGTGATGCTCTGAATTCGTAGGTACAGACGGCTGAATGTTTGGAATACTGGACGCCGTTTGGTTGCCAGCTGACTGAAGCAGGCAGACTTCTTCTGGATTGAGATACGGATTGGAGATGGATGATATGCCATTGCTGGAATTTACAACCAGACCATTCTGCGAATTCTGTACCGCTGGCGTCGTAGGTGCGTTGGATATCGACGGGCTTGCCGCACCATGCTGAGACATATACAGATTGAGCGTTGGATCAAAACGATGCGCAATTTCCGAAAGTGCGATGCGAACTTCGCGGGCACTGCCGTACCTTTCTTCTGGATGTTTTTTGAGGAGTTTTTGGATGACCTCATCGAGTGCTTCCGAACATTCAATGGGTCTCGTCAGATGGGGAGGATCAAGGACAAGGTGTTTGTTGAGTAAAAGAATATAATTCTCGGCATTAAACGGTGGAACCCCTTCGATCATCTCATAAAGCGTGCAGCCGCACGAGTAGAGATCGGCACGCAAATCGACAGGATTGCCCATGACCTGTTCGGGGGAAAGGTATTGTGGCGTGCCATACACCTGTCCGGCTTGGGTCAGCGTGCCATTGTTGTCACTGGGTTTCTCCGCATGGGCAATGCCAAAGTCAATCAGTTTGACATAATCATCTCGGTTATCGCGAGGGATAAGCGAGATATTTTCTGGCTTTACGTCTCGATGGACGATGCCGCTTTCATGCGCACATTCCAATGCACAAAGCAGGTCGTCCATAATGCGAAAAATGCTGTGAAGTTCAATGCAGCCATCGCGTTTTAATCTATCCCTGAGCGTCTCGCCTTTCAGATACTCCATCACCAGGTAAAAATCACCGGATGCCGTAGAATCGAAATCCGTCACCTGGCAGATGTGCGGATGCTCAAGCTGAGCTGCTGCGCGTGCTTCGCGCATAAAGCGCGTCAATGCGTCAGCCTGTTCGGCGACATGGACATGCATGAGCTTAATGGCAAATTGACGGTGAATCGTCACATGCTCCGCACGATAGACCTCGCCCATCGAACCTTGCCCAAGAACTTCTTGGATGACATATCTCTCTTTTAGAACATCACCTGGCTTATATGACATTGTGTATCGTTTTCCATCACTCTAAACGTTACATAGAACGAAACATGACAAAAGAGTTTAAGATAAACAAAAACTCCTAAGAAAAATAGTGCTTTACGTGACAAAAGTCAAAATGTTTGTTTTTTAGCTGTACATGCGTTTTGGTACAAACAGGGGATGGTTTTTGGTGGGGGCGGGCTATCGGTCTGTCGCCCGATACGCCTCGCCAGAAGCGGCTATTTTTGTTAAGACGTGCGTCTTAACAAAAATACGCCGCTTCCATCCAGCGCTATCGCTCGCGATACGCGCTGGAATTTTTAATATGTAAGATGTGGTTTGATGGGCATCATGGCAGTTTCCCATAAAAAACGTCGCGTATCCCGAAGGGATAGCGGCGCAAACGGTGCCGTATGCGATGTGAGGCGCATAGGCACCGGAACTGGCCATCGGGGCGCATGCCCCCGATAGCCAGTGCCCAAAACACATTATTAAGCACCTGATGGACGTAGTGGCTTTTGAAAAACAGCATTACAAAAAAGGCGTCCCCTTTTGGAAACGCCTTTTCGCAATATTAAATCATCAAATCGTTTGCTAATTTTTTACGTCGATGCATGAAAGTTCAGGAGAATCTCCATCACTATCACAATACTGGTTGTTGGCGCATACTTCGCTATATAAATAATAATTATACAATTCGACGTTGATCAATGAACCGTCGTCTGCTCTAAGGCATCCACTAATTAACTGAACAGCATCATGACCATCATTAGCTATTGCACAAGATTTATAGAGTTGTTCTTCCGAACAAGAATTATTAAAAGCGTAGATTGAATCACGCTGGCTGGTATATTCGCTCACATCGATCAATTTACATTCTGAAGAACCATATTCAGCTATAATCGTTCCAGTATCATGGTTGCAGAAATAATGTACCTTTTCACCATAAGATAAATCGAAACACA
>JAFOHE010000102.1 GCA_017421975.1 Pseudomonadota bacterium
CATGCAATGGCCCCAATCGACGGGCACATACAACTGTCAAATCCAGATGCGAGGCAAAGACAGAAACGGCGGTACCTGGAAGGTTAACAATACTTTCCAGATGCATTCACTCGCGTCCCTTGGTCTAAAGACCGAACTTGCCGCTTTATCCCCCGACATCAACACCCTGACCTTTCATGCCTCTCAGCCTGTTGCACGCGCCACGCTCACGGTCAAAGCTGAAGATGGTTCAGACATAGACCACATTGTCTTAGACCTTCCCACGCCCCAAAAAGACATGACGATGACGTGGCAAAAATCGGACAAAGTACCTGCCTTCGTCGAAGTCCGCGTCGATGCGCCCAATGGCGTCTGGTCCTCAAACACATTTTGCAAGCTCGACAACATTCCGCACGAAGACATTATTTTTGATTCTGGCAAAGCCACGATTCGCAAGGATCAGGAACAAAAACTTCTCGACACCCTCCATACCATTGAGTCATACCGTGCACGCTTTGATCAAATCTCAACCGATCTCTACATCACCGGTTACACCGACACCGTTGGCAGCCTTGAACACAATGACAAACTGAGCCGTGACCGTGCCAAAGCCATCGCTCACTGGATGCGTAAACACAACCTCAATTTCGACGTCTACTATCGCGGTTTAGGCGAACGCGTCCTCATCAAAGGGACGCCCGACGAAACGCCGGAAGAAGTCAACAGGCGCGTTCAATACACGCTGTCCAATTATGAAGTCATCGACAATTATACCGCCACCAATTTTGGCAAATGGAACAAACTCTAAAGCACCAGCCCATCGCATCATGGGCTAACCACAAAACGTTTTATTCATACCTTTCTCATTCCAGCTGATGAACTGGTATTGCTTATTCTCTTTTTTTGGGGGCGTTGCGGGGGATTCCCCCGCACAGGGGGTAGCGGCGTATGGGTATCCATAGCCGCGTAGGGGGATTTCCCCCACACGCGTAGGGGGATTTCCCCCACAAAAAAAGCATCTCTGACGAGATGCTTCTTTTAATTTTATGATTGTTTCAGGTGTTTGTTCATAAGGCGTTCGCGACGTTTCTGAAGTTTTTCCTCAATGCGCTGTCTCTCTTTTGCCTCACGGATTTTTTCAAACGGATCTTCTTTTCCCTGAGAGATATTGAGCAATACGCCGACAGCAAAGAGACACATGATGAGCGATGATCCGCCGTAAGAAATAAATGGCAGCGTGAATCCTTTTGACGGCATCATGCCGCTGACGACGGCGAGATTGATCAGAGCCTGCATGACCATGACAGTCGTCAGGCCGAACGCGGCGAGGCGTCCAAAGTCATCATTGGCGCGAACAGCAATCAGGTAGCCACGAATGGCGAGGGCGATAAAAAGGAGAATGACGACGACGATGCCGATGTAGCCAAATTCTTCGCCGATCAAGGCACTAATGCAGTCCGTATGGAGTTCAGGAATGAAGCCGAGCTTGCCGAGTCCGTCGCCAAGGCCAGTTCCTGTAAGTCCGCCATTTCCGAGGCTGACGAAGCCCTGCGTAATCTGATAAGCGGAGTCCTGTGCGTGTTCCCATGGATTAAGGAAAGCCTCGATGCGTGCCATACGATTGGAGTTTGCAATGACGAGCCAGCCAAGTCCTGCAATAATGCCAACGCCAGCGAGGATAAACTGCCAATTTGAGCCGGCATACAGCAGCATACATCCCGTCAATCCGGCCAAAAGCAAGCAACTTCCGAGGTCAGGTTCAAGCATGAGCAACCCGGCAATAAAGAGGAGCAAAAGAATGTGCGGCACGATACCGATCATGAGGGAGCGCATTTTTGTTTTCTTTTTGGACATGGAATACGCCAAAAAGAGGGCTACAGTGACTTTTGCAATTTCGGAGGGCTGAATGTTGAAACCGCCGATACGGATCCATCGGCGTGCGTTATTGACAACCGTTCCGCCGACAGCGACGGCGATGAGCAGAAAGAGAGTGACAAAGAGTATGGGATAAGCAAAGCGCTTATAATTGCGATAATCGACTTTGAGACCAATGAGCAGTGCGATGAGTCCCACACCGACGAATCTGAGCTGTCGGAAGAGGAAAAAATACTCGTCATTAAAGTCCCATAAAGCCGTCACGGCACTTGCGCTATAGACCATGACGACGCCGATGCCCATCAGTGCACAGACGATGAGCAGAAGCCAGGCATCCCAGGGCCGTTCGCGTTTTTGCAGATCAATGAAGCTTGGCAGTTTCACAGGCGCACTCCTTAAAAACAAAAAGCCCCGCAAAGCCGGGGCTGTCGAGACTGGATCAGCGGATCTTGAGGCTTGCAATGGCAACGAGCGAAAGCAGAACGGCAATGATCCAGAAACGCACCGTTACTTTTGTTTCGGCCCAACCCAATTTTTCGAAATGATGATGAATAGGCGCCATACGGAAAACGCGTTTTCCCGTGAGTTTGAAACA
>JAFOHE010000103.1 GCA_017421975.1 Pseudomonadota bacterium
ATCCGCCTCTGCCAATAGATGCTGTAGCTGCTGATCATCGGCATTACCTGCTGCTTTCTCGGTGATATGCACTACGCCTAAGTCACGCAGTTGCTCAAGGAAAAAAACAAGTGCTTCTGGTTACCAGAGTGTTGCAAGCATTTTCGATGATCTTGAGGACGAGGTGATCGCTGTCAGTCCGACTGGGGAAGCCGTTTCTCAGGTGAATCACGATCATCCTGCTGATGAACCTCAGATTGATCTCTATGCCGTTTCCGGGGAAGTGTCGCATGATAAACAATCAGGTCGTTCCTCTTCTGCGTCATTCGAACCCGGACGTCGTGTGACGGCACCAGTAAATACGGATATTGCCGCTCAAAAAATGGCTGATGTTACACCTGTGCCTCAGAGAAAGCCGGTTGAAAGGCTTGACGAAATCTCATCTGATGCAAAGCGTATGACCTTCCCACAGGAACCGATCGTCCCGAAAAGTGCGACCACCATTCAGCGTGAAAATGTTGCCCTTCGCACGACTTCGGAAGCTACACCTGTGCCTGTACAACGCAAGGCCTTCGAAGGCCTCTCCGAAATCGCCGCAGATGAAAAGCGTTATAGCGCTTCCGATGTCAAAGAACCACCTAAGAGTGCAACGACACTTCAACGCGAAAGCGTGAGTCCATTGGCAAATATCGAGTTCGATGATGAACTTGGCTTGCCCGATCCAGAAGACGCTGTCGCAGGCATTATGCCCACAAAAAAAGCATCAAACGATTCCAAAATGATCAAATTAACCCTCAATGATGCTTTTGACCCCAATGATTTCGAGATTTCCGATATTGAGTTTGAAAAGGAAGAATCCAAAAAGCATACCGCTGATAGTGCGCTTCATGCGATGGATGGGTTCATTTTTGACGATGAAACGGATGATTTGGCCGATATCGAAATCGCGGATGATTTCGATTTTTCCGTCAATGATGCGGATCTGATCGACATAAATCAGGCGAACGATGCCAGTATGATCGAGTTTAATGCCAGTGATTTTGTTTTGTCTGACGATGAGTCACAAAAGAATAAAGTCGCTGAATCTGTTGAAATGGGCGGTCATGCTTCGGATTCTCAAGATGATCAGGGGGGGCGCGTTAAAACAGTCGGTGATATCGCGCATCGAAATGCCAATTCGCGTTCCAATCATTTTTTCTCTGCTACGGCTCAACTTGGACGTAATACGCTTCAGGAAGCGACGCCTGCCGCTCCCATGAAAATATCGGCTGTCCTTGCTGCACATGAACATGATGAACAAGGCGGTTTTGATTCTCCACAGACAGCCAGTTCTCAAGGCAGACACGCTGACGATGACAGCCGTCAAATATCGCTCAAAAATCAGTCTGAACTGATCTCGTCTTTGAACAATTTGGCGCGTGCTGAGAGACAATCTTTTGCCCCTGAGGTTGAACCGAAATTGCTTAAGAATGTGGCAAACGATGCCATACGTAATCTCAATGAGGATGTCCTTCAGTTAAATAATGACCAGACGGGGAAAGCCGCAGGGCGTTCTCCACTTGGGGATATCCGAAACATGTCGGAAGAACAGGTTATTCGCGCGCTCGACAAATCTGAAGGCATCGCCGAACGCGGAAGTATCTTTGCTCTCTTTAAACTTATGCCAACGGCGTCTCAGGAAGAGATTCGTTCGGTGTATAATGATACTGTCCGCACGCTTCACCCTGATTGTTACGATCACGCTTGTTTCTCTGAAAAGACGATCCAGCGCCTCGAAGATGCATACCAACGTTTTAATGAGGCGAACCAGATCATCCAGCATCCCGTGCGTCGAAAGCTCTATATTGAAGCATCGCGCCTCGAAGGTTGCCGAGGGGGGATGCCGCTCAAACAGTACAAAAAGTGGATTGAGACTTATCAACAGAAGAATGCTGTCAATATTCGCATGGCGAACTCCCTCGTCGAACAGGTTCGGGAATCTCAGGAAAATGGACTTCTGAGTGAGGCTGCGCAGCAGCTCAAGCTTGTACTTCAATATGATCCATTTAACTTTGAAGCACATGTCATTGAGCTTGAAAAACAGGACGATTTGAATTGATGTTGAGGGGGCAAAAGCCCCCTACGTCGCTATTTCCTGCGGGAAATACGCGACTACCCCCTGTGCGGGGCTGTGCCCCGCAACGCCCCACGGTGTACGTAAAATCGGTTAGGGAAATGAAACCTTTAATTTTTAGGGCTTGAAGGTTTCATTTCTCTGTTTACCGTCACGCTCTTACCTATGAGCAAAAAATATGGATTTGCAACTTATCTTTTCTCAATCTTTAGACAGTAGATTTAGAGCTTGCCTGTCTGATAATTCACCGTTCCAATGTTTAAACAACGTGTCGTAATTATCAGAAGCCCATGAAATAATCTCATTTTCTCTCCTAAAGGGTCTCAAAGGTCTTATATCTCTCTGAGAGGCTATGATAACCGGGATAAGTTCATCACCTACTCCAACCTTTATTCTCATCACATTATGCTGTGTATTTCGTGTACAACCTGCGGAATCTAACCAAATGTCATACGGCAGTCCTGACTCC
>JAFOHE010000104.1 GCA_017421975.1 Pseudomonadota bacterium
GCTAAATTCTTTGCATGTAAAAATATCAAGTTTGTACGTAACAACTTTATGGGTGCACACCTACGATGAGTGCTATGAACAAGAAGTTCTCATGGGATGACGACGATGAGGATAAGCCTACGACTCATTCCACAAACGTCAGCAAAGTCTCCACTTCGAGTGCCATGAACAAGAAGTTCTCATGGGATGACGACGAAGAATAAATAATCAATGTCATAAGCGCGGCAGCTACCAGAGGGGGTAGCTGCGTATTTTTATGTAGGGACGTTCCATATAACGTCCCTACATAAAAATAGCAGCGTAGGGGGAGACTTCCCCCACAAACAGCCCCCACGCGGCAGGCAAAAAATAAATATATGATATAATAATAATTTTATTATATCTTTCATCAAACACCGTACATTTATATTATATAAAAACCCAAACGATATAGGGAGAAATCATGAAACGCTTTGGAGTCATAGGATTTGGCAAAATGGGACACGCCCTGTTAGGTGGCATGGCAAATGTCATGGATGTTCCAGTCACAATCTGTGATATTTGCTCAGAAGCTCTTGCCGACGCCAGTCGTCTTGGCCTGAAATCCGTCGAAACGACGACCGATCCATCTGTCGTATCGCAGACATGTGACGTCGTTCTTGTATGCGTCAAACCGGTACATGCAGAAGCCATATTCAATGTCTTAGCCGGAGGCTGCAGCAAAACGCTATTTTCCATTGTTGCCGGCCTTACATGTGAACGGATGCGAAGCTGGGTCAGCCATCGCGTCATACGCGTCATGCCGAATACGCCAGCGCTCGTTGGAGCAGCATCCATCGTCATTGTGGATGACGCGCTTCAACCCCAGGAACGCGCACTTGCGACCCGCCTCTTTTCGACGGCAGGCCACGTTCACTATGTGCAAAATGAATCTCAGCTTGACGCCGTTACGGGGCTAAGCGGAAGCGGTCCGGCTTTGTTCGCCGTTATTGCGGAAGCACTTGCAGACGCTGGCGTAGCAGAGGGGTTACCGCGAAGCCTGGCACTTGACCTCGCACGGGAAACGATGCTTGGCACGGCACGGCTCATGGAACACCAGCATCCGGCCATATTGAAAGAAAACGTCATGAGTCCCGGGGGCACGACGGCTGCGGGCATTTTGGCATCCGAAAAAGCCGGTTTACGCGCAGCCTGCGAAACATTCGTTTGTGCAGCCACCCAAAAATCACGCATGCTCTAAAACGCATATCCAGGCTTAGTCGAAGCATCCATTTTACCAAAATGACGCGTGTATCCAGCAAAATCACTTTTATCAACCATCGGTTCCGCATTACTCTAGCGTGTGGTTGAGCCAATGATACCGTAAACACGCATTTTTTGCAGTAGAGACGGATTCGTGCGACTATAATGGATATGCCTGATGATGAGGCATTAAACGGAGGATTTGATATATGGCACAGGAACAGCGTTTCGAGCTTGTAAGCACGCTTGGACGCGGCGGTATGGCTGAAGTTTTTCTTGGCTGGATGCATTCCGTCGGCGGTCTTCGAAGAAGAGTCGCAATCAAACGCATTTTACCCGAACTCATACAGAAAAATGGCAGACTTTATCAGCAAATGTTTGTCGATGAAGCCCGTCTCGCCTTTCAGCTCGAACATGACAACATCGTTCGCGTTTATGACGTCGGTCAGACCTCAAACACCTTCTTTATCGTTATGGAGTACATAGAAGGTTTTGATCTCAAACGCATCATGGAACGTATGCGTGAATCAAAGGCCGATTTTCCGATTGGCGTTGCGATCTACATTATCTTGCAGGTCTGCGCTGGTCTGGGATATGCCCATGCTCTCACCGATGATGAAGGCAAGCCTTTTGGCCTTATTCATAATGATATTTCACCGCCCAATATTCTCGTTGGCCGCTATGGCGAAGTTAAAGTTTCTGACTTTGGTCTTTCCGATGCCCGTTCGAACAACGTCGAAACGCCTGAAGGCATGATCAAAGGCAAGTTTGCCTATATCTCGCCTGAAAGCACGCAATCGGCATCCAAAATCTCATCACGAAGCGATATTTTCTCCATCGGAATTGTGTTCTGGGAAATGCTTGCAGGCCGCAAACTTTTCCAACGCGATACGGATATTGAGACGTTTCGTGCCGTCCGCGACGCACGTATTCCGGATATCCGCAAAATCCGTCCCGATATCCCGAATGAGATCGTCAAAATTGTCCATAAAGCGCTGGCAGCCGACCCGGATCAACGCTACCAAACGTGTGAAGATCTCTATCATGACCTTTCAACGGCAGCGAATGCCCTGAGCATACCGGTCAACCGCTATGACCTGAGTTGGATCGTCAATGACATAGCCGGTAACCATTGGTCCGCTTTCGTCGGTGAAAAAGTCTCCGGCGATGTTCAGAAAGACCTCGAAGCCGAACTCGGCGGTATGCTTCCCCCTGGTGAAGCCGAGGCTTTGAAAGACCTCGTCACAGGCATGAGCGTTGCCGATGACAATGCCATGGACATCAAAACCGCGGACAAAAAAGAAGACTGGATTGCCGATGTCTTTAATGATGTCGGTTTTGATGAAGGTGATGTCGTCTTCAAAAAAGATGATGAAAAGAAGGAAGCAAAAGATGCCAAAGACACAGATGGCTCTGCGCCATCCGATCAAAAGGCATCGGCCACGGCGAGTACCGACTCCAAGAAAACGCCACTCGCAAGCGCTGCTGCCGCAGACGCCAATAAATCCAAGAGCAATTCTTCGATCGAACGCCACGATTTCAGCGGCCTTCTGCCTTCAGCAAGAAACGAGGCCAAATTTACGTCATCACGCGTCACGCCACTCGCTAAAACCAATAAATCCGTCATTCTGGGGGCTTCGCTTCTCAGCTTTGTCATCGGCATGATTTTGGCGCTCGTCCTCGTCTACGCGGGTTTCTAGGCGTTTTTTGGCACTGTTCACGCATGCCCCGTGACCACAGGTCACTCACCTTCGACTTCACGCAGGACAGGCGCTTTCCTGATCTCATCTGCCGCCTGTCGGCGGCACGCTCCGCAACTCGAAGAGAAATATTTGTCTTACAATGTCGAATTGGCGAAGGCGTTTTCTGTTTTGATGGCTCGCCTTGAGATGACCATTTCGGGCATCTCAAGGCGAGCGAATCATCTGATGACGCCTTCTTATTGCTGTGATAATAAAATAGATAAAGAGACGATTGCATCAGACTAGGGGACATGCCCCATTAATGTGCAATCATCACTCTAAGCAAAATGATTGCGCATCCCAATTGTAGGATCGTCACTCTAAGTAAAATGATTGACCGTCCCAAATGCAGGATCGTCTTTTCCTCACCTCCGCCCCGCCCGCTTTGCGGGCTGTCCACTCTTTTATAAGAGGAGGCTGTGACATTACGCCCTTTCGGAGCGCATACGGGTGAGCGGTAGCGAACCCAAAACCGCCCTAACGGGGAGGGTGCCCGCATAGCGGGCGGGTGGGGCTCAAAAAAAGCTATAAGGGGCTGAATAGTGACCATTTTTTGAGCGATATGAAAAGTGTGCGTGACAAACGCTTAAAAATACGATAAATTAAGCATCGATTGGGTTGGAGTGGGAGAAAACGCCTACCAATCAACTAGCCTACTTATTTATCTTCCATATTGTCCCACCATCCTATCCTCAATAATTCTTCCTCAGACTTGTTTCTCCCACTCTAGCTCAAATCAATCCTCAGAATGCGAGACCAGAAGCTTGGTGCTCGCATTTTGTGATTTTAGGCCAGATTGGCCCTTATCCCCGGAACAGGAAATGATCATGGACAGACCACTTGCATTATACAGACGCTATTTTTGGGAAAAGAAAAACATCATTTTTGTCTACACAGCGAGTGTTGACAAACTGCTTGCCTCGCGCTCGAATTACAATACAGCCTTTACCATTGGTGCATCCGAAACGCCGGATCAACGCCGCGATCTTGAAGAACTCATGCTTTGTGCCTCTCTCGCAGCCGAATCGCAGATGACGCGAGAGATGTGGGGTTGGACCGTTCGCCTTCCCTTCAAATCCTACGGCCTCTTTTGTGGTGTTGAAGCGGACGGCAGCCTTTGTTGCCGCACGACGTCATTACCCAAAGCAGCACGTAACGATGTGATTGGTGCCATCGCCGTCCAACGCGTTGAAGAAAACGCCCCCGTTCGCCAGACGATGCTCATTCCGCGGGATACGAAAATCCGCCTCATCGTTGAGCAGTATTTTGATGAATCCGAACAACTTCCTGCCCGCATCGCACTCTCAGCAACCGAAGGTCTTCTCGCTCTGAGCATGCCCCAGGCAGCCTGGCAAGAGGTTGGTGATTTGAGTGAAAAAGATTTGCTCGCAAAATTCCATACGCTGCTTTCCGACGGCGAAATCCATGAAGAAACGCAAGTCTATGATGAAGCTGATGTCGCAGCACGCGTCAAAGCACAATACGAAAAACTCAAATCCGGCAGTGCCCTTTCTCACGGCGATCTCAAATGCACGCACGAAGCCGTCTTCTTCTACGATTGCCGATGCTCAGGTGAGCAGATGACACGCATGATCACAAGCCTTCCTGAAGCCCAGCAAAAAGACCTCTGGAAAGGAACAAATGAACTTTCGATCGAATGCCCGCGTTGCGGCCGCACGCACATTCTTCACAAATAAGTGCCGCGTGTTTCTCCGGTTTGACGCCGGACTTTCTCAGGGACGAGGAATATGAAACCGATCATCATTCAAAAATACGGCGGTAGCTCCGTTGCCACGCTCGAAAAACTCGAAGCCATTGCCCAGCGCGTCGTTCAGCGCCATGCCGACGGCTATGGCATCGTCGTCGTCGTCAGTGCCATGGGAAATGCCACAGACGAACTTCTACGCCAGGCATCCCGCATCATGCCGCAACCGCCAGCGCGTGAACTCGATATGCTGCTCAGTACGGGCGAACGCACGACGATGGCGCTTCTCTCGATTGCCATTCAAAAATACGGCGCTGAAGCCATCAGCTTTACAGGCAGTCAGTCCGGCATCATCACAAACGATTCCCACGCCCACGCACGCATCATCGCCGTCCGTCCCTACCGAATTCAGGATGAACTCGAAAAAGGCAAAATCGTCATTGTCGCCGGATTTCAGGGCACCAGTTACCGCAACGAGATCACGACACTCGGCCGCGGCGGTTCCGATATGACTGCCGTCGCACTCGCCGGTGCCCTGAGCGCGGAAGCCTGTGAAATCTATAGCGACGTCGACGGCGTATATACTGCCGATCCCAAAGTCGTCCTCGACGCTCAAAAGCTCGATACCTTATCAAGCGCCGATATGATGGCCATGGCACAACATGGAGCCAAGGTTCTGCATGACGAAGCCGTGGCCTATGCACGACGTCATCAGATCGCGCTTCACGCCAAAAAATCCCATGCCTCACAGCTCACAGGAACCTATATCCGCCCGGACGGTTGGCCCGATTACGCCATTCAGGCAGCCGAACTCCGACCGACGGCTGTCGTGTCCGCCAAACGCGTGCTCTGGATGGATCTCTACGGTATCCCGCTCAATCTTTGGCTTGAACGCGTCGCACAAGCCGACGGTGCACGCATCTTCGACTGCCAGGCTTCCGATAACCACATCTCCGCACTCCTCGACGTCTGGAATTGCCGCGATCTCGAAGCCATACAAAACAACTTCCTCGAAGGTTGCAACCCCGAAAGCCGCTGTGAACGCGACGTCCTCAATGTCACCCTCGTCGGCGAAGACATCGGCCGAACCCTTTCTATTGTCAGCGAAGCTGAATCGCGCTTGCGACAGGCCCAAATCACGCCAAAAGCCACGTATTGTCAGGCAAACGCCATCACTTTTGTCGTTTCCCAATCCGACGCTGAAAATGCGTCCCGCATTCTCCACACGTTGATCAAATCCTCCTGATATGCCTCTCTACCACACGCCCAGCCTGACTTTTTCTCTCGAAGAAGCCCTCGATATCCGCAGGACGCTCGCACGTCGATTTGACATTTCCAACGACGCCATTCGCACATGGCGTTGGATACGAAAAAGCCTCGATGTCCGGCATAAAAACCCAAAATTTCAAGGGATCATTGAACTCGATCTCAAGATACAAAGTGCGCATCTTTCGCCCGCCCCCCAGCCCTTTGACCCCATCTTTCCACAGATCAAAGACACATCAAAGCGCATTGCCGTCATCGGCGCAGGTCCCGCCGGTCTCTTTGCAGCCCTTACGCTCGTCAAAGCCGGCCTAAGACCCGACATCTATGAACGCGGCAAACCCGTCGAACGCCGCGCACGCGATGTCGCCGGCATGATGAACAGCGGAACCCTCAACCACGAAAGCAACATCTGCTTTGGCGAAGGCGGCGCCGGCGCCTACTCGGACGGAAAACTCATGACCCGCACAAAATCCGAGTACATCCCGCATATTCTCTCACAATTCATCGCCTTCGGCGGTGCGCCCGAAATCGCCTTCGAAGCCCATCCTCACATCGGTACGGACAAACTTGCACCCATCCTCAAAAACATTCGCGCTCATCTCGAAAATCAAGGTGCCGTCTACCATTTCGATACTTATATCGAAGACCTCTGGATAGAAGATAATCTCTGCCGTGGCATCATTATAAATGGAACAAAACTGCCTTACGACGCTGTCTTTCTCTGCATTGGTCACAGTGCCGACGATCTCTATCTTAAACTCCAAAATCGCGTGCTGATGCAGCCCAAACCCCTCGCCATCGGCTTTAGAATCGAGCATCCCCAAGCCCTTATCAACACCATCCAATACGGCAAATACGCCGGTCATCCGCTCTTGCCCGCCGCCGAATACGCCGTCCGCTTCAATCACGAAACGCTCCCCAGCGCCTTCTCTTTCTGTATGTGCCCAGGCGGACGCATCGTCCCCTCTCAAACGACCTCGGATACGCGCGTCGTCAACGGTATGAGCGGAAGCGCACGCAATGGCCGCTTCGCCAACGCCGCTATCGTCGCGCAAGTCGGCCCAGACGATTACACTGACGGCCCCTTAGGCGGCCTCGAATGGATCCGAAACATCGAACGCAAAGCCGCCGAAAATATGCCCCCTGGCATCGCTCCCGCACAAAGATTGCTCGATTTCCTCGATGAAAAAACTTCTTCCTCTCTTCCCAATATCTCCTACAAACCCGGCGTTATCTCTCGCAATCTCAACGAAATTCTGCCCCCAAAAATCGCACAAACACTCCGCACGGCCTTCAAGACTTTTGACCGACAAATGCACGGCTTTATCACGCAGGAAGCCAATATCGTCGGCGTCGAAACGCGAACAAGTTCACCTGTGCGCATCCTGCGCGGCGATGACTTTACTTCCGTTTCCGCTCAAAATCTTTATCCCTTGGGAGAAGGTGCCGGTTATGCTGGCGGTATCACAAGTTGTGCGCTCGATGGCATGAAAGGCGTCATCGCTTTTCTCCATAAAGTCACGTAATCAATGTCGGGGGATGTCTCCCCCTACGCGGCTATTTTTTGTAGGACGTTCCATGAAAATGTCATAGGACTTTTCATGGAACGTCCCTACGTAAAAATACGCCGCTACCCCCTCTGCGGGGGAATACCCCCGCAACGCCCCCTCCCCACCATCAAAGGCTTCACACAAAATATAGCGTGTCACGCAAAACCAAATGTGCCCTGCACACGACATCGTTTCGCGCTTATGCATGCGCCAATCTCATCCAGCCCCCCCCTTAAATAAACGGAAAATACGATGATTACTGCTATCACAGGTGCAACATCCGGCATTGGCTTCGCTGCCACCAAATGCCTCGTCGAACGCGGCGAAACCGTCGTCATGACTTGCCGAAATCTCCAAAAAGCCGAAAACAAACGCAATGAAATTGCCGAAATCTTACACTTGGACAAATCCACAGCCACGGAACGCATGCCTTTGGTCGAATTGGATTTATCCTCCATTGACAGTTGCCGATGTGCCGCCAAAGCCCTGCGCGACCTCAACATCGATCGCTTATACAATAATGGCGCTTCCATGTTCTCTGAATGGGGACTGTCCAAAGACGGCTATGAGCGTAATCTTGCGACCAATTGCATCGGCACTGTCGCACTCACGGAAGCACTCCACGATTGCTCTTCCCTCAAAACAATCGTTCATACCGTCAGCATCTCATGCAAAGTGGCCAAAATCGACCAAAACGTCTTTTCGGATGCCCCACAACCCCATTACACGCGCCTATCCAATTATAGTACGTCTAAGCTTGCCCTTTTTCTCTATCTTTCAAAACGCTGTGAAACGGATCAGGTAGATCACCGCATTGTCGCTATGGATCCCGGCGTCGTCAATACAGGTATGATCACCCAGGAACGCTGGTTCGACCCGCTCGCCGATATCTTTTTCCGCCCCTTCATACGAAAACCAGAAACCGCCGCTCAAATCGGCATTCGTGCGCTTGATGACACAGAAAATCACAAACTCTATCGCGGCAAAAAAACATACGCTTTCCCCGAAAAAATACAAAATCATCCGCTGAGAGATTGGTTCTATGCTGAACTCATAAAGCGCCTCGCCTAAACTGACCCACATGCCAAAGACGCATACGCGCTGCAAACGGTCTGTCCCCTATCCTTTTTCCTAATTGTAACGGTAAAACAGGACAAATCGAAACGCACGCCCGATTCATTTGTTACTTTTTTGGAACACGTGTTACCTCAAAATAAGTAAATGGTTACACGCAACCTCATACACAAATCGTTACTGACACAAAGCAGCATGTAACCTTTTGGGAACAATATTTCCGCTTTGGCATCAAGTATGCTTTTAATTCTCATTCGTTTGTTTCAAGATGGTTTCCAATCATTGCACACGGAGAGAATCATGAGGATAGTTTTTGCATTGTCTTTGTTAAGCTTAATCTTGCTTTGGTCTGGCGTTGCATTTGCTCAGGATGCAGTCTCCAATGACGACAGCGTACCAGTAGCTACAGCAAATGCTGCAGAATCTACATCCATACAAGTTGCAGATTCCGATTATGATTGGCAAAAAGAATCCAAACTTTACAAAGGTCTCGGCTGGGGCTTCTTTGGTGGCGGTCTTGCACTGGGTATAGCAGGGCCCATCATCGCGGTAGCTGGCGGTTTGAATTCACTTGGCGACAATGGCTATGACATTGCTGGGTTTGCAGTTACGACATTGGGTGGCGCAATGCTCACCACAGGCATTGCACTTCTCATTGCTGAAGCCGTCAAATTCGGTTCTTATCGCCGTGGCGAAGTTTCCTCTGCTTTCACTTGGCAACCCGAATTCTACGCTTCTCCCGAATTGAGTGGATTCGGCATCAGTGCTCGCTTCTAATTCTTTCATTAGATTATTAAATCCCCAATTCCATACAATTATATTGTAGAATCCAAAAAAGATTCTATTGATCCCTTTGTAAGCGCTCAATCAGGTAAATTGTTTTTCCTATTGTCAATAATAACAAAGGGGTAAATCTCCCTCTGTCATTATAAACAGGTAACGACTATCTATTATGTGCTTCTCGGGCAGTCTGCGTATTTTCCTAAATATATGTTAGAAAAATACGCTTAATACATATTACGCGAGTTTGGCAACCAAAGCATCAATGCGCTCAAAACAATCACCATCTGGCGCATTGTTTTGAATCAGTGTGTCCACGACATCGGCTCCATCCGCCTCCACGCGTTCTTTAAATGATTCCATCCAATCACCGGAACCCCAATCATATGAACCGAATAAAACAACTTTTTTGCCTGACAAATCCGCTTCGATACTTGCCAAAAATGGTTCAAATTCATCACTCTCTAATTCTTCTGAACCCATGGCCGGGCAACCCAAAAGAATAAGATCAAAATCTTTTACGTCGAGGGATCCATTCGATACATTGATGCACGTCACTGAGAATCCGGATTTTTCCAAGCTTGTGCCAAAGGCTTTTGCCATCGCTTCCGTGTTTCCTGTGCCAGACCAATACGCAATACCAGCTTTAGACATTTTTTAGCTCCTTTATGCCGATGTTTTTTTAATCTCGGCTTGTTAAAATCGCTTCATGCCGCAACAGCGGCCTCAGCGATCTGTTTAAAAAGCGCAATGCCCTCTCTCATTCTCGCCAACATAGACGCTCGGGCATCACGATAAATGGCAAACAAACGATCTGCATCTTCTTTGTGTGAATAGGCTTTCCATGCACCGACTGCCACAGGGCGGGCATTCATATCCGCCATGTAGGCGACGACATCCATCAGCGGATAACCCAAGAAAATGCCTACCTCATGTGGAAAAGCACGCACATCATGATCCACACACCCAAATCGTTTACGAAGTTCGTCCAGACATTGTTCGAGTGACCACGTGGACGCATAACCGTTTTTTTCCAAAAAAAGACGAATATCCCTGTTCTCAAGCATTTGAGCCAGGCTTTCGCGGCGATAAATCAACACCGTGTAACACCGCATACTCTCTTTCATGATCGAGACAGACATCTCATAGTGCATGAGCTTATCAGAACAAGATGCAATCGCCTGACGCGCATCCCTAAAGCGCGACTTCGTAAGCGTCACAAGATTCGCCTGCTTCAGACCAAGCAATACGGGCGCACATTGTTCCGCCAAAAGCCAGTCCATGCGTTCTGAATCACTCATTGTCTCGTCCTCCAACAGTCAGTTATTTTTAAGGCTAGTCTAATTTTGTTAGTCTTACCTAACAAAAGAACTCAATATCGGAAGAGAGACACAATGTCAAGACACAAATTTTCAATCACACACTACTCTGTGACATTGCCCTACATCCAGACATGTTCTCTGACGAAACACATGAGCCCAGATAATCCGAGGTGAGCATTACATAATCACAGATGATTGATAATCCCCCATTCAATTGTAGGGCGATAAACCATATCCATAATAATATCCTGGATTCTCAAGATAAACATGACGATGTGGAAATATGCAAGTCCAGTTGTGCGTATGTTTTTATCTATACACGCAAAGTTTGTAGATAACGCATTATATAAAGCCCGTAGGGCTTTGGGCGAGTAGCCC
>JAFOHE010000105.1 GCA_017421975.1 Pseudomonadota bacterium
AGGAAAGTATGTCGAAAGCAATTATTGGTCGTAAACTTGGCATGACGCAGATTTTTACCGCAGCAGGCGAGAGTGTTCCTGTGACAGTTGTGAAAGTGGGTCCTTGCAAAGTTATCCGCAAGAAAACGACTGATGGCAAAGACGGCTACGATGCACTCGTCGTGGGTTTTGAAGAAGCTCGCAGTGCAGTTGTGGATGGTGAGACGAAGTACAAAATGAACAAAGCCGAACTTGGCGTGTTCTTGAAAGCCGGTGTCGAGCCGATGAAATCTGTCCATGAAATCCGCGTGAATGCAGCTGACCTTGACAAATACGAAGTGGGTCAGGAAATCCGCGCAGATCTTTTTGTCGCCGGCGAAATGGTTGACGTGATTGGCACGAGCAAAGGTAGCGGTTTTACAGGTGTTATGAAACGTCATAACTTCGGTGGTGCAAAGCGCAGCCACGGTGCTCATGAATATATGCGTCATGGTGGTTCGATTGGTACGACGTCAACGCCGGGTCGTGTTATGAAAAACCGCAAGATGGCTGGTCAGGATGGTAATGCCCGCGTGACTGTTCAGAATCTTAAAGTTTTCAGCATTGATGCCGAACAGAATCTGATTCTCGTTCGTGGTTCGATCCCCGGTGCCAATGGTTCCGTCGTGACCGTTCAGAATGCTGTCAAAAAAGGTATGAGCTGCTAATTTTATCAGTTTCATGAGAAAGGGCTCGCATCCTGAATCCGGATGCGGGCTTTTTTTGTCCTTAAATCGTGTGATTGTGTTGCAGAAATGCTCTGTAATTGCATATAATAAATGTGTTTTGTTGTGCGTGTTTTTTTGTATCGGGCAGGATTCAGTTGAAATTTCAGAAATCAGAAAATTCTCCGAGCGTATGGATGAAATTTGAAGCCGTTTGGTTTTTAATTATCATCATCGTTTGCGTGTCATGTCTGTTTGTGAGTTATTTTGTGCCACGCCCGAAGTTCGATGTATCGCTTCAGAACGGGAGTCTTGTCGTCAAGCGTGTCGCTGAAGAAGATGCCCTTCGTATAGGCGACATGATTGAAGCAGTGAATGGGCATCCCGTTGAAACACGTGCTGAATTATTTTTTCAGTTTGCCCGAGCAGGCGCAACGACAGAACTGACAGTGCGACGACTTAATTCGCGCTTTATCCGCCCATTGACAGCTGAGTCATTTGCCGCCAATACGCTTCCAGTGGGCCTGAGCAGTGACGATCATCCCGTTGCCATTAGTTTTGGTGATGTCTATTCACCACTTGAAAATTTCGACATGGATCAGTTGCGTTCCTTAATTATGGAACGTCCGGACGAAACGGCATCCGTCATATTTCGTCGTCCGGCAGAACAGATTCCTGTGACAGTAGAATTGCCGCGTTCCATAGGGAGAACGCTTGCGCTTTCGATGGTTCTCGTCTTATGTGGCCTGATGGGTATCGTATGGTTTGTCGAGGAACGGCGTGGGCAAATCCTTCGTGCAGTGCGCATGAATTTAGCTTTGGGGTTGGGTACACTCGGCGTCTTATGGTTGAGTTCAGCGGCCGTTCTTCTTAGCATCCCTTTTTTGTTTTTGATTGGTATGCTTAGCCTGGCATTGTATAAGGCTTTCGACATCGATTTTCATCTTCACGACATTGCGCCGACGCAAAAAGTTGATCATTGGCTACGCGTCTCCCTCTATATTATTCCAATCGTTCTCATGTTAGCCCCGATTGGCCTTTGCCTGATGGAATTTCCCATGATGTGGGGTGGCTCAGGGCACGCAGCCAATGAGATGCGGTTGGATATGTTTTCGATGATGCCGTTTATGATTGTTGTTGCTTATACCTTCATAGATGCAGGTATGAGTGTCATGCGGCAGTACCGTCGTAAGTTATTGATTCCACGGGATATTGCGCTTTATTTAGCAGCCGTGCTTGGGCTTGTGGCATTTTTTGCACTTTGGTCAGAGCCCGGCATCGCTCGATTTATTTTGACGGCATCTATTATAGTCCAATGTATTGGTAACATCCTGGAGTGTTTTTTGACGTCGGATCAGCATCGGGCTCTCTTATATGAAAGCGAATTGTTCTCGGCAGGGCCGATTCGTGAAGCACTTTTGGAGGCGGAAGAGGTCTTGAATCACCGTTGGGTCGTGCAGGCCGTTGTTGATCGTCCAGAACCGCGTCATGTTGTGGGAATTGCCGTCGAAGAGGATGGCATTGAACAAGACGAAGTTGCACAAGGACTTTCACTTCAGGTGATGTCCAATACCTGGCGGGACTTTTTGGAACTCTATCGCACGGAAGGCATGGGGGAAGGAACGGATTCTCCTGTTGCTGGTATAGCCGATCGGCTTGGCATTGTCCTTGCGCTTCCTGTGTCTGAAAAGGTCGCTGGTTCTCTGACGAGCATCATGCTCCTCGTCAGCACCCAGGATTTGCCCGATGACAACACATCTGTTTCGACAGATATGTTGAGTGTATCCCAAAAAGAGGCGTTGCGTGAAGTGGCTGACAAACTCGCATCCCACGATCTTGCGCTCGTCTATTTATCAAGCGAACTCAGTTTGAATTATGTCGGCGATGATCTGAGCGAGATTGCGAATAGCGTCGTTCATGAAACAGCTTCTTTTCCGCGTGCGCTTCGCAATCCAACCGTGCCACTTCGTGCAACTGAGATTCCACATGGGCTTCTTGATGAGGATGAGTCTGCGGAGGAGCCGGAACAGGATGAATCCGAGTCCGAAGATACCGATTACAGCACCAAGGTCATTCATGCAGAGATGAATCTTTTGCGTAGTCAGCTTCATTCACTTTGCAGTCAGCAGATCCGTGCATACGCGCTTTCTGAAGTCGAGTTTACAACATCCCAGAAAGCGGCTTATGAAGATCTTGAGTCACTTGATACGCCCATTATGATTGTTGGCGAACATGGTACAGGCAAGACGTTGCTTGCGTTAGCAGCCCATCAGGCGCGTTCTCAGGGGCCGTTTTTACAGATTGATGCCGCCGATATCCCCGAGACTATTCTTGCACTCGAAATGTTTGGTGATTCAACGAATGTAGGTCTTATGCGCAGTGCCATGGGTGGGAGTCTGCTCATCAAAAATGTCGATCGTCTATCGACAGCGATGTTGAGCGACATTATGGAAGCCATGGATGCGCTTGCTGCGGAAGGAAGCGTCGATCTTTATCTCACGATGACACTTCGTGAAGAGGAAGTCTCTGGATTGAACTATCGCAATGATCCCCGCTCCATTCCTTCACGTTGTCGCGAGCTTGCCGATCACTGCGATGCCGAACTCGTTTGCCTTGAACCGTTGAGGGAGCAATCTGATCTCATTAAAGTGGCCGAATCATTCCTTCATCGTGAAGCCGTGCATAATGAAAAACACGTCATGGCATTTTCGCCACAAGTTCGCGTTGCGCTGAGTGCTTATCGTTGGCCAGGTAATTTTGGTGAACTTCGTGCAGTGGTTGAACGTGCGGTGATGCGTTCATCGGGCGCAGAAATGACCATTGATGAACTAGGGGCAGATTTCGCTGCCCTCGTCAATGCGGACACGCGCAATGCCGCTTTGAACGAAAATGAAATTATTCACGAACAGCTTCAGCATCTTCAGGAACAGGCAGATGTTCATTTGTCTCAGATCGACAGGCTCAAGGCGCGTATTCGCGAACTGGAGGAAGGCGCTTGTACGCCTTCATCGGATGAGCTTCTTGAAGGGCCTTATGATGAAATCGAAAAACGTTTATTGACGCGATTACTCGACAAATATCAAAATAATGCCGAAACTGCTGTTGCAGCTTTGGCGACAAACAGAACAAAATTCTTTAACAAACTCCGTAAATACGGGCTTTATTAACTTGCTCATTTCGAGCATAACTGCACTTACGCCATAATATAGGAGTTAGCCATGGCAAAAATCGAACGTGAAATCAGTCACAGCTTTGGTCTTGAAGGTGGAAAAAAGATTGCCGCAGGAACATCATGTATAGTTGCCAC
>JAFOHE010000106.1 GCA_017421975.1 Pseudomonadota bacterium
ACATTAAAAAAAATTCTTCCAGACATGAAATTGACCGTTTAGACCGAAAATATAGGCAGGTTGACAAATGACGAAAGACTAGCCGATACTTCCTGTTCATTGTGATGCTCATGGCCCAAATACTTGGCCTGAAGAGCTTTCGTGAGGTTGAGCAGGCTCAGAAGAGCAAGCAAAATAGGATTTACCATCTCGGTGTCAAGTCACATGTCAGTCGTTCTGCCTTTCTCGTATGAATGATGAACAGAGTGCAGATTTTTGTTAAGTATGTCTTCCAGCAAATCGCGTTCTAGTCATTGTTCCATGGCATGACATCGTTTTCGCGAGAAATCTGTGTAATTTTTCCATTGGAAAGTACATAGGCTTCCCCCCAGACAGATTCTTTTCCATGTTCTGACAAAAGGTAACTGCCATCGGGAAGAATGAGAAAACGCCTCCCCATACTATCAGGATAAGTAATATCTTCATAGAGGCGCATGCCATCTAACATATTATTTTTAACCATTTGATAGTGTGGTAAAATGTTTGTATGTGTCAAGCCGAGTCCAGAAATGAAGCGTCGATAATTGGGATCAAGCGCCTCGCCGTCAAGTTCAGGTTGTGCGTAGACGCGATCAGCCGAATTCATCGTACCAGCACTTATGCCGATGACGATGCCATTGGGACGTTGTTCACGATAAGATAGAATATTTTTTCGCAAATTCAACATTTTAAAAAAGTGATTCTGCGTAGGCACATGTCCTCCGCCGAGCATAATCACATGATAAGATAACAAATTTCGCAAAGTTTTGTTCGTAGCGCGATGATCCCACAAATCGAGTGTCTCGAGCGGAAGGCCGGCATCTTCAATCGCACCGGCAAAAAAGCCGACCATTTGATCATTTGCCGCATCATCTTGGGGAAAAGCCGTAATCATGAGTACGCGTGCATGCTGCGGCCAATATTTACGCAAATTATCCACAAAATGGTTCATCGGATCGAGCCCAAGCACGGTGCGACTATTGTCCAGAGGGCCACTGGGACTACTTGTAAAAAAACCGATCATATACACTCTCCTATTGTATGATTTATTGTATGATGGATGAATCGTTATCCTGTTTTACGCACGCAATCTATCATTAAAACTCAATCTGCCAATGTTCAGCCAACACCCAGAGGGACGCCTTGCCTGGCTCTGCAGCGGGTGGGAGACGAAAGACAAATTGTATATTTCCATCACTATCCGTCATACCAGAAGCAAGAATGGAATGTAGATGCGGTGCATCCACGCCCAATGTCACAAGCGTATGTGCAACAGGTTTGCCCATTTGATCGACAATATTGCCCTGAATTGTCATAGCAACATCGCGCGTAAATTGTTTTGGTGGTGGAGATGTAAAGGCAAAGTATGCCTGACGCGGCTCGTCTATATTTGTCGTCATAGACGATGCTGGTTTAAGCGCGACAGGAACAGTATCAAAAGGCGAAGTCACATTGAGTTTCTCAGTCTGCCCGCCGAGATCAACAAAACGCCATTCCCCGTTGACAAAGACTTCCACAAACGCGTGTGCTTCGTTTGTGACCATGCGGGTTTTATAGCCGAAAGCTTGCGCAATCGCGACAAATGCCAAAGAGCGATGCCGACAAATCCCGCGTTTTTGTTGCAATATCGTTTCGAGCAAAGTGAGATTGGAAGGCAAAAGCGGCGTCGCTTCAAATCCTTGAAACCAATTTGCGAGCTGCGCTAATCCGCCCTTTGAAGTCATAAATGTCGCAATATCCTTTTGACGCATGACAAGCGTCCTGATGGATTGCAAGTCTTCACGCCTTGGCTGCTCCATCTGAACGACACTTTTTAACTCGTCTGCCGTCATTTCTTCCAAAAGTTTTTTGGGCGACGCCGTGGTGATTTCGATCCGATAAGTCCCTGCCTCTGGTGCAGTCACAGCATAAATACCCGATGAGGCGCTGTGCCATAATACGAGGTCGTGAACATGTATATCGTCTTTATATGCGCGAAAATCACTGATACGCATATCGGATGAATCTGTCGGTAATATAAATAACTGCCCCTGTCTTATGGGCGCATAAAACATCGCTTTTCGGACGATAAAAAGCTCCGAAGGCGGACGCATTGGATAATAGCGTTCCCATGCATCAGTCGTGGGCTGAATCGCCAATTCGCTGTCAAAAGTGATTTTGTCATAAATATGAATACGTTTATGGGCACCCACGGGCGGATCAAAATTCTCTTCGAGCGTCGTAAGCTCAGGCGGACGTGTATTGGCGTCGAGTTTGAATGAAGAATTGACCGATTGAGCAGAATTCTCCATCGGTGGTTCTAAATAACGAAATTTGAAGAATTCGTGTGGTGTCTGTGCGGATGCCTGATTGATTGCCAAAGACAACCATAAAAAAACAGCCATCGCAATCGTATGAATACTTATATCTAAATGGCAAAAATACAAACGCATCAGCATCATTTTATCGTCATTTGTTCATAACCCAAGTTATTGTATCCATGGTATATAACATACCATTTTGTGGGCATCATGCCTCGTGGCGTTATTATATTTAATATGTTTTTCCACGAACATCGACGTTGAATCGAAGCACCGTGGTTTATTAATATCCACGGCATTGAACAAACGTTATGGGGGCGTTGCGGGGGTGACCCCCGCAGAGGGGGTAGCGGCGTATCATCATGGCTTATAGAATGCGTTCTATGGAACGACGTCTACAAGCCATGATGATAGCGCGTAGGGGGATACCTCCCCCATCAAAAACTATTTTTGTATAACTTTTAACGCGAGTGCATTTGTTGGATCAAGCGCGAGAATCTGATTGGCGACATTTTGAACAGCATCGGCATCGTCGCGTTTTTCACAAATTCTGAGATATTGTTCATGCGCCGTGACTTCCATAGGCGTTCCCGTGACGTCATTGAGCAGCGCCTTATATTTTTTCTCAGCTTCGGCGAGTTTATTGGCATCGACATCTGCGCAAAGCGCAAACAACTGCATACGAACATTTTTAACATTTTTGAGCGTAAGTTGCTGCCATTTCTTACGCGCCTCATCCGCCTGTCCTGCATCCCTAAGGAGAAAACAAAGGTCGATATCGATTTCTTCTTTGAGTTTGGGATCCTGTTTTGCAATATCAGTCGCAGCCTGATTAAGAATGGCAATGGCAGAATCATTATCATGCATAGCAATCGCGAGCGCAGCCTTTTGTCGCTGAATATTAATCATTTCGACTTTAGCATACATATCGCTGTAGTTTGTCAAAACAGTATCGAGGCATGTCGAGGCATTTTTATAATCGCCGAGTTGTTGATAAATGAGTGCCTGATCAATGAGCGCAGCCGCTTTATCAGCATCATCCGGCATTTGTTTTTCTTTAAACTGAGCGATTTTAAGAGCCTTTTTGAATTTTCGATTTCGCTTATAGAATTCGAGTAATTCATAAGACTGTGTAAAGCTAAATGCCATTTTATAATATTTTTCAGCACTATCTTTACGATTTTGTTCTTCGCACAGAGCGCCAATCTTGAGGCAAAGCGCCGTTTTAAATCTAGGTTCAAATTCAGCGATCGCTTCATCGACCCTGGCAAAGGCGTTGGCATCGTCCATATTATCGCGGCAAGCGGCGACGAGACTATCCATCTTCTGAAAAGCCGCGTTTTCTTCGGCACTGATTTTCGGTTCGGATTTTACAGCTTTGACTTCGCCGGAAACAGCCTTTTGATCGCCAGATTTTAATTTATCCTTGAGGATACTGGATTCATCGAGCGCCTTATTGTCGCCAGATTTTAATTTATCACCGAGTTTAGGAAGCTTGGATCTGTCAATTGCCTTGATTTCTGCAGATTTTGCTTTTGTCGCATCCGAAGTATCAGAACACCACAAATCGATAACTGATTTATTATTATCGTTCACGGTTAATGCCGAGAGGACGTTCTTTACACGCGTAGAGAGCGGAAGCGTGGCATCAGTCTGGAGCGCCTGTGTGCGGAAAGCGGCATCGAGAAGCGCGAGTCCTTCTTCGTCCCGCCCTTCTTTAATAAGAAGTTCTGCGCGAATGGCGTGGAACACGGCTTTCAGATAATCGTCCGATTGTTTTTCAAACATATCGAAGAAACAGATGAGCTGTTCGCGCGAGAGATCGGATTTTTCCTGCCAACGGAACATTTGATCCATCAACGGCAGCACGATCTCCGGGTGATTGGCAATCAGCGTCCGAATGGAGAACAGCATTTTGTCTGTGTCATAGAGATTAATCAAAGCGAAGCGAAGCGTTTTTTGCGCGTAATACTTGCGGTCTTCAGACGGGAATTTGTCGATGGGGAATGATTTAAAGAGTTCGCAACATTCGAAATAATCCTCACGACGCTCGTTACACGAGAAACACGTCTTGAAGGCGACGACGCTTGAGGGATCGAGGTTGAGAATGTTTTTCGCACTTTCAGCCGCATTTTCATCATCCTTGAGAATATCGAGGAAGATATGCGTCAACGTGGCATAGAGTTTAATTTTGGTGCTACTATCCTCGATATCGGCCATGGCTTCTTCAATGTATCCGGCCCATGTGCGCAGAGCACTTTCGTCTTTGGCTGTAAACTTTTCGAGAAGCGTTGCAAGATAAGGACTTGGCGAAATGCAGAAGAGCTGAGCATGGATTCGCAAGAAAGTGTCACGCGCCTGATTATCGGTCTGTCCGTTGAGCATGCCGAGGTAACGCTCAAGGAGACTTTTTCGGATATTGGCCGCAATGGGACGTTCGAGAACGCTTTCATAGAGCTCACCCATAAGGTTGGTCAGCCCATTGGATACGCAGAGCGACTCAACACGCTGAATAAGCGTAACGGCTTTATCATCAGAGATCGTGGACATGAGGCTCTTGAGATCATCCCCGATGTTATTTCGCAAGGGCTCAAACTGCAGACACGTTTCGTAGACGTCGATGAGAACGTCGTCCTGATCAGCAAAAGAAAGTTTGAGTTCTTCGCAGATGGTTTCAAGCTCATTGCGTTCTTTTTCATTTTTGCAACGCGCCAATTTGAGGGAAGCATAAACGAACGTCTTTGCCTGGAGGGACAACTGTTTGCTCAAATCATAGCAAATTGCGATGGCATCGTCGTTTGTGGCATCGACATCGACGGCGTGTTCAGCGTACGAAAGGGCGTAGTTGGCTTTTTCAGGGAAACGCTTGAGGACTTTGGCAATGCGCATGAGCACGAGGCTCAGATCGCGCACCGAGATTGATTCGGAATCGATATCATCCATGACTTCGTCGAATTCCTTCATCGAACCGATTTTGGACACGATTCGATGCAAAACGCCTTCAATGAGCGTATTGGCGGGATTGGCGACGAAAGCCTTGCGCACGAATTCCAAGGCTTCAGGCTGATCACCGGAGAAGCTGGAATTACCGGCCTGAATCAGGTAGTTTAGACACTGGCTGGCGGGTTCATCGGAATCATTGAATTTTTTCTGAAGCTCGACGACTTTGTCGCGTTGTTCGTATTTCGTGATATGCATGGACAGAGTGACGAGGACGCGAAGTCGCTCCATATTCGTCGAATCTTCCATAAGCCCGAACACGATTTTATAGATGTCGTCGAAACAATTTCCTGGATTGCCTTCGATCATGCAACGTTCATACAGACCGATGGCCTCGGGGATATTTTGACAGTGAAAAGCCTGTATGGCAGCACATTCACGCAGCATATCACAACGTTTCTGCACATTATCAACGGCATCCCAATGATTGGAGAGAAGTTCAATCAACGCATCCCAATTGGAAGCTTCACGCAGATGACGGCTCACGAGATCGAAGGCTTCACTGTTCGTGGGATCATACTGAAGCGCTTCTTCAAACGCGGCAGCTGCTTTTTCATTGTTCTGAAGCAAATCGCCATAAATATGTCCCAGCGCAAGACAGTACTCGGCATGGTGTTCAATATCGCCTTCAAAAAGACAGCTATTGCTTTCGTAATGATCAATCAGCGCATCAAAATCGTTGGCAACGAGAATGTCATTCCTTTTTTTGAAGAACTCAATGCGATCATCAAACATCATATCCTGCATTGGTGAAGCAAGATATGGTGAGCGAAGCGGTTCAAGCCACTGGCGGTAAAGTGCGAGTATCGCTTCACGATCCGCAAATCTATCCAGGACGCTGCCATCCGCATCCGTTATATTAAACTGTTTAATCAGGGTATCCAAATCCGACATCAAATTTGTCAGATCACGCACGATAAGATTGACGGGGCTGTTCGTCGCAGAACTATGAAGTGAAGCGATAAAACCGTTGGGATCCACATCATCGAGGAGGAGCTGAACCACCTGTTTGACGTGGATGACATTTTTGAGATCATAGTCTCCGGAGCCATCGCTCCAAATCCACGAAAAGAAAGCATGAAACTGCTTCGAATCTTCAACAATGTGTTCAGAAACGAGATCGGCAATTTTTGTCCTTCTGAGCATCACGTCTTCAAAATCGTACGTGCCTGTGGTACCGACATCATAACGTATGCGGCTTGCCTGTTGAATTCTAAGGAGGAGTACGAAGTGTCCGATGTCATAAAGGATCTTGTTGTTTTTGCCACTTCTTGGAACAACGAGTCCCTGTTTTTCGTACGTACTCAATTCGCTGACAACGGATGCCAGGTTACGTCGCTGCAAAATGCGTGTAAAAGCATCAAGATCGTAAGTTTCGCAGATAATTTGAGAGTTTTCACGAAAAGATTTCATCTGAGCAGCATTAAAACTCATGTCATACCTCATAATCAGCGAGTAAAAGCAGAACCACAGAGGTGTCGCAAAAGAACTGTGGCATAACAACCGGATGGAAGATCGAATTCGAAATGTAAAGTATCATCCGCTTCAAGTCGAGTAAAACTGACATGGGAAGGGCGGATCCAAAGCGGGCGTCTATCCCCTTCAGCAAGATTTCGGGCGACATCAAGCCTAAGAAGTTCAGGTTCAGGCGTATCCTGTGGTGGCCAATCGAGGCCTAGGTCATGGGCGCAACGCGTTTCGAGTTCCACAGTATAACCGCTTCCCATTTTAACTTTTCTGCCAGGCAGAGAGCCTGTGACGACGATTTCGCCATTTCTGGCTCTTTCGGCATCGATGAAGGGATCCTCGCAAACAAAGCACCCGCCACCAATTTTCTGCATCACATCCCCGACGACAACATTAAACCCCATGAGACTAAAGCGTCTGGCAGCATAAAGATTGAACACGGCGGATTGAAGGGCACTGATATACATTTTTTTCTGTTGAAGTTTGGCCTGGCCCCCGCGAAGAATCCGCATTCCCTGAGCGATATTGCCACCGTCGTATCCGAAGCGCTGAAGACCAAAGTAATTGATAAAGCCTTCCTTCATCAGCCGATCGCAGCACATCTGAATCGTCGCATCGTCAGCCGTCACGCCATAAAGATTGACGCCAAAGCGGTTTCCTCTGAGGTGGCCCATTCTTAGCTTGTTCTGATGACGCGTGGAATGCAGCACCTTCACCCCAGGTTCAGCATGGATGATATCCAGGGCATCGGCGGGTGGATGAAGCGAACTCACGCTAAACCACTGACGCGTAATGGCGTGCACATCTTTTTTACCGGCATACCCGACTTCCGCTTCTTTGACCCCATAGGCTTTTTCGAGCAATTTTTGGATTTCGAGCGTCGTTTTGCCGCACTTTTCGATCCACAAATAAATGTGTTCCCCTTCACCACATGGAAGGTAAGCAGGGATCTCTGTGACTTCGAAATCCTCATTTTTCGAGCCCATGTCTCCGCCAATCGAATGTTGATCGAACCACCCATGAGGCATTTCCGGGCAGTAGCCTCTTTCGATGATCCCTTTTTCCCAAGTTGTGAAATTCAGCGGCGAATTCATGACCAGCTCCTACATACCTCGTTGCCCCACAGTGATGTAATCATTCTTTTTATTGTGATGGGAATTTACAAATCCGATCTATCCGGCGTAAGGACGACGTTGAGGCGTTTACTGTCCTCATTTTCATTCCCCCATTCGAGCGTGCGTCTTTCGCGGTGGTAGCCCTCAAGTTCTATCTTGATATCGAGCGGCTCGGCAATCGGCACTTCCGCATACATCGGCGTCTGGCTTTCCTGGCGTTCGTTATTGATATACACGTTTGCTTTTTGCGGTTCCGAGTCAATAAAGAGTTTCGCCTCGCGTGAAACCATTTTGACAACGACAACGGAATTGTTGGCGTCCTTAAAATCGACGACCTGATCCTGATAGTAGGGCAGTCTCAGGATGACGTTAGAAACATTCATTGGAATATCATGCGGCGTCTTGAAACCGGAATCGACACCATTGATATAGATCGACGCGTGCGTAGGCAGACTTTCGACACGCATCGTAAGAATCTCGACGGCGGGCAGCGTCTTCACGGCTTTTGGAGCTTCATCAGAACTAACGCTTGAGACGACGACGGTAATTATCGCCAGAATCACGCCCACGATCATCACGCCGACACCGATCTTTGCAAGCGTCATTTCCTGCATCGAATAGAGTTTGCCGATGATGCCGCCTCTCTCTTTAGACTTTTCCTCACCATCGTCCGAATTTGACTTATTGCCGACGGGGCCAAGTTTCATCATCAATGTTTCATCGTTGCCGTTTTTGTCGATATCGAGGTCGATGGCACGATCAATTTCAGAGAACCCCGGTTTATATTTCTGCTCAGCTTCGAATTTTTTCTGATACTCCAAAAACGCATCTTTGCTGTACATCGCCGTCGGCCCATCTTCCAAGGATGAAGGCGATGTCATATCGCGTATGGTTGTATCGCGTTCGGCAGCCATCGCTGTCTGCAAATCAATCACTGAAGCATCGACCGTTTTAGCATCTGCGCCCAAGACGTGCATCTCGCCAGATGGCGGCGCAACGACGACTGGTTTGTGTTCCAACAAATGCTTATCAGCCACAGGTGGAGCTTTGAGGCAATGATCAACGAGGGCGGACAGACTGATGGAATCATAAACCTTGCACGAATCATGGAAAAACTGGGACAAGGCAAGCAAAAAATCGCGCGCCGTTGCAAACCGCTGACTAACATCCCGCGTCAATGCCTTATTGAGTATTTTATGAAGCATTGGCGGAATATTCGGCATATAGGTTTCGATTGGCTCGAAGTCAGCCATACGCACTTTGGAGCGCAAAGTCGTCTCATCGAGCGAAAGGGGATAGAGCATCCGGCCACACAAAAGCTCGTACATGACCGCGCCGAGTGCAAAGATATCGGTACGCTGATCAACGGCATTACCGCGTGCCTGCTCAGGGCTCATATAATTGAACTTGCCCTTGATCGTGCCGACAACCGTCTGTTGGAATGCCTGTTTGGATTTGGCAATACCAAAGTCGATCAGTTTGACCTCCCCTTCTCGAGAAATACAGATATTTTGCGGATTCACGTCACGGTGAACGATGCCGAGCGGGTTGCCGTTATCATCTGTCATACGATGGGCATAGGAAAGGCCGGCCGCGACTTCCATGATGATAAAGACAACAGCTTCTATGGGGAAGCCGTTTCGATTTTGCGAAACCCACTGCGCAAGCGTCGCGAGGTTTACGCCATCGATATACTCCATCGCCATAAAATACGTGTTACCGTCATGTTCCAACCCGTAAACCTGGCCAATATTTTTGTGCGTCATACGCACCGTGATTCTGGCCTCATCAAGCAGCATCTGGACGAATTCATCATTTTCCTGCATGCTGTTTTGCATACATTTAAGTGCCACGACCTTATCTATGCCACCGACCCCCTCTGTCCTGGCACGGTAGATCTTTGCCATGCCACCTTCTGCGATGAGTGAATCAATGATATACTTACCTAAGCGTTGGGACATTAAACAACCTTGAAAGACGGATACAGCCACTGATGCCACTGGCCCAAAGCATCATACTGGATCAAAACGACGACCAGGGGGAGACGAATACGTCTCAAACACACACAAAATCAGGCTTAGACGCCCAAATAAGAGAAACATTGCGTATTGCCGAAAGGCAATAGCAATGTTCCGACGCGTATTGCCGACAGGCAATAGCGGCGGCAAAACAAAATATTAATTGGCTGGCTGAGGTGCCACATTCGCCGGCTTGACAACGATTTCTGTCATATTGTCATGCTGTCTGATTTCGTAAGGCACAGCTTCCTTCAGAAGAACGACGACGCGGACATCCTTGCCACTGGCATCGGCCTTGGCATATTTGAAGGGCGTTTTGAAATAGCTCATATCGAGCTGGCGGTGGTTGTTTGACACGGCAAGTTTAGCGCCAATGAGCCGGATTTCGATGCGATCGGAGGCCGATGCGACCTGTTCATAAGGCGTCGGCTCTGTCGTCTGCAAAAAGATGCGATGTTCACCTTCCTCGGGCATAAAACCAATCCACGACATCTGATTGGCACTTGTCCTGGAAAACGTCGCTGCATTTTCGGGCACGAGGCGCTTCGGCGGCGTCACGCCTTTGTAATCGGGTCTGTTGTTGTCCGAGCCAGCCTTGTTTGCATCGGCATCGGCACTCGGCTCGGGCTGTTTGTACATATCGCCCGCTTTGGTAATCCGACTAATCTTTCCACCATTCTGCGCCGGCGCGGCGGCATCCCCTTCCGACGGCGCTGCTGATGCAGACTCCATCTGGGGAACAGGCATACCTGGAATATACATGACAGGTGCTGCATCCTGGGCGTTCACACTGCTGCATACACACATCAAAAGCACGGAAAATATGAGGCTTAAGCGTTTCATGATACCTGACCTTATTCATCGAAGAGTTAATGTTTCCTCAAAAATTGCAGAAAACCGCCCCTATCATACACTACTTAGCGCAACAAAACAAACTCGATATGTTTGCAGATATACCCTTACGTAACACAACACACTGTGGCCGATTTGAAACCATTAGCCATAACACCATACTGCATCATGGTGATGTTTCCGTTGCCAACGCAAAAAATAAAAGGCCAGAAACCCTTACAGTTTCCAGCCTTTCACATTTACAAAAAGCGAACCGATTATTCAGCAGCTTCTTCTTCCTGTACGGCACCTTCACCGATAACGATACGCGTCATACCGGTAATTTTGATGTTGTCATTGACGGCTTTCGCGCATTTCGCAAGTTTCTGTTCGACGAGTTCTTTCGAATCATCGCACTGCCAGATCTGCTTGAGAAGGGCAACTTCAGCATACCATTTGTTAAGCATACCGGTCGCTATGCGGTCAAGCATGGCTTCGGGTTTACCGGATTCAGCCGCTTTCTGAACGAAGACGTTTTTCTGATCCGCAACGATTGCAGGATCAATTTCATCGGAAGAGATGGCGAGCGGGTTGGCACTAAAGACATGAAGAATGAGCTCGGCTGCAAAATCTTTGAACGCATCGTTCGAAGCCGTGGTATCATTGTCACAAGAAAGCGTCACGCAGACGGCACCCTTGAGGTCGTGATGACGATAGGCAATCACAGCACCTTTCTCGACCGTGGCGCGGCAGAAACGGCCAATGCGGATATTCTCCCCCGTGGAGGCGGAAAGATTGGCGCGTTTGACTTCAACGGTTTCGCCATTGCAGTTCAGTTCGAGCAAATTGGCATCCGCAGCGGGATTGGCTTCGTAAACATCGCGGGCAAGCGTGTTGCAGAAATTCTTGAAATTGTCTGTGCGGGCGACAAAGTCAGTCTCGCAGTTGACTTCGACGAGGGCAACACCTTTGCCATCATCCGTGCGATAAACGCCGATCACACCTTCGCTCGTCTTGCGGGCACCACGCTTGGCAGCCTTGGCAAGACCTTTGATCTGAAGGTATTCCATCGCTTTTTTCATGTCGCCGTCACATTCGGTGAGGGCTTTCTTACATTCCATCATGCCAGCCTGCGTCGCTTCACGCAGTTCTTTGACCATAGCAGCAGTAATAGCCATTGATTGTTCCCCGTTGGTAAAAAAGTGTCTTGGGAAGAAACGTTAACGTTTCGTGAGTTCAAAATCAGAACGTGCAAAGTCTGTGATTTGACAGAAAAAATCATGCGGCCAAAATGCCGCATGATCACCACGCCTTTTCAGGCTTCACATGTTATAAGGATAAGAAGGACTTACTTGGCAGCGTCGGCTTCGTCGGCAAAGTGACCACGTCGCTGAACCTTGGCACCCGTGTTGTCGGAAGCGGCATTGTAACCCGCACCCGCTTCGGCGCTTCTTGCAGGGGCTTCTGCTGCACGACGTTTCGCACCTTCGATGCAGGCATCGGCGATCGTGCCAGCAAAGAGACGGATCGCGCGGATAGCGTCATCGTTGCCAGGAATGGCATAGTCGATCGGATCGGGATCGCAGTTCGTATCGCAAATCGCGATAACAGGAATACCAAGCGTGTTGGCTTCGTGAACAGCAATCGATTCCTTGTTGCTGTCAATAATGAAGAGCGCACCGGGAAGATTGTCCATATCCTTGATGCCGCCGAGCGATTTTTCAAGTTTCTCACGGTCACGTTCAATGCTGCGAACTTCCTTCTTCGAAAGTTTCTGGAACGTACCGTCCGTGCTCATGCGGTCATAATTGCGAAGTTTCTCGATTGAGGAACGAATCGTTTTCCAGTTCGTGAGCGTGCCGCCAAGCCAACGCTGCGTGATATGGAACTGACCAGCACGTGCAGCTTCTTCAGCAATCACGTCCTGAGCCTGACGTTTCGTACCCACGAAGAGAACCGGCTTCCCGCTCGCAACGATACCAGACACAAATTCATAAGCTTTATCAAAGGCAGCAACCGTTTTGCCGAGATCGACAATATGGATACCATTGCGGGCACCATAGATATACGGTTTCATTTTGGGATTCCAACGTTTGGTCTGATGGCCAAAGTGTACACCTGCTTCAAGAAGTTTTCTCATCGAAATGTGCGGCATTTTGTTCTCCTGTGTTATGCCTCCGCGTGATGACATTGTGCCGGATTTCCGGACTTCCACAATGACACGAAAGATTCACGCGTGTGTCGTTATGCGATTGGCAAAATTTCCACTCGCCAATCGGCGGCGGACCTTCTACCACATTTACGTCTAAGAGTAAACCGCTATTTTGTCGGCAAAAGACAATTTTATTTTGCGGGGGCAGCCGCCCCCTACGCGGCTATTGGCCGTATGGTGGCGGTGATACGCCGCCATACGGTCAATACGCCGCTACCCCCTTTGCGGGGGGCCCCCCCGCAACGCCCCCAACACGTTTGTCAGCAACATCAACAAAATATGGCAAACCTCACACGGTATTTTTCGATGTTTCCACGGCCATGACTGTTCGCCCCTCAAAATATGCATGAATAAATCAATCATCCATGCGTTTAGACTGGCCGACGTACGGCAAGCGGCCCTTTTTACAATGCCAAAGGGCTCACGCGTTTTATGCCGTTCATTAGGTAGTTTTTCTTTTCATGGCCGCCACACGCATTTTTTAACGGCCTATGGTCTGAATGGCGGTTCTCCATAGATGAACCTTCTGATTAGGAATTTGATCATGATCAAAAAAGCGACAAACGTCCTTCTTATTCTTGCCCTGGCAACAGGCCTTTCTCTGAACCTCACTGCCTGTGGTGGCGATGACGACGATAATGGTACCGAAAATAACGGTGGTGACAACAACGGTGGAACGAACAACAACGGCGGAGACGACAAAACCGATCAGAAGGATGCCGAAGGCTTCCTCGTGCCTCTCTCCGAGAATGCCGCGACAGCAACGAACCGTGAAGGTTGCGAAACCATTCGTCAGGTTGATTACAGCTTCACAGCCCTCAACGAGATCGTCAATTATTTCGTCAATGCCTGCCGCGTGAGCGAGTATTTCCTCTTCCCGGAATTCCGCGACAGCAAACAGGAAATCGGTGATCCCTGCTTCTGCTATGGCGAGGACTGCCGCTATGCCGGTTATGAACGTCCCGAAATCGAAAAAATTATCGGCTGTGACAACGTCAAAACTTCGATCCCCGGCGTCGTCAAAGGCTGCTTCCGTTCGACAGACGCCCGTAAAAATCACATCAATCCCGTTATCTACTTCCCACAGGGCATGTGTACGCTCATGATGGCACACTGCGAAGAACTGACATCGGGTGCCCGCGACGGCATCTGCAATTTCGCCGAATTTGGCGATTACAGCCACAAAGATGAATTTACCGAGTGCCCTGCCGGCTCCGCTCTCTCCGATTTCATTATGCCGATCGAAGTTGCTCTCTCTGTTGAAAATCCCGAAAAAGCCAAGCTCCATGCCCGTCTTTGCCTGCCGAAATGCAACACCGATGCGGACTGCCACGGCGCCGGCACCTACGATGCCCTCCTCGGCGAAACGAGCCAGACGCACTGCATCGACGTCAGCGACAAATGCAAAGACGATTCCACCACGGTTCAGCCCGCCAAAGTCTGCTTTGACCAGCGCATGATCGATCAGAGCGAAATCGGCGTTTGCGTTGTCAACAACGGCGAATCCGCCGAATAATAGACAACGGGATGACAGGCTAAGCCTGTTCTGTGACCGATAAAATGCGATTGAGACACTACCGTCATGCAACTTCATGCGCATGGCGGTTTGATGTTTCCACACATATCGCCTATAATTAGCCGACTGTCATCAGTCGGCTTTTTTTTGTTTTCTAAATGAGGTAAAAAATGCGTTTTGTATCGCGGACTTTTTGGGGATGTTTCTTATTCTTACTCACTTCAGGTACCGCTTGGGCCGACTTACCTTGTACAACGCATGAATTTGGAGACAGCATCTACCTGCCGACGCCGCTTCTCGACGAAATCAGTGGCCTCGCACGAAGCTGGACAAATGACGGCATTTATTGGGCACACACCGATTCCGGTGGCGAACCTGAACTCTATGCCATCAACGAAAGAGGTGAACATAAGGCGACTGTCAAACTTAACGGCGTCACCAACATCGACTGGGAGGACATCGCTGTCGGCCCCTGTTCCCCGGATCAACTCAAGACGGCCTGCATCTTCATTGGCGATATGGGGGACAACACGTTCAAACGCACGGACAAAAAAATCCTCGTTTTCAAAGACGCCCCGCTGTCAACCGATGCCTCAGAATCGCTCTCGCTCGATCTCACCTACACGATTTCGATCACTTATCCAGAATCCACCTCTACGGAAGCCAAATTTGTCAATCCCGACTGCGAGAGTCTCATGGTCGATCCGCGTGACGGCGCCATTTATGTCGTTTCCAAGCAATCGACGGGCGGCGAACAGACGCTCTACAACGTTGTCCCTTCAGGCGACGGTGAAACGCGCACAGCCACGCTCACACCGCTTGCCAGCTACACTTTCACAAGCGAATTAGGCTTGTTCAAACCGCTCTTTAATGCCGTAACAGCGGCTGACTTTGCACCCAATGGTAAGTATTTCGTCGTGCGCACCTATGCCAAAATTTATGAATATGACATTACTACTGCGACCATGGCCGAAGCTTTTGCTGCTCCGACTTCATCCTTCTCAACAGCGGAACTTCAGGGAGAAGCCATTGCCTATTCCAAAGACGGTCTGACACTGCTCTCTGCCGCCGAAAAGTATGAAAACGTAGCTCCGAATCCACTACTCCATCTTAACACGTGTGTTCCCAACCCAGACTATACCCCCGAAAACAACGACGATCCGGGAAACAACAATGATCCGGGGAACAACAATGATCCGGGGAACAACAATGATCCCGGAAATAATAATGATCCCGGAAATAATAATGATCCGGGGAACAACGACGATCCGGGGAACAACAATGATCCGGGGAACAACAATGATCCCGGAAATAATAATGATCCCGGAAATAATAATGATCCGGGGAACAACAATGATCCGGGGAACAACAATGATCCGGGGAACAACAATGATCCCGGAAATAATAATGATCCGGGGAACAACAATGATCCGGGGAACAACAATGGCTCTGAAAGTTCTGCACATCCAAATGAAACTATCACACCAGATGAACAAACATACGATCCGAAACATGGTCAGAGCTCCTGCCACTCCGCTCTCTATCACCCCGCATCCATGTCATGGCTTGCTTTAATCCTTGCTTTTGTGGGTGGATTCTTCGTTCGCCGAAACCGATCTGCATATAAAAATAAGTAATGCTATAAAGCGGTCCTTATTATTTTATAAGGACTGTTTTGTATTTTGTCGCACAACCATATTATACACATAACATAATATATTATATTTTCTTATATAATATCCACTGCTGTCCCGCAACTTTTCAGAACAGCGCAAACTGGGGATTCACAATGGGTTCCGTCATCTTAGGTACGAGATAATCATTGAGAATTTCGTTTGAGAACAAATTAATACGTATCCAATTCAAAATTTCACGCATTGAATGAATGATTTTGGATATGAATCGAATGAAGGCTAGAATGAGATATAAACAAAGCGCGACCCAGACCTGAGTCATAACCGCATTTGCAGATGTACCAAGGAATGTCTTGATTTTTAGATTCTGCTTAACCCATTTAAAAAATAGCTCAATCTGCCATCGTTCTTTATAAACATCCGCTATAGTTTGTGCAGATAAATGCATTGCATTTGTTATGAAATGATATTCATGTTGG
>JAFOHE010000107.1 GCA_017421975.1 Pseudomonadota bacterium
GAATCCACGGTCGGCAAAGGCATTTCAAGCTTACCAATACCCGCATCAGAAGCCGTTGAAAGGTGATACAATGTTCCAGATGCACTTTCCACGAGGATCTCTGTACGGCTGACCCCCGTCACATTTTCGATCGTATCATCGTCAAAACACACGATTGCCGTCGCTTGTGCATCGTCCGCTGATTCCACTGAATAGAGGCATTGGCGATCCGCAAAGATGGCCGTTTTGCCAACAACCGTCCCGAAGGCCATCCGAGCGTTCTGGGGAAACGGAACAACCTGCCAATTTTTGGTGCCATATAGTGCGCGTGCCACTTTGCCTGTGCGCGATAGGGCATACGCCATATCCCCGTCTTCAGAAAGCATGACGCGAACAATGTCATCCGTCAACCCCGTGGGCGTTCGCACAAACGTGTAACCGGCATCTGTCGAACGGAAAACCTGGCCATCCGTCGAGGCGATAAGGGCAAGCTGACCACCGCCATACCCCGGCTTGAGCGGAACAGGGCTATCGGCAACCGCGATATCCAGGGGCTCTGCCGGACGCGTTTGGGCAAACGAACGTAGGGCATCCGGCCCCAACGTGTCATCAATACCATCGATCCGGCCTCTATCCCCCACAGCAATGAGCCGCATCTGATTCGGCTTTTTCGCATCCGTCGCCAACGCAATCGATCGATAATGCTCCTCCTGGTTCCTCGAACGCAAAAAGCACCGCGAATCCTCGGCATAACAATATCCCCACATGCCGTACGCGCCGGCAAAAACAAAGATATTGGGCACACTTAGATCCGTCATAATCCTGAAGATGGATCGCTTCGTCGGCGATTTCATCGGCTTCCAAGTCTCACCGCCGTCAGATGTCATCAACAGCGTGCCATTCTCGCCGCCGATAAAGCCGTGACTGTCATCCACAAATCGAATGGCATTGAGGCGTTTGGTCGTATTGAGCGCCTTTGACTTTGTCCATGCGTGCCCGTCTGTACTCGTCATGAACAGGCCCTTTTCGCCGACGGCATAGAACTTCCCATGATGCCACGTCACATCAAACAGCGTCAGTTCAGTGTGACGATCCATCACCCTTGCCAGCGCTTCGGTCGGTGCCATTCCCTGCGCAATGTCATCGACAAATCCATATCCAGCAAAGGATTCTGTCAATGCCGAATAACGTCCGAAATCCCCCTTATCATCACGTTTTGCCGTAACGATGGCGCCGTCGTCACCGACGGCAACCCATTGCTTACCATCCCCCGAAAGCGCCGAAGCTCGAAGCGTCGCCTTGAAATCAATGCCAGGCACGTCATCAAAGGGCCATATCTCCCACGGTTCATCCGACAACGCCTTTCGTCGAATGACTTTTCCGTTGGAACCGACAGCCACAAGCTGATCATCGATCCGCGTCAATCCATACCAATCCGCCGATTCTGGCGAGACCGAATACTGCCACGTCGTGCCAGGTACGAGACGACGCTCCATCAATGCGCCATTGCTGCCGACGACATAGACCGTATCACCGATACGCATGATGTCATGGTATTCCGAAGGCTGAATGAGTGGCGACGGCAACCAGCCTTCACGATCCTGCCACGCGAGTTGTATGAGTCCCTCGCGCCCGACAGCGACCATGGCAGGCACATTTGTCACGCCTGCTGTACCTGGTTCCACCACAACATTCTCTGGCGCATTGAAGATCATATCTTCCACGTCCTGCGTCAGAGTCATTGCCGCATATTCCGGCTGATAATTCTCTGGCCCGATCTGTCCATTTTGCCTGGCATACACGATCTGTCCCGTCTGTGGCGCATACGCCATGGCCGTGACAGGCGCATCAAAGGGCAATGCCACCTTTGTCCACGTTCTTCCTGCATCCGCTGTCGTCAGGCGTTCGTTTGTGTCCGTCACCGCAACGGCACGCCTTCCACGTAACGGCACGATGTCACGAATGGTCGCCTGCGTCCCCGTATCGCCCTCGAGAACGGATTTGTCGGGCATGACCTGAAGGATGAGCCCCCCTTTACCAAGCTGGGATTGCCGGCGCGTTTTTTCACTCTGAGAAAGCGAATTACAAAACGTGACGCCATAATTATCCGTATAGTAGCTTCTGACCGGCGCATACTGTTTCGCATCGGCCGTATCAAAGCGCCTGAGCCGCCCCTCCACATCGACGGCAACGACACCAGCATCCATCGAAAACTGCGTCTTTGTCGAGGATACAAATTGCGCATATTTGGAATTTTCAAGCGGCTCTTCCACATAAACGCTGCTTCCCATCAGCTGATAAATGAGCTTTGTTTTGTGCGTCAGTCCGCCATCTTTCGTCTTAATCGCGATCTGATGCACAGGAAACCCCTTCATCCTCACGAGCTTATTGTCTTCAAAATCCTGCGCTTTGCCTGGCTTTCCCCCCGTTGAACGAATGTAATCCGAAGCATCCCCCAAATCCACCGCACTGGATGACGAGAAAAAATAGCTGATATCCGACAAATTGCCATAAACGAGCCACGGTACCCCTACGATCACCCCCGTCATGAGAAGCACGCGTGAGGCCGACCACTTCGGTGGACGCTTGACTTTCTTCCATGCATCGTCTTTTCCCTGGATGCTTGCCAGTCGTCTGACATCCTCATCCTCATCTTCCTGAAAAGTCTCATCTACGTCAGCAGGCTTCTGATCTGTCGCCGTCTCCTCATCCTTCATCCCATAAGCTTGTTCTGCGTCCTTCCCAACGTCATTCCCATCGCCCTCAGCCGAATGATCCGCGACATTCATCTCATGTAAAGACGCGGAATCTGCGGCGATCCTATTTTCTCCATCCCCGACATTCTCCGTTTTCGAAGCCTGACGATCCATTTCATCCCCAACATTCGCCATTTCAGAGCTTGCCAACGTCTGTTCCTTTGTCTGTGTTTCTTTGTTATCCATGAGTTCCTTACACTTTGTCTTATCGGCTCGAAGCCAATTTGGCTTCCCGTATCCTTATCCGCTTCGTCTGCTCCATAGCGTCTATCGTCGTATGAATCAAACGGATGTAATCCATGCTGCGCACCTTCAAGCCGCCATAGCCGCCGTTCTTTTCAGGCGAATATATGCCAAGATACGCGTCAATGTCAGCCTGATCAGTCGCATAACCACGCCTCTTCAGAACATTCCTGAGTCTAGAGACATCCAGCGGATGAAGTACAGACAAAAATGCACGCTGTACGGACCAGTCATGCCGCATGACGAGCATGTACGCCAAAAATGCCCCTGTCCTGTCTCCGCCGTGTTCACAGTGGATATACGTCTCATGCGGCTCAAACGCGAGCATGCGTTGATAAAAGCGCGTGGGTCTGGGAAACTGCCCGCCAAAAGGAATGTTAATATGCGTCATGCCGAGTGCTTCGAGATTTGCCTTCAGGCTCCCGTCCGGATCAAATACCGGCGTCAGCGTCACGATGAGCTTCACATTTCGCGCATGGAGTGCACGAATCTCGCTTAAACTTGGATTGCTCCCCACCCAATATCCTTCTTGCGTCTGACGCGTGTTTTTGGGAAGACCGTCATACGCCGTATGCTTCTTTTCATCCACAGTCTGCGTGTTTCTCCCTTCCATGATAAGGTTATCCGCATAAATCGGTGGACTGATCATCCACCCAGCCATACCAAGGATAATTTTGGCTGAATACAAAAGACGTCGTTTTATGAACATACTCCACCCCTTTCCATAGACCGGTTTATCTTAAATTTCGTCCCTGGAATGGCAAATATGTGACGTCAAGCGCTGTGTCACGCGGTTAGATGGGTGGGGGAAGTGTCCCCCCACGCGGCGATTGACCGTATGACGACGTATCGCGACACCAAGCGGCATATCACGACACGTCGTTACATACGATCAATTCGCCGCTCCCCCCTCTGCGGGGGCATCCCCCGCAACGCCCCCAACGCGTCTGTACGCATTCCTTGGTATCTAAAATATCAGACACTTCATCTTGGAGAAAAACGCGCTTTCTGAAATTTCAGACACGCCGTCCTCAGAAAAAAATACACTGGCATAATGAATTTCTAGTGCGTCTTGATAATAAAATGCACTGGTATAATAAATTTCCAAGCCAACCTAGGGCAAAGATCATGTGGGAAAATAAATTTCCAAGCCAGCCTGGAACAAAGGTGAAGTGGGAAAAAGAGTTTCCAAACCAGTCTAGCGAAAAAATGAAGTGTCTATTGCTGTGGACATCGTTCATGACACTAGAGGAAAAGTTGCTTTGATGGCAAGGGGGCATGCCCCTTTTCGGATGCAATCGTCTCTTTATCGATGTCCACAGCAATAAAGAGGGAGAAAGGCCGAGCGCATAATAAACCCCCCTTTCTTCTAAAGAAGAAAGGGGGTTTAAGCAGGTGAGGTTAGAGCATCAATACGAGAAATCGCAGATTAGTTCGCTTTGACCTTAATCCACAATTCCGAAATCATGGCTTTAATGACGTCATTATCGTGGAAGAACTCGTCTTTTTCGTAACCGATGCGCGGCAGGTAGGCAGGATTATCAGCATACGTGGCCCCCGGAGCCGTCATTTCTTTGAGGACATCCGCATTCGACGACGTATAACCCACCTGATCACTGTTATCATAGGAAGCATCGTGCGTCAGGACATAATTGATGAACTCGTTAGCGAGCTTAGGATTGGTGGCATTTGAGGGAATAACCATCGCATCAACCCAAATGTTCGTCCCTTCCTTCGGTGCGATATAAGCCATATCCTTATTCTCATTGAGCACGTAAGCCGCATCACCCGAATACATAATGGCAATGTCCTTACGTCCTTTTGCCATGTTGTCGATGACTTCGTCCGTCACATAGACGGGCGAAACGGCTTCATCCATGGCGATGAGCCAGTTGTAAGCTTCGACGATTTCTTTTTCGTTGCTCGTGTTCATGGAATAGCCAAGCGCTTTGAGGGCAACCATGAAGCTATCGCGCTCGGAATCATACCAATAAACGCGTCCGGAATAATCTTTGTTTTTGTAAATCGAATAGCCCTGTTCCTCAATCACCTTGGGATCAACCTTCGTCTTGTTATACACCATACCGACGTTGCCCCAGAAGTAAGGTATGGAATAGGTATTATCGACGTCGTAGCTGAGTTTTTTGACGGAATCAGAGAGTTTGTCGATGTTTGGAATCATCGTTTTATCAAGCGGCTGTCAATGACAAAGGCGCAAAAACACGATTTTTTTTGAAAATTATATTCTTTTCGTTTGTTTTTTCGGCTTGACTAAAATATGGTGTAATGGTAAAATAAATTATAC
>JAFOHE010000108.1 GCA_017421975.1 Pseudomonadota bacterium
ACGGTATTCAAACGTTGTATGCTCACGCAATCAAATTTAATGTTTCGAAGATTTGCGCTTGCCGTGGTTATACCTGTTTTCTTCGGCGACGTAAATTTACGTTTGTATGAAAAGCGACGCCGAAAAGCGGCCAACTTTGCTTGACCGCGCGTATGTGCATCGGCGATAATATGTATTTGCACGCGTTTGTGCATGCGACGGCATGCCGTTTTCAGCCGATGAACCGCTCAAGCCAGGACATTCAATTGATTCATTGTGCCGCGTTATCTCAACACAGGAGACTTTTTCATGAAGCGTATTTCCATTATCCTTCCCCTACTTTTCAGCATCACGCTTGTTTCGTGCGGTCCCCAAAAATCACCGCAGACGGCCGCCGATGCCGTGTCATCAGGTGAACAGTCTCAGACTACGCAGGAAACCGTGCAAGCGGATGCGCCGAAACAGCCGGTCATTGCCCCTGAATGTAAACGCGTCATCCGCCAAATGGTGACCAAACAGGAAGGCGGGCAACAATACCTTCTCGATGACTCAACGCTCTGGCAGGTCATGCCCGACGGCCAGGTTCAGCACATCAAACAACTTGATGACGTCGTGGACAATTACTCGCTCATTCCCAGCACGGATGTTGTGATCCACTATACAAACAACAAGATCATGCTGACGCACATCGCCAGCGGCACCGAACTGTTCAATCTCACCGGCGATTCCACGCACCATGCAGTCATGTTCACCCCGGACAACAAAGAGATGGCGACGCGTAATGCAGACGGTACTTATAATGTATGGATCGTTCCCAATCGTTTTTCGGGCATCCAGCTTTCGGAAACCGTTCAGGATTTTATGAACCGCCAAAGTGCCGATTACAAGATGTCGTTCAACATCGACACTTATGCCATCGCCTTTTCGGGTGATCACCGTGCCGCCATAGCGAGCGACGACATGCTGAACAACAAGATCGGCCTGATTTATTATATGGATCAGAACCAGTGGAAGAACCAGATCAAATCGCTTGCGCGCACGAACAGCCACATCACCCATCTCGCCATCAGCGCATCGTCGTCCTACGTTGCCGCTGTCGATGAAAAAGGCCAACTCTATGTGACCTCGACCAATATGGATCAAAAGGGGTTCAAAGTTTATGCCCGCAGCTATACGAACACACGCAATGTCAAGTTCGTCGGCGACAATGTGCTCGCCATAGAGCCGGAACGTCTTGTGCTTATCGATTCGGCCACAGGTAATGTCCTATGGACGCGGGAGACGCGTGCCGTGTCGTGTTATGCGCCGAGTGCCGAGCAATTGCTTTGCTCTACAGGGGATACCATTGAAGAGATCGACGGGAAAACAGGAAAATTAAACCGCACACTCTTTTTCAATGATAAGACGTACGGCATTTTGACAGGCGCGAATCAGCTTTCCGGATCAGCAGATGCGAAATGCCTCATCACAAAATAACACGCCTTCGCCAATTATATTTTTTGTGCCAATCGCACGTTTAATATTATTAAAAAATTGCATTGTGCGTATTACGCGGGGCGTTGCGGGGCATTGGCCCCGCACAGGGGCTAGGCGCGTATTTGCCAAAGGCAAATAGCGCCGTAGGGGGCGACGGCCCCCGCATCAAAAATATATAAATACACGTTTTTTCAATCCAAACACTCGGTCATACGAAATACAAAAGTAAGTATAAAACCTACATATAACGACATCAAACGTATGTAAAACGTGCGCCGAGTGCAATAAATAACTTGCGTAAAAGCGGATTGGGGGTTAGTTAGACATTAAAGGAAACAGCCGCGCCGAGCGGTTATTTTTTTTGCAACCATTATACTGCACAGGAGAAAAGGAAATGTCTGCAGAATTATCAGCGGCGCCAAAAAAGCAAGTCTCCATTTGGTGGTTTGCCTTTGGCTACTTTGCGGCATACGTGCCGTATTCGTTTATGACGAAGGTTCTTACCAAGGGTCTTCTCGGGACGGGTCCGGACGATCCAGTGATGTCCGTCAACAGCTTTGAGATCCTCCCCCCCACGATTCTTGCCTCTATCATCGTCATGATTTGTTTCATCAGCATTATGGGCTGGTGGAAGTATGCCACGCAATGGAAACTCAAACTTGGCGGCAAAGAACTCTCTCTCCCACGTCCGCGATTGTGGACGCTTTTCTCTGGTATATGTACAGGTCTTGTTGTTGTTACAACCACGCTCGCCTACACGATTGACGGCGTTTCTATCGTTTTTGCCATGCTCCTGATGCGCGGCGGTATGCTCATCATGTCGCCGATTGTCGATGCCATTTTCAAGAAGCCGGTCAAATGGTTTAGCTGGGCAGCCCTCGGCATGTCATTGCTTGCCCTTATTATCTCGAACCTCTGGGAACCCTTCTTCTCTGGCAAATCGATTGCAGAAGTCACGGCATTCAATGCGATGCTGGGTCTTGACCTTCTCTTCTATCTTGCCTCCTATTTCGTCCGCCTTTCGTGCATGTCGAAACTCGCCAAGAGCCAGAACAGCGACGATACCAAAAAATTCTTCGTCGAAGAGCAGATGGTGGGAACGCCTTCGATATTTATCATTCTTATCATTGCAGCCATCATTGGCGGTGTCACAGGCGCAACCCCTGACACGCTTCTTGGCGGTGTTCATGCTGGTTTCACGACCTTCTGGCAGCATCCTGCCAACATCATCGCGATCGCGATGGCCATTGGTTTCTGCTCGCAGTTTAACGGCGTC
>JAFOHE010000109.1 GCA_017421975.1 Pseudomonadota bacterium
ATAATTTGTATTGTTATAGCTGACGCAGGCTTGATATGCATCATCTTTACAAAGCAATTCGGCAATGTCAGCATTTGGATCTACGCAGCTCTTACCATCTGCCGCACAGATTTTGCTACCTTCACAGACATCTTCTACGATTGTATTGCTTACGCATGCTTTCGTCGCATATTTGGCAACATTATGTTTGCCGTCAGTTCCATCAATGACTTCGATGGTACACTCAAAGGTATCCCCTACACATTCTACGCAAGCATCATTTGCGCAATATGGTGTGTCGCCCGAGCATGCATCAGTCGGTTTCCACGTACCGTTGTCGCAGATTTCGCGGTCGGCCTCGGAATCGGCTTTGCAGCGGATATCGCCGTGAGCCTTATCGTCGCAACCGGCAGGCGCGACACATGCCGCCGTTCCATTGTCATCACCGCAGACGATTTTGCCATCCGTATTGTTGGCGCAGTTGGTATCGTCTTTCCAGTTGCCATCTTCGCAGACCTGAAGCACGTTGCTGGCGCACTGTTTTTCGCCTTCGGTCGTGCAGGCGACGGGCGTTTTGTCGACGCAAGCGAAGCTGCCATTGCCATCGGCCTTACATTCTTTATTATCGAGGGTCGCGCAATCGGTGTCTGTTGCCCATGCGTTATCGCGGCAAACCTGAAGGACTTCACCATCACACTGCTTGACGCCTTCTTCGCAGACTTTTCCAGGTTCCTGGTCTTTGCAAACAACGGGGTTGGCCGTTGAATCACATATCTGATTCGTCGTGTTACAATCGGTGCCGTTAACCCATGCACCATTCGTGCAAGTCTGAATGATGGTGCCGCTACACTGCGTTGCGCCTTCGGTACACGCTGGTTTCTGGTCTACGCATGTCCACGTGGCGGTGTCACAAACCTGATTCGTGTCATTGCAGTTGATGACACTCACGACCTTATTGCCATCACAAATGGTGATGACGTTGTTGTCACATCGGCTCTGTCCATCACAGAACTCGGCAACTTCGTTACATGCAGACGTACCAGCCATCGCAGCGCAGGCCAGAATTAACGCTAACTTTTTGTTGTTCATAACATCTCCTTAGAGGATCAACGCGCCGACACACTCGGCGCAGAAGTGTAATATAGCGTACAAAAACACTTCGGTCAGACCGAAACAATCCTAACTATCTTTCTAGGCCTTAACGGGGCAATAACGCAAGTTGAATTTTCGCCTTAAAGCATTTTTCCGTAACGTCCCCCCAACTCGACGTGATCAATGTCCCTACAGTTTTTAGGAGGTGTTTCCGCACACATTGTGTTCCATCCTCCATTGCCACACACTCTATCGCGCAAGGGCCAGTGTTTCCGCACACATTGTGCTCCATCCCGTAGGTAATGCCCCCCCCCCGAGTAGTGACGTTCCATGGAACGTCACTACTCATCCGCATTTTCCCTACATTAGCCATCCACACGACATCGTGTCGTGTTGGCTGTCTTCATAGCATTGGTTTTTGAGGCATGCAGAACCTGGCATTAGGGAGAAAGTAAAATCGTGAATTCTCAATTTGAGCGAGTAAAAAACAATGAATTATGTTAAAGAAGGGCGTCAATTAGGGGTAAGGAGGCCCTTCATTTTATGACTGACCAGATAGATCTAACAAATAACCGTGGGGAAATCGATGTCGTAAGCATCGACGACGAATTGAAGAGCAATTATCTTGCGTATGCGATGAGTGTCATTGTGGGGCGAGCGCTCCCGGATGTGCGTGATGGGTTGAAGCCGGTCCATCGCCGTATTTTGTATGCCATGAGCAAGATACGTGGCTGTGACACGCGCACGGTAAAGAGTGCCCGAATCGTTGGTGATGTCATCGGTAAGTATCATCCACACGGGGATGCAGCAGCATACGATGCGCTCGTTCGATTGGCTCAGCCATTCAATATGCGATATGTTCTTGCAGATGGGCAGGGTAATTTTGGTACGATTGATGGTGACCCTGCGGCTGCGCAACGATATACGGAAGCGAAGCTCTCGAAGCTTGCAGCGACGGACGTTTTATGTGACCTTGATAAGGACACGGTCGATTTTATGCCGAACTTTGACGGAACGGAGCAGGAGCCGATGGTATTGCCGACGCGCATTCCGCTTTTGCTCGTCAATGGTTCAAACGGCATTGCGGTCGGCATGGCGACGAACATTCCACCACACAATCTTGGTGAGATTATTGATGGCATGATTTATCAGATGCGTCATCCAGATTGCACGACACGAGATTTGATGCAATTTATCAAGGGTCCTGATTTTCCGACGTATGGCACGATCATTGGCAAGCGTCCGATTTATGAAGCGTATGAGACAGGGCAGGGCAAAATTCGCGTGCGTGCCAAGGTTGAGGAAGAAAAGGTACATGGTCACGATGCCCTGATTGTGAAAGAATTGCCATATCAGGTCAACAAAGCCCGTCTTTTGACGAAAATTGCGGCGCTCGTCAAAGAAAAGCGTATTGAAGGTATTCATGATTTACGCGATGAGTCAGGCAAGGCTGGCATACGCATGGTCATTGAGATCAAGAAGGACTATCCGCCACAGGTTGTACTCAATCATCTTTATAAATTGACGGATCTTCAGACGACGTTTGGTGTGATCATGCTTGCCGTCGTCAACAACAAACCGGAGATTCTCAGCCTGAAACAGGTTTTGGCCTATTTTATCGAATTCAGGCGGGATGTTGTTGTACGACGAACCATCTATCTGCTTCGCCAGGCGCGTGATCGTGCCCATATTTTGGAAGGTTATGTCCGTGCGCTTGATCACCTTGATGAGGTCATTTCGATTATCCGAGGTAGCCAGACGGCACAGGAAGCATCCGAACAGTTGATCGCGCGTTTTGAGTTTAGCGAAGTGCAGACGAAGGCGATTCTGGAACTCAGGCTTCAGCGTCTGACGGGCATGGAGCGGGACAAGATCCTCGACGAACTGGCAGAAAAACACCGAATGATTGGGGAATATGAGGCGATTCTTGCGTCGAAGGATCGCATTGATCAGTGCATTATTGATGAAATTGAACCGCTCAAGAAAGTGTATGCCGATACGCGTCGTACTGAGATAGTGGATGGCTCAGAAGAAGATGAGATTATGGTTGAAGATCTCATTGTCGAAGAGTACGTCATGGTCATGCGTACGAAACAGAATTACATCAAACGTATGCCGTTGACCGAGTACCAGGCGCAAAAGCGCGGTGGTGCCGGCAAGCGTGGCATGGTGACGAAAGATGATGATTATGTTCTTGATCTTTTTGCGTCTTCGACGCATCAGCGGATTCTCGTTTTCACGAGTTTGGGGCGTGTATTTCAGCTCAAAGCATTTGAACTTCCCCAAGGATCTCGAAACGCGAAGGGGCGTCCGATCATCAATATGCTGCCAAAGCTTGAACAGGGTGAGAATGTTGAGACGATTTTGCCAATTCCCATGGAACATGAGGAGAACCGTTTTATCGTCATGGTGACGGAAAATGGTGTGATCAAAAAGACGAAGCTCGATGCTTTTGATAACATTCGCAAAACAGGAATTCGTGCGATCAGTTTTAGGGAAGGCGACAGGCTTGTGAGTGCGCGTATCGTCAAGGATGAAGAGTCGATTCTTCTGACGACAGAACGCGGCATGAGCTGTCATTTCAGCTCGAAGGATATCCGGGACATGGGCCGCGCATCCATGGGTGTTTGCGGCATGAAGTTCAAGTATGATGGCGATAAGATCATCTCAATGGAAATCATTGATGACGAGAATGGCAAACTCCTTTGTGTGACGGCGAACGGCTATGGAAAGCGGACAGAGATCAAGGAGTATCGTCTTCAGAAACGCGGTGGCACAGGCATCAAAGCGATCAATACGGACGAACGTAATGGCAATCTCGTTGCGGCGATGCTCGTCTATGATGATGCGCATCTGCTCGTAGCGACTGATTCCGGTACGATTATACGTACGCGCGTGTCTGAAATCCGAGAAACGGGTCGCACGGCTGCGGGCGTGAAGATTATGCGCACGGGTGAAAATGAGCACGTCGTTGCTGTTGCTCGCATCAAGGGGGAAGATGAGTCGGAGGATGACAACGTCGTTGTATCAGAAACGGCATCGATTTCGGATGTTCCTGCCGATGACGATGTCATAAACGATGTCCTTTTGGATGCGTCGGAGGATTTGGACGAAGTCGATGATTCCGAGGAAGGCATTTCGGAAGATGACAATGACGGTGGTGAACCTGATGACGCGTAACGAGGGTGTGGGGTGGCATCATGCAGAAGGGCGCAGAGTTTTGCGTCTTTTTGCTTTGGTGTGTTTTTTGTGTCTTGGCCTGATGAGCGCATGTTCACAGCAGCCAAACGCCATTTCGCCCTATGCCCTTGATCTGTCGTTATCGGAAAGCGTGCCTTCTGACGCATCCAAAGGGATGGATGTGCAAACGTCTTTGGATGGTGAGGATAGAGCGGTTGACGAACGTGCCGACGAAGCGTCGGCTGTTGAAGATAAAGCCCCTTGTCTCTTTGAGGAACCGCGAAAAATTGAGGTAAAGAGCCCCGTCCGCGTCGCCACGTACACGCTTGATACGCTTGGCATCCTTGAGTCAACGACATCGGATAGGGCTTGTCTTGAGTCTCTGATTCGGGACAGCGCGCAAATTTTGTCGCGTGAAGATGGCAGAATCACGGTTTTTTATACGAACCGTTTTGAAGCTTTCCTCACTGATTTTTCGTCCGAAATAGATGTGGATGCGATCGAAGGAAGGTACGATTTTGAAAAGGGTCGATTGATCGCCGGTATTGATGGCAAACGTGTAGATCGTGAAAAGACGCGTGCCCGGTTTTTTGAGGCTGTTCTTTCGCATGAACCACAATTTGAGATTGCCATTGAGACGACGCATGCGCTATCCCACGATGTTCAAGCTTTTGAAGGCTGGTCACCGCAGTACCGCATTGGGCATTATACGACGCGCTTTTCGAAGGCTAAGAACCGGACGGTCAATGTGAAGCTTGCTGCCGCAGCCATGAATGGCGTCTTTTTGATGCCAGGTGCTGAGTTTTCCTATAATGCCTGGGTTGGAGAACGCAGTGAGGCGCGTGGTTTTAAGGAAGCTCCTGTCATTGAGCAGGGACAGCTTGTTGAAGGGCTAGGTGGCGGTGCCTGTCAGGTGAGTTCGACGATTCATGCTGCTGCACTTATTGCAGGGCTTGGAATTGACGAACGCTATAATCATTCCCTGCCTTCGAGCTACATTCCCGTTGGTATGGATGCCGTCGTGAGTTATCCGATTCTCGATCTTCGCGTAAGCAATCCATTTTCCGTTCCTGTCGTCCTCAAAGTCACGACGAAAGATGACTTGCTCACGGCCGAGTTTTTTTCGAGTGAGCCGAGCAAAATGCGCGTCCTCTTTCGCAAGGAAATCGTTGAAGAAATACCGTTTCGCGAGGTCATTACGGTCGATCCGACGCTTGAAGCGGGTGTTGTCAAGATTCGGAAGCGAGGAAAACCGGGTTATAGGGTTCAGCGCGGACGCATTTTCTGGCAGGATGGCAAAGAAACGTTTGAAAAACTCAATCAGGACATTTACCAATCACAGACACAGCAAACGTCCATAGCACTAGGCGTTGTGTATCCTGTGGAAGAATAAGAATAGTTTTGTTGTTTTTGGAGGGGGGGGGAAGTCTCCCCCTGAGCGGCTATTTCAAGGTTTTGCAGTTTGTGGGAACGCCAACAAACCGCAAAACCTTGAAATACGCCGCTACCCCCTCGTACTCCGGAGTCATAGAGATGATCGAAAAGCCTGATTTTCAAAAGATTTTGATTTCACCGAGTTTATTGTCTGCGAATTTTTCAAAACTAGGAGAAGAAGTCGCAGCGCTTGAACGCGGTGGTGCGGACTGGCTTCATTTTGATGTTATGGACGGACGATTTGTCCCGAATCTATCGATTGGCATTCCGATATTGGAGAGTCTTCGGAAGGTGACGCGACTTCCGATTGATGTTCATCTTATGATTGTGGAGCCGGATTCACTCATTGATGCTTTTGCGAAAGCGGGAGCGGATACGCTCTGTGTCCAGATAGAGGCGTGTACGCATCTGCACAGGACGATTTCGCATATACACGATGCAGGTTGCCGGGCAGGTGTTGCCCTAAATCCGCATACGCCGCTTGACGGTCTCAAATATGTGATTGATGATCTTGATTTTGTTTTGCTGATGAGTGTGAATCCAGGCTTTGGTGGACAGCGATACATTCCATCGGTGACACGAAAGATCGCGGAACTACGTGCGATGTATCCGGAAGTTGCCATTGAAGTGGACGGCGGTATCAAGGCAGCGACGATCAGTGAAGCCGCGCGAGCCGGCGCCAACATTTTTGTGTCTGGAACTGGTGTTTTTTCGGCATCGGATTATGGCGCGGCGATTTCTGAACTTCGTATGCTTGCTGCACATTAAGGCATCATGTCATAGCTGGCTAGCGTTTGACAGGGTACATTTGGGTGTTAGATGCTTGACGAGCGAAAGCGTTGTGTATAATTTAAATGGATTTTTTGCCCACGGATGGGGGAACGAACAACTTTTATTATCAGGCTTGAGAAGTGGCAGTAGATAAAGAAAAAGTTCTTGATTCCGCGCAAAAGTATGCGGACAAGAATCAATTTGAAAAAGCAATCAAAGAAATTCAAAAGATCTCGGACAGTTGTGGCAACGATTGTCGCGTACTTTTGCGTTTGGCGACGTACTATGAGAAGGCGCAGCATTACCCTGAATCGATCGATACGCTCAAACATGTAGCAACGATTTATCGTACCCAGGGTGCTTACCAGAAGGCGCTTGCCGTATTGAAGCAGGCCCAGAAACTGGATCCAGGCAACATAGAGCTGACGCTTGAAGCGGCAGAACTTTATGGTTCGTTGTCGCTTCCACACGAAGCGATATCGCAGCTTAGTGCGTGTCTCAGTCAATGTGAGGGTCAGCCGGAAAGCGAGCTGTACGGTCGTGTTCTTCAGATGATGGTACGTCTCGACAGCGAGAACGTTCAGACGCGCATGAAGTATGCGCAATACCTGATCAACGTTCAGCACGATCAGGAAGGTGCGGTACGTCAGTACAGCCTTGCGTTGGCGCAGCTTTACAGCAAGGAAAAGTTCGTTGATTATGTGCAGACGGCGCGCGAGTATTTGAAGCTGGCGTCGGAAGATGCGGATGTCATCAAGCGCCTTGCTGAGATATATATGAAGATGAACCGTTTCAACGATGCGGTTGTCATCATGAGTGATCTTCATGCGGACAAGCGGACGCAAGAGATTCACGAGTTGTTGGTGAAATGTTTCCAGCAGCTTCGTAGACCGCGGGATGCAGTTTATGAGCTGAAGCTTTTGGCGCGTCAGCTTGAGGCGTCGAATGCTCGCCAGGATGTGATTGAAGACGTCTGGATGCGTGCGCATAAGATTGATCCCCGCGATCCGGAGGTACTCAAGGCACTTGAGGGAGATCTTCCCGAGATTAGTTCAACAGCATTAAACGTCGTATCGGATTCCATTTTACAGCCTGTTGGTGTTTTGGAGCAAGCAGCCCAGCCAACGCCGTCGCAGCCTCCGTCGGTGCCGCGACCGGCAGCACCGTCGCAACAGAATCGCGCGGTGCAATTGTCGAATGAATTTTCGAGAGCTCTGGAGTGTTACCGAAGTGGTGATTTCCAGAATGCCGCGTTGATTTGTCAGCGGATCATCCAGGAAGATGAACATCATCTTCCCTCGCTTCGCCTTTTGGGTGAGCTTTATGAGGGTGTACAGGACTGGTATTCGCTTGCGCAGGTGGAACGTAAAATCGCGAAAGCCGTGTATCAGGTAGATCTTGAGGATGCGATACGCCATGTATTGAGAGCTGAGCAGTGTACGCCGCGTGCATGGGAGAACTATAATCTTTTGTGTGTTTTTGGCGTTGATCCGTCTCGTTATGGTCTTGTCGCGCCTGATGGTTCGACGGGAATGGTTCAGGGTCAGGCAGGTTATGCATCGCAGCCGCCAGCACAGGCAGCTCAGTCATATCCGCAACAGCGTGTGTCACAGGCAGTTCAGTCATATCCGCAGTCTTCGGCACCAGCACCACAGATTCCGGTTTCAGCAGCGCCTGTTGCGCCAGTTCGCCGTATTCCGTCCGTGAACATTCCAGCAGCTCAGGTTCCGACAGCGCCCCCAGTGCCGCGTTCAGCACCGCCAGTACCGCCGTCGGCGAACATGTCGCGTCCGAGCGCGCCGCCGATTCCGCCGCGTCCGAGCGTGCCGCCAGTGCCGAGTGCGCCGCCGATCCCCAAGACAAACCCGGTGAATGTGTCAGCGCCACCGGCAGTGCCGCCTGTGCGTTCTGCATCCACGGGTCTGCCGCCGCATCCCGTCCAGGCGAATGCCAGCGTCGGCAGTGCGATCCGCCCCAATGTCGCCGGGCGTTCGACATCGGCTTCGCGTATTCCGCCGGCAACTTATACGGGGCGTTCGATGGGTTCTGTGCCTGCTGTGCCCCAGTCGCCAGCTTCTGCTACGGGGGTGACTTCGAAAGCTGTTATTCCGCAATTGGGTACACAGAGTGTTCCCACGATCGGTGATGCTTCAAGGCCTGTCATTACGCGTCGTCGTCCGACAGCAGAGATTCCGGCGCCTGTGGCAAATATTCCGAGTGAGGTGATTTCTGATCTCAGGAAACTCGAACAAAGTGCTGAGACAGTGGAATCAACACAGTCACAGAGCGTCACGACGGCTGCTTCGTATATGGCTAATGCAACGATGGGAAATGCAACGGCGCCCAGTGATCCGAATGAAGAAAGCAGTGGCTTTTTCGACGAGAATTCGAACGAAAAAACAATTGCCATGGCACTTGATGATGTTTTTGCCGGGCTTTTTAATGAGCCTTCCGTTGACACAAACGTCAAATCGCTCACTGAAATTCCACCTGCAGCGATGGAACGTGTTCAGGGTGTGCTTCAAGAAGTTGACTTTTATGCTTCCATCAATTTGCGAGCAGATGCTTCAAGACTGTTGAATAGCCTCATTTCCGAATTTGGCGATGTGGGCATCATTCACGATAAGAAAGTTCAGTATGGGCTTTAATTTGATCCATTTTTGTGCAGTATACACACGTTATCCTAAACAACAATGGAGAACGAGGGGGTAGCGACGTATTCCAATAACAGAGAGAGACGTTCCATGGAACGTCTCTCTCTGTTATTGGAATACGTCGCTACCCCCTCGTTCTCC
>JAFOHE010000110.1 GCA_017421975.1 Pseudomonadota bacterium
GCTGTGGGCATCACACGGCATTGGGTATCACACGGCATGTGGATACCGGGGGGACGGACATACACGCGGATAGGCTTACGACGATGGCGACGATGCGGGGATACGCTTACGACGATGCGGGGATACGCTTACGACGATGCGGGGATACGCTTACGACGATGCGGGGATACGCTTACGACGATGCGGGGATACGCTTACGACGATGGCGACTACACGCGGATACGCTTACGACGATGGCCGTTCCGACTGCAAAGAATTTGCTACGCAACGTATCATCTTAGTCAGAGAACCAATGTCAAAGCAGAACACAAAACATGGTTCGAAGGCATGGGACTCCACAATGGGACGCAGGATCCTAAAAAGGCTCCTATTAAATTCAATGAGGGAGAAAAGGCTTCTGACATCCATTCCTAAGAGACATTCACCTCTATTCCATATCTAATATAAATGATGAATATCTTTAAGAAGTCTATCTTTGCCATTGTATCCTTTCTTTGGCATGGGGTGTACTCCTACAACGACAGTACACTCCATGACCGAAGAGATGGCGGAATGGCATGATGAGTTGTCTTATGGCTATATGGATCTTGATGAAGACAACGAGGCTCGCCAAGCCTTAAAGTTTGCCAAGAAACACAGCGGCTATAAGAATTGCTATGCTCGTTTTAGCCTCGGAAATCTTTACTTCATCGATGGTAGCACACCTGCGCCGTCCTGGACACAGGATCTCGAAGGTAAAGGCGGTGCTTTAGGCGTACTCATGGGCAAAAATCCACGCCTCGTACATTTGCCAGACAATGCGTTGTTCGCTCAATTTATGGCTGCCATCAGGCAAAATCCAGATAAACTCAAGCTCGAAACTCGATTTACAATCATAGCGTATCTCGCAGATACGGGAGAAATTTTTACCGAACGGCAGATTAAAAAACTGAAACAAAACAAAGCGCAATATCAACTCGAGTTTGAAGCGCCTAGATGGATTGAGGAAAATGGCACGCTGGTTATCGACTACTATAGTTATCGCATAGAAGAAGAATATCATCAGGTTGTTGTCAAATGCCAGCTTCGCGTTGACAGTTCACAGCAATATACGATCACATGTGAACCTGTTCCATATCACCAAGATTCAGAAATTTCATCAGAGAACACGCGAATATAATGATGTGGTAATCTGCCTTACCTCAATACGCCTCTACACCACGCCTAAAAATAACGCCTGTACCTCGCTCTACGACATCTATGCTAAGTCTCATTCTCACGCCTACGGCGTAAAAATGCGAAGGCGTATGGGCGGCCTCGCGCCGACCATAAGACGAAGCCGACGGGCGAATTGCAAAGCAATCGCACGGCGTAAAAATGCGAAGGCGTATGGGCGGCCTCGCGCCGACCATAGACGAAGCCGACGGGCGAATTGCAAAGCAATCGCACGGCCCCCTTAGGATAACAGCCTCACTTGCGCAAACTTGCCCTGCCTTTATTTTCGTTATAGAAGACCCCCAAAGATAACACGCCACCCTCAAACGGTTCGCAGTGTTCTTGTTTGTCTTGTCGAAGGTTCGTAGTGAGTCAAAAATGTCCTAATTGTCACAAAGTTATTCCTGACGGAAGCCGTTATTGCAGCGCATGTGGCCATGATATGGCTTTTAAGATGCCTGCAGACGGTATTTTACCGCCGGGTACCATACTTCGTGGTTCATACGTCATTGAAAATATGATCGGCGAAGGTGGCATGGGTGTCGTTTATGCGTGCCATCACAAGACACTGGGCAAAAAGTTAGCGCTCAAAGTCCTCGAGCCGAAGTATGCGCGCATACCTACGACGCGCAGCCGCTTTCTGAGCGAAGGCATGATTCAGGCAAACCTCGCGCATCCACATATCGTGCGCGTCATTGATGTCATCGACAGCGAAAAAGAAGGTGGCATGAGCGGCATTCTGGCCATCGTCATGGAGCACGTCAAGGGAGATTCGCTCGATCACATCATCCGGAGAGGGCCGCTTTCGGAATTCGATGCCGTATCGACGACGCTCGTGATGCTTGATGCCATTGGTTATGCCCATCATCAGAAGATCATTCATCGCGATCTTAAACCATCCAATATTATGGTCGATGCCGAATTGGCCAAAGAAGCGCTGTACAACGGCATTAAGGTCATGGACTTCGGCATCGCAAAGCTCATCGAAAAAGACCAGCAGCTGACGGGAACAGGCGTTCCCATGGGCACACTTTTGTATATGCCGCCTGAACAAATCAAAAGTGCGCGTGCCATCGACGAACGCGCAGATCTTTATGCGATTGGCATGACGCTTTATGAATTGTTGTGCGGGCGAACGCCGTTTGCCGAGTATCGGGAATTTGAGCTGATGCAGGCGCAGCTCAACATGAAACCGCCATCGATCAAAAATTTCAGGCGCAATATTTCGGATCGCCTCGAAGCGATCATCATGAAGTCCCTCGAAAAGGATCGCGAAAACCGCTATGCCAACGCAGAGGCTTTTCAACGTGCATTGCTGAGCCTCGGCGGATACGACGACATCCCGCTTCTCCTCAATCCCAGCGATGGTATGTCGATCCAAACGACGAACGCAAATACAAAGCTTCAGAACAAAATTCGTCAGGCAATAGACCGCACACAGCAGTCCAAACCTGTCGATGCCAAAGAAGCAGCAGAAAAAGCGCAGCGTGCCGAAGAAGCCAAAAATGTCGCTCGTAATGTCAAAAAACTCGTCGTAAAAAGCGAACATAGCGAACCGCATACCGATAAAGAAACGTCGTCCGAAGCGCCAAAGAAGGCACCGACCACAGAAGGCGAAAAGAAAACACGCGTCCGAAAAAAATCTGAAACGGCGCCGACAAAAGCGACTAAAACGCACACCCCACAGATTGCGTCTGATACGCCAAATGCACAAGACGTCCATCACGATACGAAAATCGCCTCGTCCGAAACGTCGTCTGACGAAGCCCAGCAAACGCAAGCCAAGCCCAAGAAAAAGCTCACGCGTTCCGTTTCAGGAGAATTCAAAAAATCAGCCGCCGAAGTCAAAAAATCGGCCATCAATCTCAAAGCACCCACATCATCGGGTCAAAACCCGAAACGCGCTTCCAAAGCCACCGTGAACGTCACAGAAGCTGAAGTCAGCCAACCGCCGAAGTCCACTGCCGAGAAGCAGCCAATCGCCGAAACCAAACCCAAGTCCAGGCGCCGCACTCAACTCACGACGACGGAATCCTCCGCTCAGAACACGCGTCCACACGTATCGAATGTCATGCAGGCGACGACGATACACGCCATGTCATCGGCTCCAAAACCGATTAGCAAAGCGCGTCTCGCCCTCTCCATCGTCGTGTTACTCATATTCATCCTGGCCGTGACAGGCCTCGTTTATCGTACAAACACGCACATGCCCAGTGCAACAACAGCTGTCCCCGTCGAAGCCCCGCCACCGGCACAAACCGAACCAATCGACGACATCTCCATCCTTACCGTCAAAACCATCGATACACCGTCTGGCCGCATGACACTCATCCCAGCAGCTCGCCACCACATCAGCACAGACAAAAGTGACGAACTCAAAATCGTCGAGTTGCCCGCCTATTATATCGATCAGACGGAAGTCTCCCACTATCAATACGCCAAGTGCGTTGCCTCAGAAAAGTGCCCACCACTCGGCCAAGTCTCCACGGATCCCAATCTGCCCGTTACAGGCATCGGCCTGGGAAGCGCAGAAGCCTTTTGTCAATATGCTGGAAAACAACTGCCAACGGCAGAGCAATGGGAAGCAGCCGCACGTTTTGGCGGAAAAACAAACGGCATCACTTTTGTCAACGTTTCATGTGACACGATTCACTTCGGCGCCACATCCGATTGCAAAAAACAAAATGTCGCCTCGCCACTGAGCGTCTTTTCACACACCAACGGCAACAACCCCGGTCACATTCGCAATATGCTTGGCAATGTACGTGAATGGGTCACAACGCCAGATGCATCACAAAAAAAAGTCCAGACAAAAGGCGGAAGTTATTTGAGTTCAAAAAAAGATATCAATATCGGTGCTTCTACCGCCCAAGCGCCTAATCAAGGTGCCGCAGACCTCGGCTTCCGCTGCGTCAAAACAACGGGAATCACACCGTAATCAAAAAATAGCTCTCTATAAATGACATCACTGATACCTCAGTTATCTGTAAATGTCGCAATATCATATTATTATGGGAGTATTATGGGAGTATTATGGGAGCCGCTATTGGCTTTCAGCCAATACGCGTCTCATTCACGGGCGTATTGGCATAAATGCCAATACGCCCGTTTTGGCACAGCTATTGGCTTTCAGCCAATACGCCGTGCCTGCCATCGCGTTTTTATTTACCCTGGATTCTCGATAATAGTGACGATAACTTTCAGACAGCAATGCCCAAAATAGTTGTTTTCTTTGGTTTTCGTTGATAACTAATCATCATGTTTATATTGTTTACGTATGTTTTAAACATGACGAGGTTTGATGTATCA
>JAFOHE010000111.1 GCA_017421975.1 Pseudomonadota bacterium
AGAACACCACAGAAAGCAATCATTCAGGGAGGAATATATCGAGTTTTTGAAGGCATTCGGTGTAGAGTATGATGAAAGATATATTTTTCATAACGTATAATCGGGAACCCCTACGAGGTTCATTTGGGTATAATACACATCCATCCCCCGATAGCCGCTACGCGCCAATCGGGGGCTACTTTCCCAAAGCCCTACGGGCTCAAGAGCCGCCAGCGTTACAATCACGAAGCCTGTTTACAATGCGCCATTCGATTTGCCTATTTTTATGCAACATCGCGATATACGATTATTAGCGAGCGACCGGCGGGCAAAGGCTATGCCGACGTCGTATTTGTTCCATACGTTCCAAATGTCCCCGCGATGATCGTCGAACTCAAGTGCAATCAAAGCACAGGTGCTGCGTTACAACAAATCGAGAATAAGCAGTATTTTGACGTGATGGATAAATACCAGGGCGATTTGTTGCTCGTCGCCGTTAATTATGATGAAAAGACGAACGCGCATACGTGCGAGATAAAGCGGTTTGTGAAATAGAGACACACAGGAAATCATTATACTGGATACTCCGTCAAATCCCCCATATTGGCGTCCGTCCGGCCTTGTGGGTGCGTGCGGATTAGCCCCATCCCACGCAAGGGACGGGACTTTCTACACCTCAATCAATGGCAAGTGCTACCCGCAATGCCCGCCAGTATTATTCAACAAGTAGATTACAATTTTTTACCCAGCTGATAAGCTTCATCAAGATACTTTGTATTTTTAACTGAGCCCGCCGTCCACACGCCAGGCGCAATCACCATCCCGACATCCTGCCAACCCAAATATCTTATCAGCGTTTTGTAATGTAACGTCATCGCCTCGGCTTCCGATTTGGCCGTATCCGCATAAGCCATCATAAAAACTGCTTTTTTTGAAGCACCTTTTATCTGGCCATTGATGGCATAAAATCGGTCAATCACGCGTTTAAGCTGTGCAGAAAATCCAAAATAATACATCGGAGAAACAAACGCGACGAGATCTGCTTCAATTAATTTTGTTCTCAATTCAGAGAAATCATCATCATAGATACATGGGCCATTCATATTACAATGATTACACCCGATGCATGGTGATACTTCTTTATGGGCACAATCAAAGCGATAGATATCATGTCCAGCTTCTTTAGCCCCCTCTATAAAACATGAAGCCATCAGATGAGTATTACCATTTTTTCGCGGACTTCCTGCAAGTACGACAATTTTCATTGGTTTTGTTCTTCCTTTGCGCTGCAATGTATCCGTTTTCGACTCACTACCATTGGATTCAGCGGATTGTGCCTTCGATGTTTTCGAACAGGCTGTCAAGGCCATGCCCGTGGCAGCCGCAGAAAAAATCTTTTGTATAAAATCTCGTCTATCCATCGTTTCCCCTCACATCATGATTTTGAAATTGCGCGTTTTGCGCAAACATCGGCGGCATCTGATTAGCTACACTTAATTGTATGCATCACGTTTTACTTATTTTTATGCAATCACCGATAATACCCCCAGTACGGAGGTATTTATACGTCGGCATTTCGAAAAGTACCGGTTTTAAATTTTCATATATTGGTTTGTCTTTATCATCGAGTAGCGTTTCCTCTACATAAGTATTGGCAATCGAGCAAATGAAGTTGTCGAAACCATCAATTTCATAAATATCAATCACATCACACTCCATCACAAGTGGTGACTTTTCAATGACTGGCATGCCTGACTCGCCTAACTGATATTCAAAAGCGTTGGATTTATCGACCTTTGCACCACTCACCGTCCCCGTGTAATCGGCTTCGCGAATAAAACTCTCGTCAATCAAATTGATAGATAATTTTTTACTTGCGCGTATGGCTGCATTGCTGAAATGCGACTGGTGCATACTGACAAGAATTTTACTATGACTGACGATGCCGATATGTGCCACGAGAAGAAAATTGACTTTGCCATTTTCATCCACGGAACCGACAACTGTCGCAGGTGTAGGATAAAGCATGTTTTTGGAACCGATATTCTTTTTCATCTGATGAACGCCTTAT
>JAFOHE010000112.1 GCA_017421975.1 Pseudomonadota bacterium
GTTCATATCAACAAATTGGAGATAAAACCCAATGTCAGAGTCATTTAGCGTCGATTTAAGGAAATCCACACCCGAAGAAATTGAACTTAGGAAACACCAGGCTCAACTCATTTTTGAACTCAATCAAACGATGCCATACACCGAAAAATATCAGCAACTTCTGCAGTCTCTTTTTGGAGACAGACTTGGCGAAGGTGCCGTCATCCACGCGCCCCTGACATGTGTCTGTGCAGACATGGTGAGCATCGGAAAACGCGTTGTCATTATGAACAACTGTCTCATGATGGCGCGAGGCGGCATTACCATCGACGACGACGTCATGATAGCAGCCAATGCGCAGTTAATCTCCAACAATCACGATCTTCATGAACGCCAGATTTTGCTCTGCAACCCCGTCCATATCTGTAAAAATGCATGGATTGGCGCAGGCGCGACCATTTTGCCTGGCGTCACGATCGGCGAAAATGCCGTCGTTGGCGCATGTTCTGTCGTCACGAAAGATGTCGCGCCCAATACCATCGTCGTTGGCAACCCGGCAAAATGTATCAAGACGATCGATGCATGACACACCCAATCACAAATGCACCTATTGTTTCTGATAGCGAAGGTTCTGCCAGAAACTAGTGACCCTGCACATCAACGGCTCACCATCGTCTACAGGCAAATGGAATCTTCGAGCATCTGCGTACACAATAGGTACATGGCGTTTGCCCGCATCAGTGAATGCTCACCATGCCCTATTTTGGGATCAAAGCCAAAATAATTCTCGCACAGCGCATCCTTAGCAAAGCGCATCGCCAATTCAAGCGTGATAAAAGGTGCCGCATTCGGGAGTGAATGTAGCTCATCCCTTGAAAGGCACTTGGCTTCCTCCATATAGAGTCCAAGCGCCTCACGGGCGTATTCTTTTTCGTAGGTGGGCTCAACATCTTCCGGATGCGGATTGCACCACGATCGAATGGCATCACCGACATCGAAAGCCGCACGAGATCGAGCCATGGTATCAAGATCAAGCACACCTGTGATCCGTCCATCCGAAAACAAAAAATTAGAGATTTTTGGATCTCCATGAATGATACGCAAATCCGAGCAAGCCATCACATCCTGGTAACGCACAAATTGAGTGAGATGCCTGATCTTCTCAAAGAGCGCCTTTACCTGTCCATACAACCGATGTGCGGACATACTTTCGACGGCATTTTCGAGTGCCTTCGCATGACGGTCAAAATCATGCACGCCTGGTCGCGTATGCTTAAAAACGTAATGGCAACCATGAAGTGCCTTATGGAATTTTGCCAACGTTCGCGCAAGCACCCGTATCTGCTCAATCGACGTCACAAAATGAAACGTCTTGCCTTCAAGCCGCGTCATGATACGCCACGGCCCTTTGGGTAGCCCGTAATTCTCCCCCATCACGTAAGGCATCCCCATCATCGATTTTAACAACAAGGGCACCGTGACGCCATTTTGATTGAGTAAAGGTGTAAGTGTGGCAATATCTTCATTGACCTGAGCTCCAAATATGTCATTGACATGCTGTAGAATCCAGCAACCATCGACCACATACGTCTGATTGATCAATCCATCCGTCAACTGCGAGTATTTCTGTGGTGCAGGCAAGCCATAACCATCGACAAAGAGCTTTTGAAGGTTTACCAAAAATAAATCTACTGTATCTGTTGGCAAAATAAGCTTTGACATGTTTTTACGTTGAAATGCACGAAATATGTACATCCCCTCTTTCAAGCCAGAAGTGGGGACAGGTGACGCCATGCCGCATGCCACACCTGGACAAACATGGCACTATGATCGAATGATTTGAACACGCGAGCCCAGAGGAAGCAAAATTTCCATGTTTTTCACGTTATTGTGAGGGGTTCATTAACACGTATCACAGGCACGACGCCTGCAAACATTCCTCAGATCACGCATCATCGGCCATACGTCCGCCCACCCGCAATCCGATCGAGCTTAAAGTCTATCGCACACATTCCTTCTTCTGTATCAGGCACGCGATTATTTTTACATTTTCCATA
>JAFOHE010000113.1 GCA_017421975.1 Pseudomonadota bacterium
AGATGCGCTCGTCATCGGATGACCAACGCCGTGTTTCTCGCGAGATGCGCTCGTCATCGGATGAGAATGAACGTGTGAATGTTTTATCATCATCAATGCAGCTTCCAGCGGTGGAACAATTGCTTTTTCAGGCATTTGATGACGTCACCCCAGCTGATTCTGTGCATGAGATGTCTGTGCATGAAGGTGCATCAAAGGATGTTGAAAGCCAAGTAGCTGTTTCTAAGGCATCGCGAGAAGGGCGCAAGAACAAATTCAAATCAACCGAAAAGAAGGCGAACAAGATCGGTTCGAATCCCCATAAAAAGATGGCGGTTCGGTCTGTTTCGGCGGAAAAGCAGGCTGTTTCAGAGAAGCGTGAATTGTCCGCTTCTGATGTAGAACCTAACTTTGCGCCTGCAGCACCGAGTTGCAGGATGCCATTTCAGACGCGTACGCCATCAGAACTCAATGAAAAGATCAAATTACGCGCCAGGACGGAGGTGCATCCTCGTCTGACGCATGTGAATTCAGGTTCGTTCAATTCCATTTCGCGATCGGGCACGTTTCGAAAGACCCGTCCAGTTGTTCATGCGTTGAAACGTGGTGAACGCCATACGATGTCTGAATCTATTCATAAGATGGTTGACAGAATATCGGCGGCTTTTTTGTTGCAGTCATGGCAGGCACATGATTGGATTAAATCTGTGTGCAACGTTTGTGTGGATTATTTGTCCTATATGGAACGTGCCATTCCGAACGTCCAGGCAAAATTGTATTCTGATTTTAACGAAGAGGACGGCGTGGTACGTGCCAGTATCGCAGGATATAAGGTGATGCTTAAACTTTCGCCTTATACAGAGAATCAGTGGCGCAACGTTGTGACGGAATTGTCGAATCAGGCGACATTTTCAACGGATCTTCTCAACGACAGGCTTACAGAACAGATCGTCGATGTTTTTCGCCAGAAAGATATGGAGTTGTTCCCGCAGGGTCGTGATTCGGACAGAAAGAAGAAAAAAGAGGATCTCATCACTTTTTGCGAGACGTGCCAGAAAGCGCGGTGCGAACACGTCGGAGCACTCATTCTTCTCATTGCGCAGCATATTGAAGAATCGCCGATGTTTTTGCTTCGTCTTCGAGGTTGTGCGCCTGAAAAGTTTAACAAAATGATGCGTTTTGAGCGCAGTGAGCAGTTAATTGATCCGTCGGATAAAACGTCTGCCAATTATAAACTTCCTGTTAAGAGTCTTTCTCTATCCAATTTTTACACGACATCGGCCGATCTCTCACAGTTTAAGTTTAATGTGACATCGGCACCTCAGAGTACGCTTTTAGAGCGACTTGGGGATCCATGTGTATGGCAGGCACCTGTTTCTCTGAGTGCATGTCTGATGCCGCTCATTGGTTTTGCTGCACAGGATGCGGATGATCTTTATCACTCAATGCCATTGGAAGCACATACGGATGTTGCTGAGCTTCCAACACAAGTCCAGACGGCAGATCTTGTGCACAGGGATATTGGGTTTTTGAAGCAGGAAATACCGCAGGATGTGATTAACAGCATGAGTCGCAATCTCTTTGAGGCAGCGGGAGAACTTCTTACGCGCTTATCCAAGCCGACAGACAGGCGTACGCTTGCACGACAGACACGGCTTCAGCAGGAACATGTCAGACTCATTCTTCAATCATTTATGGCACATCATCTTGTGACATCGGAAGGGGAGGGTGACAAAGCCAAATACTCCGTTTCCTTTGAGAACACTACTTGACATTTGAGGCTTGAATAAACTAACGGATACATGTTTTCCAACTCATTTGATTTGCATAAGGGTTTATCATGAACGTCAAAGATATCAAACGGATGCATATTTCGGAATTGCTTTCCAAAGCGTTGGATCTGAACATTGAAAATGCGGCGAATCTTTCGCGTCAGGATCTCGTGTATGAGATTTTGCGTGCACAGACGAGTTTGGATGGTGAAGTTTGGGGGGAAGGGGTACTAGAGGTATTACCCGATGGCTACGGTTTTTTGAGATCGATTGACTATAATTATCTTGCTAGTCCAGATGACATTTATGTTTCGCCATCACAAATTAAACGGTTTACGCTTCGAACGGGGGATACGATTTATGGCAGAATTCGTCCACCGCATGATGATGAAAAGTTTTTTGCGCTGATGAGCATCAAGACCATCAATTTTGAGGATCCAGAGCTTTCACGTGATAAACCACTTTTCGATAATCTCACGCCGCTTTATCCGCAGGAGAGGCTTCGTCTTGAACATGATCCTGAGAATTATTCAACGCGCGTGCTTGATATGCTTACGCCACTTGGCAAAGGCCAACGTGCTTTGATTGTTGCTCCGCCACGCACGGGCAAGACGCACCTTCTTCAAAATATTGCGAATGCAATCAGTGAAAATCACCCGGAAATTACGCTCATGGTTTTGCTGATTGATGAGCGTCCGGAAGAAGTAACGGATATGATGCGTAGCGTTCAGGGGGAAGTGATTTCTTCGACTTTTGATGAACAGGCTATGCGACACGTTCAGGTCGCAGAAATGGTGATTGAAAAGGCCAAACGTCTCGTTGAGTATAAACATGATGTCGTCATTCTGCTTGATTCGATTACGCGTTTGGCGCGTGCTTACAATACCGTTGTTCCGGCAAGTGGCAAGATTCTGTCGGGTGGTGTTGATTCGAATGCACTTCATAAGCCGAAACGCTTTTTTGGTGCAGCAAGAAACATTGAGGATGGTGGTTCGCTGACCATTATTTCTACAGCGCTTGTGGATACAGGCTCCCGAATGGACGAAGTTATCTTTGAAGAATTCAAGGGAACAGGTAATGCCGAGCTTCATCTTGATAGAAAATTGATGGAGCGTCGTACGTTCCCGTGTCTTGATATTAATAAGTCAGGAACGCGTAACGAGGAGCGTCTGCTTGATCAGAATACGCTTAATCGCATCTGGATTCTTCGTCAGATTATCCACTATTGATTGCTTAGTGATTCAGGGGAGGTGATATAGTTGGGTTTGTCTTTACTTCGTCCGTCGCGTTTTATCGTTCGTAATGTATACCGTTA
>JAFOHE010000114.1 GCA_017421975.1 Pseudomonadota bacterium
CATTCAACAACGATATGCCACTTCGGAGGAAGGCCTTTTTTATTTTTATGATAATAAGACAGACACTCACACAAATAAATCAGCCCTCCCATGAGCAATGCGCCCGAAAAAGTCATCAATGCCAAGGCAGGCTGAAAAGTAAACATCACTCCGACAACAGGCAACATAGTCAATCTCTTAGGGCTGATAAAGATATTTAAAAATCTCACTGTTATCGTTTGTAATGGCATCAACGCCAGCCTTGATGGCCTTGCCAGCCTGTTCACGTCCTTCTGTCAAAAGCATATCGATCCATGGATTCGATGAAGAAGCGGGATATACAATATCGTATTCACCAATATCCGCCTGTTTTTGAAGATACGTCAATGCCTCCGCCATTCCTCCAAGTTCATCGACGAGGCCTACATCATGCGCCTGTCTTCCGCTAAGAACACGTCCATCAGCGATTTCAAGAACTTTCTCTCGCGGCAGTTTTCTGGCTGAAGCCACCTGATCCACAAACTGTTCGTAAAGATCGATGCCTAACTGCTCGAAATAAGCCTTGTCTTTTTCATTAAATTCTCGGAAAGGCGAACCGGAATCTTTTAAATCGCCTGTTTTAACCGTATTGACTTTAATATTTAAAAAATCGAGAAGTTCCGACACTTCGACGACTTGAGAGATCACGCCGATAGAGCCCGTAAGGGTTCCAGGATTTGCAAAAATACGGGGACCTGCGCAAGCCACGTAATAGCCTCCACTTGCCGCCATATCGCCCATCGAGATAGCCACCGGTTTTTGTATTGTGCCAATGGCCTCAACCATTTCCTGGCTGGCCGATACCGTTCCACCAGGAGAATTGATACGGATGAGGACAGCCTTGACCGTTTGATCCTCGTTCATTTTACGAATGGCGTTGATCGTGCTATCGGCTTTTTCGATTGTCCCAGTGATTTCAACGACGCCAATCGAGTCAGGCTTTGGTGAAGCTCCCCCCAAGACCGACATGAGTGAAATCACAAAAACGAGAAAAACGAGAAAGAAAAATCCAAGGATCGCCACAATGATCCACAAGGCGCGATTATCGGCTTTTTGATTTTGTATCGCAGACATATTCGAAATCACAGACAAAGCTAAGAAGAAGAAAACGCGTGCCAATGTCAGCTTGATATGCTTCATACATCGCTTGTCATCATAACCCAAACGACGTCGTCAAAGCATTTCGTACCGCGTGAGGCCACTTGCGTGATTCTGCAGGCATCGATGCCTCGCAACAACTCGAAACACATCGTACTGCCATCAGAAGCACGCCCCTTCTTATCTTGTTACTCCAATCGACACATTCAATAAACAGAAATCGCATTCTAAATTTGACCATTACCTGACTTAAAATGGATGCAAATGAACAGAAAATCTCCTAAAAGGCGCTATTTTGCGTTGAAGCGTGTGGGGGCGTTGCGGGGGCATCCCCCGCACAGGGGGGGCGTGGCGTATTTTCCCTTTGTGGAGACGTTTCACGAAACATCTCCACAAAGGGAAAATAGCCACGTTGGGGGGAATCATCCCCCCACCCAAACTCCCAAGCCCTTTCGCCATACGCTTCGTTACGAATGATAAAACGACGAATGCAACACTCAGGACATCATGCGAATATTTTCCACATCTTTATCAGACATTAATCCCGAAACACTGATGCAGCGTTTTGTTGCAACAGAATCAGACACGCGCCACCACGAAAATCTGGACTGGCCAGAAGTCCTGGAAGCGATCGCCAGCCGCTGTCACAGCGAAGAAGCAGCCAATGATGTGCGCCGTTTTCCGCAGCTTTCAGACCATGAAATCGTCATGCGCCGCTATGCTGAAGTCCGCGAAATCATGGATTTTTTTGATCTAAGCGATCCGGTCATTTCGATTCATCTTGTGCCCTTGGACGAGATACTTGCACATGCAGAAGTCGGCTCCATCCTCGGCGGTCGTGAGCTTCTGCTTTGTGCAGCTGCCCTCAAGACGTTTCGTGAAACGCGACAGTATTTCATGGTACGACGGGAAGATGCCCCGCTCACATGGCAATATGCCGAAGATATTGAACCTTGCGCGGAGCTTGAAAAGCGATTGTTTGCAAGCTTTACACCGGATGGTGAGCTTGTGGATGAAGCAAGCCCGGAATTGGCGCATTTGCGCGAACGCGCCAGACGCCTCAATGACAGCCTTCGTACGCGCATCGAATCAAAACTCGGCCAATCCGATGTTCAGCAAGTCCTACAAGATAATTATTTCACGCTCCGCGAAGGGCGCTATGTTCTTCCCGTCCAGGCACAGTATCGAAACCGCTTTTCGGGTATCGTCCACGCGACGAGTGCATCGGGGCAAACA
>JAFOHE010000012.1 GCA_017421975.1 Pseudomonadota bacterium
AAATAAACCGTCGTACATTTTATATAATTCTTCAGACAAATAAATCGTCTGTTTTTCGACGACATTATACCAAGGAACATCGGACTTATACCGAACGCTTACCTGATCAGGTTCCAAATGTTCATACTGAATCTCCGAAGACTGATAAGCCGTATGGATGCATCTAAACTCAATTTCAGGATCTGCTATATCGACATATCCGCACCATGTTTGACCTTGACATGAAAAGGTATATTCAAAGACGAATTTGCCGTGAATAAAATTCAAATTATGTATATGTCCAGTTGTCACCATATAATCGCCAAAAACACGATTCAAACACTCAATAATATGTATAATTCCCCTTATAATAATATTTTTTCTTTTTTTAACGACAAAAGGCGCATATCCTTCCATAACATTCTGAATGCCCAAAAGCAACTCACCAGCAGTTTGTGGACGTTTCGATACTTCTACAGCCAACAATGCTTTAAGTAATTCAATACAATGCTTGGATAACTTCACATGTTTTTCAGCCAACACCGACTCAAATTTTAATTCAAAAACATCACTTTTCATATTATAAGGCGGCACCCCAGTGAGCAGATGAAGGGCCGTCGCACCAAGTGAATAATACTCCGACTGTATCACGGCATCACCCGTAAGTTGCTCTGGTGCCATATAACCGAATGTCCCCGCTATCGTCGAATGTTCCGACTGATTCTGAGGATTCGCGACCGAGCCAAAGTCAATCAAAAAAACTTCGATGCGACTATATGCCTTGTGATATAATATATTTGATGGCTTTATATCGCGATGGAGAATGGCGGGCGAGTATTTATTCTGTAATTCATACAAAATAAGACCCACTTCATATATAATAGATAACACCGTTTTCTCATCAAACTGTTCCCCCTGTTCCAAAAGGCTCTGAAGTGACGGATGCGGTATGTATTCCTGTATCATATATCGGGCTTCAGATATGTCATTCGGTTCAATACTGCCATAGAGCTTCGGTACACCACGCACTTGAATCGATTTGAGGACTTCTACTTCACGTTTAAAAAGCTCCGCCTGCTTTATATTATCATAAAATTTAAGTTCTTTAATTGCTACTTCATTACCCGTCAATATCTCCTGGGCAAGCCATGTTCTGCCATTCGCACCTTCGCCAAGAAGACGAAGATAAATATAATCGTGTCTTAATACCTCAGGCGTCACAGGACGTTTCTCTTCGTCTTTCATACATTCTCCATTTGCGAACACAATAATGTGGCTGTTTCCCGCCTTGCTTCACACAATGGAAGCGGGAATGGCATACTGATGACACGTACCTTGTTGAGCGATTTGTATTCATCAGCAATAAAATATAATATTGGAATTGCTTCGCCTGGACGAAACTGTTGGGTGACATCCTGATGAACTTTGAAATCATGATGCACCGTTTTTTTCTTGCCATTGACATCAATATCAAACTTATATCGAAGCACAAACTCAGCAGGAAAAGCACAATACATAATCTCTTTTTTTAAATAATCATTCATGCGCGGGATTGCGACATACTGTTCAGGTGCGGATATGTATGCCACTTTTTCTACCGTCGCAATCGCCTTTATCCCTTTTCTCATCATGTTCTTCAGATCTCGATAGGCCGACTTATAGGCATGCAATGCACAATTCCTTCCAAAAACAAGTGTGATCAACGCTGCTAAAAGATCACAACCGACTTTCACTGCCACTACAATTAAAATACAAAACAATAACAACATCAAGCCACTCATATGAATGCTTGGATTTGTTAATATAACAGTAAGAAGCGCAGCTGCGATAATGCAAAACGCCACCCAATTCGTGCCATGGCGTATTTCCTTTGCTTTTTCAAAATCGACAAACCACAATCGCCGCTTCCAAAGATCGCGCCACGTCTCATGAGGCACAGGACGATAACACGCCGGCAAGCCCTTGCGTGGTGTATCCTCCGGAAGTCGAAGCCAAAGATCCACATTCTTCGCCTGGCCATACGTCTTGACCGATCTCAACGCATTATGCCACGCTTTCATCGACCCATATTCCCCGCGCTCCGTCCCAAACTCAAATACAAAATCCGGACGTTGCAGGACATCGTATTCACCTTTCGAAAATAACGCAAATAGCTTCCCAAGCATATCATAATCGCAAAGTCGTTTGTCCATCACCGGTTCGAGCATCTTATGAAGAACGCGGACAATCGGTCGAGGCACGCTTTGTAGATGCGGATCAATCATCAGACGAAATTGCAAAACCAGCATTTCACTCAGTTCAACACCGCTCAATAACCGAACAATCGTCGCACCTAACGCATAGATATCGCTTGCAGGACTTGGATTTCCCGTCAGCTGCTCCGGTGGCATGTAACCATACGTCCCCGCAACCGTCGATCCACCACCCTGAACTTTCGGATTGGCCACAGCGCCAAAATCAATCAGATAGACTTCAAAGCTGCCATCACTTTTCGGCTTCATCAAAATATTTGACGGCTTAATATCACGATGAATCACCACAGGATCGTGATGATGAAGCGCATCCAAAATGTCGATGAGCTTTTTTGCAATTTCAAAAACCTGGCTAATCGAAAAACGATAACCCCCGCGAAGCATCGCCTCAAGCGAATGACCTTCAATGTACTCCTGAACGATATATGCCGCAGGCATCTCCCCTTCAAGAGCCTCAAATGTTGCATATACCTTCGCCACGCCGTGTACATTCAGACCCGACAAAACATCGCTCTCGCGCTGAAATAACTCGTACGCCTTCCACGATTGTACCGAATGGATCTGAAGTGCTTTGACCGCAACTTTTTGTCCGTCACTCAGACGTTCCGCTTCATATACCTTCGCCTGGGTGCCATGTCCAAGCACGCGCTTGAACCGGTATTGCCCCGCCAATATTGATGGCGTATCACACGTGCTCGTCTCACACGCGGCCTGACTTATGTCCACCGATTCCAAAACGACGTCTTTTTTTTTGCTTCTTCTGTTGCCTGCGCTGCCAATGTCATGCAATACCCTCTTGTCCTTATCCGATACGGCTTTTAGGCGCGTTGAATTCTAATGAATATCACATCGCACCTTTCTTTTTCTTTTTATCCCCATCATTATCACTATGCAATCTATTTATTCTATCATTTGACACATTTCAATATATATCCTATATTGTACATTCATTGTCCTTGAAGGCACGCGGACGTATTTTGTTCTCCTGTTGCGCTTTGTCGTCACGGATATATTCGAATGAACCCTCATATTTTTCTCAAATAAATGTCAAAGTATGCCTTAAATCATCGTTTTTCCCTTCAATTAACACTCTACTGCATCGCGCACTTCCTCATTGATCTTGCCAGCACATGCATCGTTCTGGCTTATATTTTATACACTCACCACAGCATCTCCGCCTTTCTCGCCTTCTATTTCATCGCCTTCGCGGGCCAAATGCCCCTTGGCCTCCTCGCCGACCGCATCAATCGAAACGCCCTTGTCGCCGCCTGCGGATGCATGCTCATGGTCATTGCCATTCTCCTCATGGCAGCCTTCCCCGCTTCGGCTTTTGTCCCCGTCGTCACACTTGCCGCCCTCGCAAACGCCCTTGTCCACATCGGTGGCGGCATCGACGTCCTCAACCATTCCGGCCCCCGCTCCGGCCCGCTCGGCCTATTCGTCTCCCCGGGCGCCATCGGCCTCTACGTCGGCACTGCCCTCGTCCATGCCGACATAAGTATCTCCCGCTTCCTGATTTTTTCCCTTCTCCTCACTGCCACCGCCATCCTCCTCACGCAAAAATGGATGCACGGCAGCTTTACAAGCCTCAATCCCCCCTGCACCTTGCGTCCCACGCTTCCTGCCAGGCCAGGCATCATCGCCTTCACCATCGCTGCCCTCTTTCTCATTGTCACGCTGCGATCTTACGTCGGACTCACCCTTTCCTTCGACTGGAAAACACAATGGCACTGGGCGCTCTTTCTTCTCATTGCCCTCGTCGCCGGAAAGGCCTTCGGCGGCCTTCTCTCCGACCGCTTCGGCATGATGCGCACCGCCGCCATCTCCCTGTCACTCACCGCCCTCCTCTTCCTCTTGCCCAACCAACCACTGGCAGGCACGCTCGCCGTTTTCCTCTTCAACATGACGATGCCCATGACCCTCTGGGCACTCTCCCGCATCTTCTCAAACGCACGCGGCTTCGCCTTCGGAACCCTCACACTTGCCCTCTTTCTGGGCTTGTGGATCACCTACCTGCACCCCGCACCGCTCCTCCCAACAGGCATCGGTTTCTCTATCGCCACGCTCCTTTCTCTCATTCTTCTCACCACGGCCATCCGCCCACTGACAACGGCATACACTTCACCTACAAAGACATAAAATCACGGTCGGAGGAAGGCTCCCCCTACGCGGCTATGGCGCGGCGTATTGAGCAAAGCGAGAAGCCGCGCCGCGTTGCGTATCGGTTTTACCGATAGCAACGCCACCATGCGCCATACGCCGCTACCCCCTCTGCGGGGGTCAATGCCCCCCGCAACGCCCCCCAAAACAACGCCAAACACGCCTGTTCGCCACACACACAAGTTATTCTTAAACCCGTTCCACTTCCCCACATTCCACACGCATGACTTCTGATGCTATTCTTTACGGATTTTTATTCGCGCTACTTTTCACGATCATCATCGAACTCGTGGTTGCCCTGCTCTTTGGGTGGCGCGATCGACGCTCGATTCGCACCATCATTCTGGCACAGATCGCAACGAACCCGCTTGCCGTTTTCTGCGCCTACCTCCTTTTTTTCTACGCGCCTTCGGTAGCAATCGAAACACAGATTCCCATCGAAATTCTGGTCATTCTTGCTGAATGGCGCATTTATCGAAGGTATTGCCCCGCCATGCCCCATCCTTTTGTTTTTTCTTTGGCTGCCAATGCCGCTTCTTATATCACCGGTTTGATCACACAACGATCAGGCTTAATTTCTTCTCTCTTTTGAAGCCATCAATCCTCGGAGGTCCTCATGAAATTTTATCTGACATGTGCCTTGTCCCTCACCTGCCTGCTCTTCCCATCTCTCGTTTTTGCAGATTTGTTGCCCATGCCGGACTGGAATATCTGTGTTGAAAAGTGCGTTGACTGTGAAAACAGAACCCTTCTTTATTCACATAATTATCCGTGCCGTGGTTGCGATGCCTATGGCATTGAAAAACTTTGTAAAGAACGCCAAATGCGCGAACAAAGCCGACAGCCAGCCGAAATCCTGCCCGACCCCGAACGCGACACGACACAGACTGCCGAACATAAAGATGATGCCCAGGCAGGCGGCGACGCCCTTCCCACTGCGCAACGCTCTGACGCGCAAGACCAGACGACACCTGCAACCATTGATCCAAAACAAAAACACCACGCATGTGCCATGACGCATGTACTTTCGTCTGACACTCCGTCACTTTTTGCCATCCTCCTTTGCATGCTCGCGCTTTTGTCAGGCTGCATCACCTTGCGAAAAAAAGAATCATCAAGCAACGCTCCCGACGCTTAATGACGACAGTCTTGTTCTATACAAACACTTCGTATGTGCAATTGAATTCTATTTTTTCATACATTTTTCGTTTTTTTATACAAATTTATGACAATTTTTCTTTTACAATGCCAAATCGGATTGCTAAAATTTCATAATGTGCGGTTCGAATAGCTCAACCGTACATCACACCATTAAAAAACGGAGAAAACAATGTTAGACGAAAAAGTGGCTGCCCTCATCAACACACAGATCAACAAGGAACTCTATTCCGCCTATCTTTATCTTGAATTTGCCAACCGATTTGCCGACGCCGGACTGAACGGTTTTGCAAATTGGTACACGATCCAGGCTCAGGAAGAACGCGATCACGCCATGCTTTTCCTCAAGTACCTCCAGAACAACGACGGCAAGGTCACATTAGGTGCCATTGATGCCCCCGTGACGGACGCCCAATCACATCTTGACATTCTCAAAGCGGGCCTCAAACACGAAGAATATGTCACATCGCTCATCAACGCGATCTATGACGCCGCCCACAGCGTCAAAGATTATCGATCCATGCAGTTCCTCGACTGGTTCGTCAAAGAACAGGGCGAAGAAGAGATGAATGCCAATGATCTCATTAAAAAATGGGAACTCTTTGGAAGCGATGCCCGCGGTCTCTATATGCTCAACCAGGAACTGGCTGCACGCGTCTACACGGCTCCCTCGCTCGTTCTCGACTAAAGGCGCAATCCAATCGATGCAGGCCATACGCCTGCATCTTCAAATCTATAATCGAAATTAAATATTTTTACGCTTCAATGTTCCCATCCCCTAACGTAGACGGGGATTTAGGCGACACGGCAATAAACGTTAGGGCACGTTTATCTGCAACTCGACTCAATGATACGCCTGAAAACTGCTCTAAACTTGCGCATGGTTTTCTGGATGATTACCGACTGAATGTTTTCTACAAGTATCCAGACAGGCATCGGAAAAAACTATCTCAATACCAGGCACTCATTACGCCTGATTATTCTGATTGGCGTGAAATGAATACCTGGCGCGAGATCGAGTCAATCTCGCACAGCCGTTGGGTTGGTAAACATTGGCAAGAAGAATGGGGTATGTCTGTGATTCCATCGTTAACGTGGAGCAGTCCAGCGAGTTTTGAATTCTGCTTTGATGCCTGAATTCTCGATAATAGTGACGATAACTTTCAGACAGCAATGCCCAAAATAGTTGTTTTCTTTGGTTTTCGTTGATA
>JAFOHE010000115.1 GCA_017421975.1 Pseudomonadota bacterium
GACGATGACGACGAGGATGACGATTCCAACTACGACAAATACGGATTCGGCATCTATGGCGACGACGATGACGATGAAGATGAAGATGACGACGAGGATGATGAGTATTAATACAGCGGCCTATGCCGCCTGGAATAAATGAACCTAATTAACGATACGATTGAATGTCCCTGCCTCAACGTACTAAGTGGGTGAGGGAAGGGGCTAAATCGAACCGCTTAAGTTTTTCTTCTAGGTCATTCCGACTTTTTCACCATAGCGCAATGGGGATTGCGATTTTCTCCATCGGAAAGCCAAGCCCCTTCTCCATCGGAAAGCCAAAAACGCAAACAGCCCTTCGGCGGTCTCCTTATTGTGTCGCCGAAGGGCTGTTTTATCTGTGCAAAGCCAATGTGTTCTACAACTTGTCGAACACTTCAGCTCCACACTGTCTCTATGTGTGCGCAGGTACAAAAACTTTCACCCATTCCCCACTCTGCTTCTTCGAGAATTTTATCCGGCGCAAATAAGCTTCATGAAGCGGATTCGACGTCTCTGTCACAAACTCATGGATGCCTTCCTTCGTGAAAAATGGATTGTCCGCACCAAAGAAATAATTGCCAATTCTGAAATCCCGATACTTCGGAATCACATAATCCAGACGAATATGGGCAACGCCCTTGTCCTGTTCGTCATACGCCAAAAGTCCTGCGACTTCGTTGTCTCTAACGTAAAAGAAAACATGTTCTGCGTTGACAAATGATAAGGATGCATCGAATGCCTTGAGTTCTTCCTTATACTTTTCGACAAACCACTTAAAATAAGCACCATCGCTCTTGGCTGAGACAATTTCAAAAACTTCGTGAATATGCGTCAGACGATAGAGCTGGTAAAAATCGAGAAATGCTATGATCCCGTTCATAATCACAAACGGATACGTCCCCATCAAAAGGGCATACACAACGGATAAAATCGCACCAATACCATTGATGATACGCAATTTGCGAACGCTCGTCATGGCAAAGGATGCCACGACGACGGCTGAGCCAATATAACCAAAAATTTCAAGAAGAAGACGCGTCGTCTCAGACAAAGTGGATAAATCTAACATATTTCATATCTCCATGGGGTATGCGCCCCATTCCGTTAAGGGTTACATTGTAACAAAATGTGGCACAAACACCTACATTCCATCACAAACGCTGATTTAATCCCATTTTGAAAAAAAGCAAATAAAAATCAGCCAAATCACCAAGATGCAAAGCGCAAACTTCACACGCTTCCGCATCTAATATCCCTCATTCAATGCATTGACAATATAAAAACGCAACAAAGTTGCATTTACACCCAAGTAGATAAATGCTTGCGAAAATGCCTCGAATTCCTTAGAATTTTGCGGCTTTTTTTGGCCTACAGCATCTTGAGATGCAGTCATTTCATGGTTAAATGGTTCAAACCAGCTTTCAGACGAACGTAATGATGAACAATATCCGAAACTTTTGCATTATCGCCCACATTGATCACGGCAAATCGACGCTTGCCGACCGTCTCATTCAAAGAACGCTCAACGTCCCGGAACGTGAATTTCGCAACCAGATGCTTGACACCATGGATCTCGAACGCGAACGTGGCATTACCATTAAAAGCCAGACCGTCTGCCTTCCCTATACGGACAAAAATGGTCAGACGATGACCTTCAATCTCATCGACACGCCGGGACACGTTGATTTTAGTTATGAAGTCTCGCGTTCGCTCGCATCATGCGAAGGAGCCCTTCTTCTAGTCGATGCCAGCCAGGGCGTTGAAGCCCAGACAGTAGCCAATCTTTACATGGCCATGGAACATGATCTGACGATCATTCCCGTCATCAATAAAATCGATCTTCCTGCTGCAGACATCGATATGTGTAACGAGGAAATTGAAAACGAACTCGCGCTTGACCCATTGGATGCGCTCCATACAAGTGCCAAGACAGGCATTGGCATTGATGAAGTCCTTGCAGCAATTGCAGAACGCATCCCCTCCCCTGTTGGCGATCCGGATGCGCCGCTTCAGGCGCTTATTTTCGATTCCTTTTATGACTCTTATCGCGGCGTCATTATCTACGTCCGCGTCAAAAATGGCACGCTTCGTTCGGGTGACAAAATCCGCCTCATGTCGACTGATGCCTGTTACGAGACGCAGGAAATTGGCGTGATGCAGCTCAAACAGGTTCCACGCAAGACGCTTTCAGCCGGTGAAGTCGGTTACATTATTACCGGCATCAAGAATATCTCTGAAGCACGCGTCGGTGATACGATCACGCTCGCCGATAATAGCTGCGAATCACCGCTCGAAGGCTTCAAAGAAGTCAAACCCGTCGTGTTCAGCTCGATTTATCCGCTCAGCACGGATGACTTCCCGGAACTGGCAGACTCGATGGAACGCCTCAAACTCAATGATGCATCCCTCGTCTATACACGCGATTCCTCATCCATTCTGGGACAAGGCTTCCGTTGCGGTTTTCTTGGTCTGCTTCACCTCGAAATCACCGAAGAACGCCTTGAACGCGAATATGACCAGAGCATTATTCTGACTGCGCCGAGCGTCGAATACAGAGTACACCTGCGAAACGGGCAAAGCCTGACGATCGACAATCCGCTGTATTACCCAGATCCGTCCACCATTGATTACTGCGAAGAACCCTATATCCGCGCCAGTTTTATTGTTCCCAAGGATTTCGTTGGCGCCGTCATCAATCTCTGCATTTCGAGACGCGGCAACCAGGCGGACATGAATTACATTGATACGCGCCGTATGGAGCTTATTTTCGAGCTTCCACTTGCCGAAATTCTTTTTGACTTTTATGATCGTCTCAAAACCGTATCAAAAGGCTATGCCTCTTTTGATTATGAGTTTCTCGAATATCGGCGATCAAAACTCGTCAAACTGTCGATTCTCGTCAATCACGAACCCGTTGACGCACTAAGCGTCCTCGTCCATGAAGACCGTGCTGTCGAACGCGCACGAATTATCTGCAAACGTCTGTGCGAAACGATTTCACGCCATCAGTTCAAAATTCCCATTCAAGGTGCCATCGGCGGCAACATCATCGCCCGTGAAACGGTCAATCCCGTTCGAAAGGATGTGCTCGCCAAATGCTACGGCGGTGATATCACGCGAAAACGAAAACTCCTTGAAAAACAAAAAGCCGGTAAAAAACGCATGATGCAGGTCGGCGAAGTCGAGATTCCGCAAAAAGCCTTTCTGGCCGTCCTTAAAAATAACGAAGATGAAGACTAACCGTAATCTGTACAGATCATTCAATGGGCATACCTTCAAACGCTTCTGCCTGAAACGCATGCTCACAGCCATGCTCGTCATGGTTTGCGCCGCTTTTGTGCCCGTTGTTGCGTCTGCACAGACAACGGATTTCATGCAGGCTGGACCCGACGAAATCGCTGGTGCCTTAGGGCGTGGCGAACTCCTCGTCTCCGCCCTCAGACGCGAAAAAGTCGATGCTGCCTCTGCCAACCGTGCTGTGAAAAGCCTCGGCGAAGTTTTTCCCATGCGCCTGTGCCGTTCTAATGACCGCTACGTCATTAAAATGAATGGTGCCAAAAAACTGACGCTTCTCCGCTACCAGCGCAATCAGCATATTTACGAAACCATTTTGACGGATGAAGGGACTTACGAATCCCGTCTTTTGGATGACGCCAGTCTGCAACCCTCGCGTGAAGTCATTATTGAACCACCGACAACAGAAACAGCGCCAAACGCGGCTTCCCCCGACAACATGCCTTCCGCCCACCCAGACCAGGACACTGCGGATGACCCCATCCCCGATCTTGCACCACAAGTGGGGGCGGACGATGTCCGCCAGGATGAGGACTTTGCCCCCCCCGATGCTCCCCCACAACCTGTCGATGCTGCACTCGTCGGGCGCATCAGCCCAGACGAACTTCCTCCCGTACCGCGTGCATCCGATACCGACGAGGAAGATCCGGAGCTTCCCGGCCCACCTCTGGCAGAACAGCAGGCCAATGCAGATGAACAGCGTTTGCCATCTTCCACTGCTCCAAATCATTTGGATGACAACGTTCGTCCATCTGCCCTGGACACACCCAAACCATCGACGATGCCTCCCAAATATGCGGATGTACCGTCTGCGCAGTACGAACCACGCATTATTCCACTGCCGACAACGCATCCAGCACGTCCCGAAGCTGCCCACGGCTATTCTCCATACAGTCTGGCACTGGCCTGCCTCGGCCTGATTGCCCTTATCGCTGGTATCGTCATCACCGTCCTTCCTGCTTGGCGTGCCCGCCAACATCTGACGCGCGCCGGCCTCACCATCGAAGACGAAATCTATATCGCCGACGGCCAGCGCCTCGCTGTCGTGAGCGATTCAAAACACCATTACCTCGTCGCTGTCAGCGCCAAAAACGTCCAACTGCTAACCTGCTGTGATGATGATGAGACCGCCCTCAGAGCCTGGGCCTTTTTCAAACGAAAAACGTATTGGCAACAGCTCGCCGGTCGGCCTATGAACGAACACCAGCTTGCCAATCTCATCCAAAAATTCAACGAAACGGAAGGGAGTTCTGATCTTCCGGATGAAATGGAAACGCCAGCCACACAGCCCACTCCAGCCAATGCCTTCAAACCACGCGTCATTCAGTCAACGACGCCGACGCTTCCCGCCGGCATGATGTCTCACATTGCCGATGATAGAAACGCAGATGCTACGGACGATCTTGAAACGCTCGAAGTTCCTGAAATGTCCGATCTCTGGGATAAAAAATGATTTCAATTTCAAAACACCTGTTGCCCTTTATTTTGGCATGCCTGCTTACGGGGTGTGGCACGACCGAGCAACCCAAAGCGGCTTTCCCCGTCGCTCCCCCACCTGTCGTCAAACCACAATCGACGCCGAGTGAACCGCCCAAACCGGACTTACCCCCGGAACCGGTCAAATCCCCTGAGCTGACAGCCCTCCTCACTGCCATGGACGCAGGCAATGCCGATGACATCGCCCGCACAGCACGCACCATTATCGACAAAGACCCCAGAGGCGAAGACGCTGTCACGGCTTATCGTGCGCTCGCAGAATGTGAACTTTCAACCGCATCACCGGCAACTGCTCGTCTCTACATTGAACGCGCAGCCGAACTCGCCCCAAAGGATGCCCGCGTCGTCTTTGTCTACGGCAATATCGCCCACGCACAGGCCAACGACGATGAAGCCCTCACGCACTACGAAACAGCTGCCAATGCCGATACCCACGACGCTTCTGCATGCATCGCTTCTGCAGCCATTTTTCTGACCTACCTCGACCTCGAAAAAGCGCTTGATCGCTCCAACTGCGCCATCGAACGCGAACCCACACGCTGTGATGCCATCGCCATCCGTGCCGACACGCTCTATGCCGCCAAACAATTTGAAGACGCGGCCACCTATTACGAACGTTACCTCTCTGCCAACTGCGCTCTTTCTGAAGATGTCATGCGCCGTCTCGCAAAACTCAATGAAACCCATTTGGGTAATGCCAAACGCGCCTGTGAAGTCTATGGTATGCTCGTCGAACTCCGTCCGGATGACCCCAATTATGCCGCCAGTCGCGCTTATCAATGCGGATTATAAACCATGGCTGTTCTCCCCAAACCCCTCCAACGCTTCTCCATCGACGGAAACACCATCTCGCCCCAATACGTCAAACCCACGACCGGCGTCTTCCAGCTCGAGGCACAGATCATCGACAATTATCGCTACAGCATTGATGATACCTACGAGGTTCTCAATGACACGCTCGAACCAATGTGTCAGTCAAGTCAGCGCCACAAACTGATTCGTGGCCTGATTCATATCCTCGACAAACGCCTCTCGTACGACGAACAAACGGACATTGATCCCGTAAAACTTCGTCTCACGCTCTTTGAACGCGCCGCACGCGTCCCCGCAGATGCCTTTGTACAAAAAACGTGGCGCGATGACATTCTTCGTACAACGGCGCACGAATTCGGCATTTCGCCGGATGACATCGACGAACGCCTCTATGCCGACCTCAAGGATCAACGTAAAATCAAAGGTTTCGACGACATTGAGCCCGACGAACTTCTCGCCGAATATAACCTTTCCCTCGCACAATCCCTCGTCATCTATGCGCGTTCTCTCTCGTTTACCCTCAAACTGGGGCCAAACGAAAGCAGCGCCCTGCGCCGCCTCTTCCGTCATCTGCGCTTTTTTAACCTTCTCTTTGAGGTCAAACAAATCACCGACAATACCTGGCAATTCAAAGTTGACGGTCCGGCTGCCGTCCTGCCGCAACCGCAAAAATACAGCCTTGAACTCGCCAGTTTCCTGCGCACGCTCTTCGAATTCAAAGACTGGATTGCCACCGCCGAAGTCGATCCCGACGCTTCCGGAAAGTTCAAAACCTGGCAACTCAAACCAGACGACTTCACGCCCCCGCGCATCCAAATATTCGAACGCATCCCCGAAGATGTCACGCGCCTCATCGCCCGAATCCGCGAACTCGCCCCCGAAATCGACATTCAGGAAACACCCGAAATTCTCCAATTCTCGCCCCAGGCCGTCTGGATTCCTGACTTCACCGCGACGATCCGCACTTCTCAGGCAAAAGCACACATCGAAGTCCTCGGCTTTTGGCGTGCCGATTACCTCAACAGACGCCTCAAAGCCCTCAAAAAAGCCCCCGCCAATCTCATCCTCGTCCTGAGCGAAAAACTCAAAGTCGATAAAACCGCGCTCGCCGATACCAAGATCCCCATCGTCACTTATAAAACGACACCACTCCCCAAAAATGTCATTCAGGCCATCCTCATGTACGCCAAATAATCATATCCAAATTATAATATATAATACATAGCGTCTGCTATGGCCAAAGGCCATACGCAGACGCAAAACACC
>JAFOHE010000116.1 GCA_017421975.1 Pseudomonadota bacterium
CCTTTGTCGTTGCGGATGTATTTAAGTTTCTTGATGAATGTGTAGAAAACAAAAAGCGTGATTTCGATTTTATTATTCTTGATCCTCCGGCGTTTACAAAAAGTCATGCCACTGCCAGAAATGCTTATTTTGGCTATAAAGACATTAATTATAAAGCCATGAAGCTTTTGCCGCGTGGTGGATATCTTGCGACATGTTCTTGTTCTCATTTTATGAAAGACGAGATGTTCCAAAAAATGCTTTTGGAGGCTTCTGCTGAAGCTGGTGTGTTACTTCGTCAGATCGAGGCTCGACAGCAGTGTATGGATCATCCCATTCTCTTGCAAGTTCCAGAAACGAATTATCTCAAATTTTATATTTTCCAGGTCATCTAGAGGCCAGGTACTGAAGGAGCGTTAGGATGCATTCAGGTCGGTATTTTTATGGCATTATGTTTGGTGTGGCAGCCATGATTTGTGCATGTGCTGAAAGCAACGATGACAATTCTAATGGCACTGAAAAAGGCTATTGTGGAAATGGCGAAGTCGATCCTGGGGAAAAATGTGATGGCAATGCAGGCGTACCAAAGACGTGTGACGACTATCAACCGCAGATTCGATGGGCAAAAGGCGGCTTGCCAGCATGTTCTCCAGAGTGTGATGTCGTCACCATCGGGACGTGTGAACCTGAAGAGGATGTCGTAGACATTTGTGGCGACGCTAAAGTCACGGGTATTGAAAAATGTGATCCAAATGCAGAAATGACATGGACATGTGATGATTTTGATTCTTCCAAACGGTGGGTTAGCGGAATGCCTGAGTGCAACCCTGAAGACTGTAAACAGCTCACGAAGGGAACTTGTGTTGAATTTCAACATTGTGGGGATGGCAAAATCACGGGCACTGAAGTCTGCGATGGGATGTTGCATGTGCCAGATTCGTGTGACAGGTTTGATTTTACAAAAAATTGGGAAGACGGCGGAGCGCCAGCATGTGCTCCGGATTGCCTTAGTATTGTCCAAGGGTCATGCGTTGAGGCTTTTTGTGGAAATGGTATCATTTCTGGAAAAGAGTTTTGTGACACAGATCAGGGTGTTCCAGCGACATGTGAAGAATATAATCCCGATATTCGCTGGAAAGCTGGCGGAAAACCCAGATGTAATAATACATGCACGGATTATAACCGCGGTACGTGTGAAATGCTCAGTTCAAGAGAAATTACATTCGCAAATTGGAATGTTCAGGTCGATTATGCCTCGTGGGGTGGCAGTCCTGTGCCACCACGTGCAGAGGCCTTGTATAAGGTCATGAAAAAATGGGAAAAAAGACCGGATATATTTGCTATTGTTGAAGCGAGTCCTAATTGGCATCATCCAACGGTGACACAATATTTTGAGGACCTTGGATACACGTGGGCGGATGGTACGATTAAGGATGTTTGGCACGACTTTGGAAGTACATTCTCTTGTGGTGTGGATAAACAAAATGCTTTCGCCGAAGGCGTGACTGAAGATCAGGCAGCGAGTTGCTTCCTGTTTACGGATTTATTATATCAAAAAGATAAATTTGATCTTCTCGAAGCGGATTATGTAAGATTATTTCCACCTTTAGATTGGGATGGATTGCCAGAAAATTGCAATCTACATATTCGTGGTGATTTCTGTAGTACTTATAATCCAGATACGCTCTATACGGCGAATAAAGCCATTACATTTTATGCTGTGTTGCGCGAAAAGGTTACTGGCGAAATATTTATTAGTGCTTCTAACCATTGGAATCCAAATAATGGTGTGAAAGATTTTTCACAAGAAGGTATACCAGGAATTATTGGACCTGTTGCTGACAATGAGTTGGTGCGCGTGTATGGCGCCGAAAAAACAGCTGCATTTTTGAAAAATTTATTAATGAAATATCCTGATGCACACGTTTTCTTCGGTGGCGATATGAATACCGTGGATTTAAACATTATTTTTGAGTCTTCTGCTGGTGCCATTCTGGGGCGTAGCCTTCCATCTCTTATCACAAATTTAAATAGTTTAATGACTGGTAAATATGTAGCGGATAGGCTTAAAGACGACTTTATTGGCTCGCATGAGGCTTTTAAACGTGCTTCAGGCTTGGTGGATGCACGCTCTTATGCTAAATTAAATCTGGATAATTTTGAAGATCGTCCGACTTCGACAGATACGCAGATTACGACCTACACGTCAATGTTTCAGTTACCTGTTGTGATCGATTATACTTTTTTCTCACCAGAAATGAATTTAATGAAGTATGAAGTGATGACCGGGGATGTTTATGAAACAATTTCTGATCATGCACCTGTTGTGACGACATATCAGTATGATACGACAGGAGGAACGTGATTAAAAACACAACAGATTCGCTGTTAGGCGAATCTTGCAGGATGAGGTAGAGCTGTTGAGTGCGTTCAGGTGAAGATATGTGTTCGTCGAAAATGTGTATCCCAGTCAAGATATTCTTTGAAAGTCCTGTTTTTAGAGATAATTTCTGATAATGCCAATCAACGTTTTGGGGGCGTTGCGGGGGATGCACCCGCAGTGGGGGTAGCGGCGTATGCCCGAATCCGTGACGCTCGTAGGAGCGTTCACGGATTCGGGCATAGACGCGTAGGGGGCAACTGCCCCCTCGAAAATGTGTATTTGTCATGCAGATGAATGGAAAACGAAGGATTAATTAATAGTAACTACATGTAGGTGCTAAAAAAGTCCCCCCATAAGAATAATGCCATCGCAGTGTGAAATGTAACGCAGAAAAAAGGAATATGGGTAAAAAAAAGTATAACCTACATGTAGGTGTTAAAAAAGTCCCCCCATAAGAATAATGCCATCGCAATGTGAAATGTAACGCAGAAAAAAGGAATATGGGTTCAAAAATTGGGATAAAACAAAAAAAGCGGCCTGAGGCCGCTTTTTTAGATAAAGAAAGATGTTTATGCAGAAACGGTAATGCCGAGTGATTTACGGAGATTGGCATAATCGTCGCTGAGTGCCCAGAGCAGGAGTGAACCCAGACGCAATTTGATTTCGCGTTTGGAGATGGGCGAAGATTCTTCCGCAAGCATTTTTTCGATGACGCGCGGATCATCACAGAAGACGAGGCCGATGCGGTTGGCAAGATCTTCAACGGATTCGACAAAGAGACCGATGTCGATTTGTTGACCACGTGCGTGCATTTGCTTAATCGTCTGCGCGATTTGATCAAGTTTGTCTTCTGTAAGTGTTTTTTCGATGGCCTTGAAGATGCGCATTTGATCTTTGTTAAGAGGAATATTGAGCTGCGGACACGCGGCTTTGATGATGGTGTAAAGAATGAGTTCAATGGCGTTTGGCCCTAACTGCATGAAGTAATACTCAGGGCGCATGAGGAGCAGGGCTTTGGCTGTCGCAAAAGCGATTTCCTGTTCGGTATGTCCAGACAGCATATTGGTGTGGACGAGGAACGAACGCATTTCAAAGAAGGGATTGATGATCCCTGATTTTTTCTCCCAACGGTAGGCATTGGGGATTTCGGCGAAGCCGAGTGCGACTTGGGCATTTTTGAGAGATCGAGAGAACAACGTGGGTGCGTTGAGGTCGATGCGGTCATTTTTTGTAATGCCAAATCGGTCAAGATCATTGGTAAAACAGGCGCATAAGGCGGGCATGGCAATAGCCATAATTTTGCAAAGTCCCGTATTAAGGGTATTGGGTCTGAGCAATTTCCACTGTTCGTCTGTAAATGCGAATCGGATGGCAGGGACTTCGTCTGACTGGTAGCGCTCAATAATTTTCTGGCCGTCAGGTGTATCGTTGCCGAGTGCAGCGAGAACGCGGTAAATGTTGAGTGCTTCGTCGATGTGATTGAGTCGGAAATGACATTCGGCCATTTGCTTGACGGCTTCAAAAGAACTGGGAACGAGTCTGAGAAGCTGACGGTTTTCGTAAATTGCCTTTTCAAGTGTATCATCGTTAACGGCGTAGAGTTTGGCGAGATACATGTGAAATTCGGGTTTATCAGGGAAGAGATCGCTTGCGATCTGATAGGCGCTTGCCGCCCCCTGAATGTTATTAAACTGACGCAGGCGGATATCGCCGAGATTTTTGCAGAGCATGGCGAGGAACTTCGTATTGATCGGAGAAAGTTTGCGCTGACGTTCGATCATACGTTCATAATTTTCTTCCATGCCGACGAAATCTTTTTCGGCCTGAAGCATGGCAAGGATGGCTTTGAAGACTTCGAGCTGATCCGGTTTGAGATCAAGGACGTCGTTGAACAATTGAATGGCACGTTTGGAATTGTGAAGGTTTTTCTCATAAATGGCAGCCATTTTGAGAAGATACTTCGCTTTTTCGTCACTCTCTTGCGCGACTTTGACGAGCGTGTCACACGCTGAAAGACATCGATCCCAATCACTTTTGTGTTCAGCTATGACGAGGATGCGTTGCAAGGCCGCAGTCGATGTATTGCATTCGAGGAGGGCTTCTTCGTAGGTTTCGAGCGCACGTTGCTCGTCTTTTTTGACATTGAGGTAGTCGTCGCCAATAGACACGAGAATGGCCGCGCGTGATTCGGCACTCGTCATGGTTGCGAGCATTTTTTCACGCGTTTTAATGACGGCATCTTCATCGCCAGAGGCTTTCGAGATGTCGAGGATGGCATTGATGATATCCATGTCACCCGGGCGGGCTTCAAGGGCTTTTTCATAGCAGTTGCGGGCAGCATCAAAATCGCCGCTTGCACGATGGGATTCGCCAATTGCGCGGAAAATACGCGTGACGACGGAATTTTTGATCTCGCTTCGATGAAATACGAGGAATTCAAGAAGCAATTTTGTATCAATTTCTGACGGTTCTTTGGTGAGTTCGTGTTCGACTCGGGCTTCGAGAGAACGAAAATCGCGCTTGTCAAAACTGTAGGCTTGCTCAAAGGCAAGAAGCGATTCGTCTTTCTGGCCGTTTTCCTCATACATGATGCCGAGTGTTCGGTAGATAAAGAGGTTTTCATTCGCACTGCGGCTACGGTCATCCTCTCGGAGTAAGGGAACAAGCAAAGTCTGCAGTCGTGCAAGATTGCCCGTTTCAAGAGCGACGAGTGACAGACGCTGTACCTCTGAGAATGAATTTGTTTCGGTTGCCTGCATGGTGATTTCTCCCTTGATCAAAATAATAACGTGGTTCCGGATAAAAGGATTCACGCTCTAAAAACATACATCCCTTTTTACGCAATTACGGGGTTTAGGTAAAGGTAAAAACGGGTGTGATGCGTGATAAAGTATGAGCGCGGTCAGGATAGAAAGCACATGACATCGTGAAAGGAAGAAAAGAATAATAAAAAAGCCCGCTCATGGGAGCGGGCTAAGAGAGGGAAGATACAACTATTTGCAATAGCCAATATATTCTTTGACTTTGCCACCGCATGCAGCTGCACCACCCGCCTTTTGGGCTTGCTTACCGTATTTGCAAACAGTTGCATAATCTTTTTTGAGTTTAGCACGGACTGCCAAGGCACAAAGTTCAGATTCGCTCATACCTGGATCGGATGAGGCAGCAGGGGCAGCTGGTGCAGCACCTGAAGACTTGCTCTTGGATGATCCGCCAGACGATGGACGTGAAGTCCGTTCGGGGGCTTTCTTCGCCTTGATCGCTTCCGCAAGCGCTTCGATATGTGGCGAATGAGCTCGGCCTTTGGATTGCATTTCATTAAGTGTCTGCTCGGCACTTGAGAGATTGCCTTCATCCACTTCGTTTTTGCCTTTTTCGAGCAGGGTCTGTTCAAGGCATTCCTGCGCCGATTCTTTGACGGCTTTCTGCGTCAATTTGCGATAGGCAAACGTCCCAATCTCGATTTCGGCAATGGCGTTGAGCGCCTTTCGACAGCTTGAGATGGTATGTTCATCGATCCATGTTTCGATTTGTTCATAATCGCGCTGAGCATTGATTTCGCGACGAAGCGTGGATTGCGCTGTACTCAGACGCTCATCGTTGGGGTTAATCTGTTCAGCCTTATTGCAGAATTCCGTGGCAATTTCGAAATTGCCATTGTTGATCTCCATATTACAGGACATAATGGCAGCCATGAAATCATTCTTGGCGGCCTGCTCGGCCTGTTCCTTCATGGCAGCCTCGTCAAGTTCCGGATTGGATGGCTGTTCATGCGGTGCAAGGGTCATCATGACAACGACTGTACCTAGGATGGCGACAACGATGATCGCAACGATGAGCGCTGCCATCAGCGCAGTATTCCGTTTCGGCTCACTCGTCGAACCAAAATTGAAATACCAGAGTTCGCCTGGCGCACAGAATCGCGTGATGACGTGGCCAAAAGCGATCATATCGCCGCTCTGAAGCTCGTGCGATGCCTGACCCAGATCCTGACCGTTTACCTTGGTGCCGTTCGAGGAATTCAGATCTCGAATCTCAAAATTGCCATTGCGATTACGCACAATCTCGGCGTGCGTCGAGCTGACGCTCGGATGCTGGATACAAATGTTGGAGTCCGGCGCACGGCCAAGTGTACAGCGCGTAGACGTGATCGGATATTCGCGTCCTGCAAAATTTGATGAGATAACGACGAGACGCGGTTGTTGGTCGGGGGTCAGCGGAACGGGCACTTCAGAAACAGCAGCTTCTTCTTTGACAGGCTGTTCCTGGCTTTCATCCTGGACATAAAGACGATAATCACCAATGCGGATTTCGTCGCCGAGTTCGATATGTGTGGGACCGTCGATCTTGCTGCCGTTGACTTTCATGCCATAACGGGCGGCGACTGGCTCGACGAAAAGGCCTTCTGCATTCTGATAAATCTTCGCATGTTCTCGGGATACGTTCCTCTCTTTTAGACGTATGACGTTACCGGCTTTTCGGCCGATCGTGATTTCTGAACTTTC
>JAFOHE010000117.1 GCA_017421975.1 Pseudomonadota bacterium
CCCCCATCATAAGTAATGCCATCGATTGCGGTCGCGTTACGGTTTTTTGTAAATGTTCATGTAAAATTATTCATTTTCTTCGCATGTTGTCGTGAAATATGAGTTATACAATGCTATTTGTTGGTATATAGGACGAAAGTTGTAAATGTTCATGTAAAAAGTAGCCATGAAATGAGGCTTTATGAAATCCGTTGTTATGAGAATAGTTTAATGCCCACATGTAGGTGTAGATTATGCCTCAATTAACCCACATGTAGGTGTAGATTATGCCCCCCATCATAAGTAATGCCATCGATTGCGGTCGCGTTACGGTTTTTTTATAAATGATCATGTAAAATCATTCATTTTCTTCGAATGTTGCCATAAAATGAGGCTATGTTAAACGCCATGTAGAAGGCTTTTCAGTGACTTGCGTGTCAGTGAGGGGCTTTGGCATTTACCATTGGCACAAACATCGTATCTTGCAGCATGCCATGTACGTCATTGGGCACACTGCTGTTGTTGGTAGCATGGAAAGTACAATCACACGCGTATGATTTCGGTAGGGGGTATGCCCTTTTTTTTTCGCTCATTGATAATCAGTCTCCTCATCCATATTGGATTGGTATGCGTGTGGGGAATCATGCCGAAGCCGGTTCATGACCCACGTCGCTTTCTGCGACAGGAGAAAGAATACGCTGTTGACATCGTACCACAGCATCCCGTTGTGACACTCTGGCGTTTGGATTCGAACGACACCGTGGAAGCGGATGTAAGTGTGGATGAAGAAATCCCGGAATATGCGGAAGCACCGTCGTCTCCGTTTCTGGATATGCCGAACATTCAGCCGAAGGTACGCGTTGCTTTGGATAACGCAGTTTCGCATGAAGCCGTATTTGAGCCTAAACTGAATGTGGCCGTGCCTTCCGAAGACCCAGCTGTAACGCAAACGGAACCTAATGTAGCTATAGCGGCAGCTGAGAACGAAGTAGCGCCGAAGCAGGAAATGGTGGCGGAATTGCAGCCAACGGGGGATACTTCAATGGCAAAAGCGCAAGATACGATGGTTGATGTCGGCACGTCAAATGGTGATCGGCAGAATATGCCAGGCACCACATCGGGGGTTGGAAATATGGGTGTTTCAGTCACCACGACAGGGAAAAAAAGCGGGGATCAACCGTCTCAAGTGGTCAATGAAGAACAACTTTGGCAGGCGTATGCGAAAACCCTCGTCCGCTATTTTGCTAAAAAACGTTCTTATCCCCCCTTGGCCAGAAAACTTGGTCAGCAGGGCACAGTTTGGATCGATGTCGAGCTTTTGCGATCCGGACAGATTACAAACATTGAGCTGACGAGGTCATCGGGGTCTAAAGTTCTCGATGAAGCGGCGCTTGCACTTGTCAAAAAAGCGGATGACATTCCGCCGTTTCCCGAAGGAATCACGGCACAAAAAAGAAAGATTCGTATTCCGCTTGAATACACGTTGCGACGTGAATAAAAGAACGCGTCGCGTATGGCGAATGCCATAGCGAGCGCGCGTCAGGCGTATTGAGCCGCCCCTTGCGGGCGGCGAGAAGCCTGACGGTGACGGCGTATGCGCTTTTGCGCATAGCCGGCATAAGCTGGAATTGCGATGTTTCAATAAAACCGCTATGGGGAATGTTGAACTGGGGGAGTGAGGAGTGAAAAATGAACAAAATGGTTGGATTCCGCCTGTGTTTGCTTATGGGCGCGTTCGTTTGGTGTGCGTGTCAGGATAGCGGCGAGGACAATGAATCACAGGTGGAAAATACGGAAGCAGCGTGCCAGGACAGTGTTGACAACGATCGTGATGGTCAGGTGGATTGCAAGGACAGCGATTGTGCGAGGTGGGACGTGTGCCAGCATTCTGGTGATCAAGGCAGTGATGTGCCTGGAAATAACAACGGCAGTGGCAGTGGCGACAACGGCATTGGCAGTGGCGACAACGGCATTGGCAGTGGCGACAACGGCGGCAAACCGGATGATGGTATGCCAGCGTCACCCGAAGATTCGGAAGCGGCTTGCAGTGACGGGGTAGACAACGATAAAGATGGGGCAGTCGATTGCCTTGATGATGGGTGCGACACGACCTTATGGTGTCAGCTCTATACGACGACGGATACAGGCGTTGCGGGCGTTCGCGTGGTGCCAACCCAGGGTTTGGTGACGAGTGAGGACGGGGATGAAGCGGTGTTTGCTGTTGTGCTGACTTCGAAGCCGGACACAGAAGTGACGATTCTGGCCGAGTCGAGCAATGAGACGGAGGGTATGACGGTAACGGCGGATGGGGGGCGCGGCGTGACGTTTAATGCAACCAACTGGAATAGGCCGCAGTATTTCACGATTCAGGGTCAGGATGATGACGCGAAAGACGGAGATACGACTTACCAAGTCTATATTGAAGTTTATAGTGATTCAAAGGCATGGGAAGGGGTGTCTGTCGAGGACCTCACCGTCGTGAACACAGATAACGAAACGCCGACGACGCCGGCGTCGTTTGTCCTTGATGCCGATGCGCTCGAAATTTGGGAAACGGGGATAGGTGCTTCTTTTACGCTTCGCCCTGGGACGAAGCCTGTCGCGGATGTCACTGTGCATCTGTCCGCTTCGGATGACAGCGAAATGACGGTGTCGCCTCAGACAGTGACGTTTTCGCCCGATGGCTTTAGGGATGCGCAGGCAATCGTCGTCCGCGGTGTGAGCGATAAGATTAAGGATGGGGATCAGCGAGCAACGGTGCGCTTTACCGTGTCTTCTGCGGATGACCGTTTTGATGGCTACGTTTTGGAAGGTGTGCCTGTTGTCATTCACGACGTCGATACGCAGAGTACTGGAAAAGTGCGACTTCGGTTTATGGCAGCCAATACGACGTCTGGAAATTATCAGTCTTATGATGGTGGTGAGGGTGCACGCATTTTTATGGCTGTCAAACCGGATATTGCGCTGATCCAGGAATTTAAGGTCAATGAAGGCAGTCTTGAGGATTTCGTGCGTAGGACGTTCGGCGCGGAGTACAGCTATGCTCAGGGAACGGGCAACATTCCGAACGGCATTGTTTCGAGATACCCGATTCTTGAGACGGGAAGCTGGCATGGAGAAAATTTGCCGGATCGAAGGCATGAGTGGGCAAGAATCGACATTCCAGGGAACCGCGAACTCTTGGCAATCAGCGTCCATCTGCATACCGACTATGACAATCAGAATGTCAATATGCGTGAGATTCGCGATGCCGTCAAGACGATGCTTGCCTCAACAAACGACTATGTCGTGTTGGGCGGCGATTTCAACACGTCATCGCGCGATATGGTCAAGAGTATTCTGAGTGGCCAATTTGAGACAGGAACGCCATATCCCGTGGATCAAAATGATGTCGAAGGCACAAGTTTTGATCGCAAAAGGCCACTTGACTGGGTACTCGTTGATCATGATCTTCAGCAGTATAGGGTTGATACAGTGATTGGAGGGAACCGTTATGCCGGTGGTCATGTCTTTGATGCCCGCGTATATGAAGCACTCGGGACGCTTGCTACCGTGCCGCCTGTTCAGTCTGGAGACAGCGGACCGGATGCTTCTGTTTCGAATAACACGAGCAACATTCAGCACATGGCGGTCATTCGGGATTTTGAATTGGCCGTGGACTAAGGCGCTAGGGAAAACGAGGGCGAGGCATAACCTGTCATCGTAAAGCCTTGACGAAAGGTGTGTCTTTGATTATAAGATGCCGCTTGTTTTTTTGGCCATATCGGGCTTGTGTTTACAGAGAGGAAACGAATGTTCGAAACAATATCGAAAGGATTCAGGGATATTACCCAGCGCATGCATGGTGTGCGTGAGCTTAACGAAGACAACATTGATGAGGCCTTGCGTGCGATACGTGCTTCGCTTCTCGAAGCAGACGTCAATTATCATGTTGTCAAACGTTTTTTGAATAACGTGAAGGAGCGTGCCCTTGGCGAGGAAGTTCGCGTTAGCGTCAAGGATAAGGAAGGCGTTGTTCATAAGGTGACACCAGGTCAGCATTTTATCAAGATTTGCCAGGAAGAGCTGGAAGCATTGATGGGTCCCGTCGATGACGAACCGATCAAAATGGGGCCGAAGGCACCGACAAAGATCATGCTTGTCGGCCTTCAGGGCTCTGGTAAAACGACGACGGCTGCGAAGCTTTGTTTCTGGCTCAAGGAGCAGTATAAGGCCAAGCCGTTGATGGTTGCAGGCGACGTGTATCGTCCTGCAGCTGCGAAACAGCTTCAGGTTTTGGGTGAGCAACTCAATGTCCCCGTGTACACGCGACCTGATGCCGATCCTGTCGATATCTGCACGGAAGGTATCGAAGAAGCCCGCAAACTCGGATGTGATTTCGTCATCTTTGATACGGCAGGGCGTCTCGCCGTCGATGATGTTTTGATGAGCGAGTTGACGGAAATCGTCGAGGAAACGGATCCTGAAAACATTTTCCTCGTCTGTGATGCCATGATCGGTCGCGATGCTGTCAATACAGCGGTTCAGTTTAATGAGAAACTCAATCTGGATGGCTTCATCATGACGAAGCTCGATGGTGATGCACGTGGTGGTGCGGCGCTTTCGATTAAAGAAGTGACGGGAAAACCGATCCGCTTCATCGGTGAAGGTGAACAGATCCAGAAACTCAAAATTTTCCGTCCCGATGGCCTTTCAAGCCGTATTCTCGGTATGGGCGATATCGTCGATATCATGATGGATTTTGAACGCGTCGTCGATGAGGAAAAGGCACAGAAAGATGCGCTCGAAATGCTCTCGGGAAAATTTGATTTTCATCATTTCCTCGAACAGCTCAACATGATTCAGCGCATGGGTTCGCTTCGTGAAATTATGGAGCGCATGCCCTTCTTCTCTGGACTTGCTGACCAGATCAATATTGATGATAGCGAGATTACACGCATTAAGGCAATGATTCAGTCGATGACGGAAAAAGAGCGCCGCGATCCGGATCTCATGTTCTCGCGTTCACGCCAGGTCCGCGTCGCGCGTGGTTCTGGACATTCCGTTAAGGATGTTGGTGAACTTATGCAGCGTTTCTCGCTCATGCGCAATATGATGGGACGTTTAGGCACGAACACAAGCTGGCTTTCCAAAGTACCTGGCTTGGGACAGATCAACAATCTGCGTCAGCTTAACAATATGGATTTCACCGATCTCTTTGGTTCCATGGTCAATTCTGCTTTGCCTGAAGATCCTTCTGAGCTCTTCAAAGGACTTCCGCGTGGTTATACACCGCCCGGGTATAAAGGCGGCCCACTCACGAAGGAACAAAAGCAGAAGCGAAAACTTGCCCGTATGAACCGAAAGAAAAAATAAGCGTCTAAGCCGCCCAACGGGCGGCTTTTTTAACATGATTTGTAGGACAATCGATCGGCCTGGATAATGTGGTAGTATGGCAAAATTGACGATAATGATGAAAGATGGCAAGGATAATGTGGGTTTAGATGCGGCGGTGTATCCTTCTTCGAAAAAATATTTCTGTGAAAATCATAAGGATACACCCGCTTTTGCACTTTGTGCGCACTGTGGAAAGTATCTGTGCCGTGAGTGCGGTTTTGTCATGGACTCAAAGTTTCTATGCCCGGATTGCCTCATTTTGGATGAGAGTTTCAATGCGCTTCTCTCAAGTGATTCGGCGACGTCCGAAGCCAATTGCTCACATGCAAAAAATGCCATAACCATTCCTGAACCGCCGAAAACGCTTAAGGAATTGCCGCATGCTTTTCATGAGATGTACGTCCGTGGCCCGCTCTTTTTTAAGACGGCTTTGAATACGCCTTTTGGCGTGTCTTTTGTTGTGGCTTTTTTGTCATTGCTGCCAACGATGATTTTTACAGTTCTCGTGTATTTGCCAAAAATCGAAGAAAAAGCGCCGGAATATGCGGCACATCTCGATCCGGCCATGCTTGAGATGATGAAGTCTTTGAACACGCCGACGCTCATTTTTATCAGTGTGTTGGCGGCAGCACTGCAGGTACTTTTGCTTGACTGCATCTATTATGCCTGTGTCAGGGCGTTTTCAAAAACACGCCTTACATGGAGCCAGACCTCAAGTACACTTCATTTTTGTCTGACGCCGCTGGTATTATGTGTCATTGCCGGCATTGCCGAAATGGAGATCATCTATTTTATTGCACTCGTCGTCATGGTCATCAAAACGACGGCAGCGACGATGATCACGACACAGAGTTCTTTTCTAAATGGCTTGCTCATTATGTTTCTTTTCATCAGCTTTGTTTTGATGCTCAAGCTCGTCTAAAGTTTGACGCGCATGGGTGAGCCTGGTGACATAGACATGAGGACGTATGTCCCGCGAATTGGAGAGATCATGGATAAGAGAATCATTCGTTTGTTTGATGTCGAGGCACTTGCAACGGCCATGGAGGCCGATGTGAACCATCGTCATGCCGTGACGTGTCATGCTGTGTGTACGGATTCGAGAAAGGTTCAGGCGAATGACCTGTTTCTCGCGCTTCGCGGCGAACACTTCGATGCACATGACTTTTTGTCGAGCGTTGTGGAAGCCGGATGCCGGGCAGTTGTCGTCGAGCGCACGGTCGATTTGCCGGATGATGTAGTCGTCTTTCGCGTCGATTCTGTCGAAAAAGCTTTCGGACGTCTTGCCCGCGCTGTCATCGAAAAAAGACGATCCATGGGGAATTTTGTAACTTATGGATTGACGGGATCCAATGGCAAAACGACGACAAAGGAATTGTTGGCAGCGCTTTTGGCGGCGAAGGGAAGGTGCGTCCTGAAAACGGAAGGCAATCATAATAACTTTATTGGTTTGCCCATGACGGCTTTGGAATTGACCGAAGCACACGACGTCGCCATCTTCGAAATGGGGGCGAACGCACTCGGTGAAATTCGCTACCTCTCCAATATCTGTCAGCCTGAAAAGGCTTTGATTACTGGCGTCGGCGCAGCACATCTCGGTGGCTTCGGCTCCCTTGAGGGTGTCGCACATGCCAAGGGGGAACTCATCGCTTCCCCAAGACTGAAGCACATCGTCTTGCCGCACGAAACACGCGGGTTTTACGAAAATCATCTGCCCGATGGCTTGCAAGTCGATTGGGTAGGCGAGGATGAGGCTTTTCATCCAGAACATATTGTTTCTAGCATCAATGGCGTCGATTTCGATTATTGCGATGATAAAGCGAATAAGCAATATGCCATTCATCTGCCTTTATTGGGTGGCCATAATGCACGCAATCTTTCGTCGGCTTTGACGCTCGTTCGCGATGAAGGATGGACGGCGGATGAAATTAATGCTGCCGTCAGGGCGATTCGACTGCCTTCCGGTCGCCTCGAAAGATGGGATGCCAAAGATAATGTCTGTTTTTTACACGATGCTTACAATGCGAATCCTTCAAGCATGAAGGAAGCACTTGCGCTTATGGCTCAGGTTGTCGATGGCGCTCACCGCTGTTTCGTTCTCGGAGATATGCGTGAACTCGGCAAAACGAGTGATGCCCTTCATCGCGATATCGGCAAACGCGTCGCACTTTTGGGCGCGAAATGTCTCCTTTGTGTCGGGGATTCTGCAAAAGCGTATGCTGCTGGTGCGCTTGATGCCGGAATGGATAATGAAAAAATCGTTTGTACGCCTCAGAACGCGCTTTCACAGGGGCTCGACTGGTTGGACAAACGGCTTTCTCCAAGCGATGTTTGTCTGATTAAAGGAAGCCGTGGTGTTCGCCTTGAACGCGTCATCGATTTCTTTGGCGCAACGCGCCATGAAGCTTAAAAATAGGCTTTGATGGTGCTGAATCATGCCGCCCTGTTGGGCGGCTTTTTTGTTGTGTGAGGCCGCTCTGTTTGGCTGGTTTTTGGGTATTCACCAATGATCAGAAGCGTTTGGGTATGATTCATAAAAGCGCGAAAATTCGCCCAAAACGTCTATTCGTTTTATCACGTAGTTTAGCGATATGCATGCATGGGTGCGTGCATCTTTTATTGTGCAGACAGGAGTCAAAGGTTCATGTTGCTCTATCTCTATGATCTGAGAGAGTATTTTGCACCGCTCAATATTTTCCGATACGTCTCCTTCAGACTCGTGATGGCGATTATTACAGCGTTGCTCATGGGGGCTTTTTACCCCGCTTTCATCAGAAAACTTGTGGCCAAACAGGTCGGTCAGGTCGTCCGAGATGACGGCCCTCAGTCGCATCTCAAAAAAAATGGTACGCCCACGATGGGCGGAAGTCTCATTCTTTTCAGCATTACGGTATCGACACTTTTATGGGCGGATCTTTCCAACCATTTCATTTGGATCATTTTGATGATGACCGTCCTCTTCGGAGGCGTCGGGTTCATCGACGATTATCTCAAAATCAGGGAACACGGTACGCGTGGTCTTCCGGGAAAATGGAAACTCATTTTTCAATTCGCGATTTCAGGCGTCCTGATGTACGTCCTCTTCAACGATCCTACGCTCAATTATACTTCGGATCTCTTCATTCCTTTTGTCTCGGCGGACAAGTTCTCTCTTACTTTGCATCCTGTACTGTATTCTCTCTTTGCCATGGTTGTGATCGTCGGAACGTCTAATGCTGTCAATTTGACGGATGGACTTGATGGTCTTGCCATTACGCCGGTTGCGATTGCTGCTGGGACGTTCGTTATCCTTTGTTATGTGGCTGGCACGATTATTCAGATTCCCGTCGAAGTGAATGGACAAACGAGCATCGCGGCTTTCAATATGGCTGAATACCTCAAAATTCCGCAGATCAAGGATATTTCAGAATTATGTGTCTTTGGCGGTGCCATTATCGGAAGCAGCATCGGTTTTCTCTGGTACAATGCACATCCTGCACAGGTTTTTATGGGTGACTTGGGGAGCCTTTCTTTGGGCGGCGCACTTGGTACAATGGCGGTCCTGAGCAAAAATGAATTGCTCAGCCTCGTCATCTGCGGACTTTTCCTCATGGAAGCGATTTCTGTCATCATGCAGCGTGAGTGTTTCAAA
>JAFOHE010000118.1 GCA_017421975.1 Pseudomonadota bacterium
TGATACATCAAACCTCGTCATGTTTAAAACATACGTAAACAATATAAACATGATGATTAGTTATCAACGAAAACCAAAGAAAACAACTATTTTGGGCATTGCTGTCTGAAAGTTATCGTCACTATTATCGAGAATCCAGGGATTATGGGCGAGTAAAGACGATGTGAATACGTCGATACTCGCCCTTTTTATAACCACATGTCATTGTAAAACATTATATGGAATACATGTAGTAATAAGTGTGATATTGTAGTGTTAACGCGCACAAAAAAAGCTTTGGCTACGATTTGACATTGACAAAGCAGACCCATTTGGTTGACAAGACAAAACAATCATCACTGTCGAATGGGCAATTCGGCAAGATATTATAACCGAGTGGCATAATGTCGTAGGAATGGTGCCGCTCATTTTTTGCAAGGAGAAATGTCATGGGGCGTGTTTTCAATTTTTCTGCCGGTCCTTCCACTTTACCGGAATCTGTCCTTGAGATTTGTGCGCGTGAAATGATGGATTGCCATGGTACCGGCCAGTCAGTCATGGAAATGAGCCATCGTTCAAGCGCTTATAAGCCGATTATCGAAGGTGTGGAAGCCAAACTCCGTGACCTGATGAACATCCCTGACAACTACAAAGTGCTTTTCCTTCAGGGTGGTGCAAGCTCCCAGTTTGCGATGATTCCACTTAACCTGAATAAAACGGGTAAAGCAGCTTATGTGGATACGGGCGTATGGTCGAAAAAAGCCATCGAGGAAGCCCGCCGTTACCTCGATGTCGTCGATGTTGTTGCTTCATCCCGTGATCGTGGTTGCTGCTATATTCCCGAAATCCGCAAAATTGAAGGCGACTACGACTATGTCCACATTACGCTGAACAATACGATTTTTGGAACCAAGTGGAGTTACATTCCCGATACTGGCAATATTCCGCTCGTGGCTGATATTTCTTCTTGTGTTCTCTCGGAACCGCTTGATGTGACGAAATTTGGTCTGCTCTATGCCGGTGCCCAGAAAAACCTTGCGCCTGCGGGTGTCACGCTCGTCATCATTCGTGAAGACCTGATTCGCGAAGATTTGCCGAAGATGGTACCGACAATGTTCCGCTATGACACCCATTCGAAGAATGGTTCGATGTTCAACACGCCGCCGTGTTATTCGATCTATGTTATGGGCCTCGTCCTTGACTGGGTCAAAGAAAATGGTGGTGCCGAAGGGATGCTCAAACGCAATACCGAAAAAGCGGATTTGCTGTACAATTATCTCGACAATTCCGATTACTATCATGCCACGGTTGACAAGGGCAGCCGTTCGCTGATGAATGTTCCGTTTTTGACGAAAGAGACGGATCCCGACAAAGCTGCAGCTATTAACAAGAAATTCGTCGCCGAAGCTGCGGCAGCTGGTCTCGTCAATCTCGCTGGACATCGCCTCGTCGGTGGTATGCGTGCTTCCATTTATAACGCCATGTCCGTCGATGGCGTGAAAGCCCTCATCGCCTTTATGGACAAATTCGCGAAAGAAAATGCCTAATTGATCCTGGTCCTGCGCCACAAGCGCAGGACTTTTTTGTGCGTGTCGCCGTCAATGGCGTGATTGAGAATTATAATTTGGCAAGAATTTTCTTCATCAATGTCGATGATGGATGATCTTGCATATCGAGCGTGGATGACTTCTGCATGACGAGGTCAAATTGATCCAAAGCTGCGTCCGGTGTCAGCGCTTCCAAAGAAATGGACGTGTTATAATGCGCAATATCCCATGTCATGAGCATATCGATATGAGTGAAGATATGGCGTATCCACACATAAGATGGCGTACAGGATGTCAAGGGTGCTGTTAAGCCATGTGTCTTGAGCCAGGCATGCCATAACGCGATGCGTGGGCTTCGAAGCAAAAGCTCTTTGTTATGTTTCGATACGGTGTCATTGGCCAGTTCGAGCGTCGGAAACGTCCAAAGTCCACCTAAAAGTTGGTCGGGACGTTGGCGTGCAACGAGAACTTTGCCTGCCGTGTCTTTGAGGATGAGCGCAGCACAGATACGCGGTGTTTTGGCTGTCGGCGTGTGTTTTTGGGGGAGAACGTCTGTCATTTGCCTAAGGTTTGCCTGACAGTGCGTTGTGAGTGGACAAGTTTCACATTGCGCTTTTTTGCCACAAAGGCTTGCGCCGAGATCCATGATGGCTTGATTGATGATACCGGCACGGCCTTGGGCAGCAATGGCATGCGCGCATTGTTCGAGTGTTTGACGCGATGTGCCTTTTTTTAAATCCCCTTGAATCGCAAAGTAACGCCCAAGCACGCGTTCTGCATTACCGTCGATGGCTGGCACATTTTGACCGAATGCCATGGATGCTATGGCTCCAGCCGTATAAGCGCCAATGCCTGGCACTTTTTGAAGTGAGGCGAGCTCGACGGGAAAATCGCCATGACAATGTTCAATGATGTATTGGGCACCTTGATGGAGATAACGCGCACGCCGATAATAGCCGAGCCCTTGCCAAAGCGAAAAGACGTCGTTTTCATCGGCAACTGCGAGACTTTCGAGCGTAGGAAAACGCGTCATCCAACGCTCAAAATAAGGCATGACTGTTGCGACTTGTGTTTGCTGAAGCATGATCTCTGAAACCCAGACGCGGTAGGGCGTGACGTCATGTCTCCAGGGAAGATCGCGACCATGCGTTGCAAACCAGGCTGACAGTTGATCGACAAACCATTTCAAGATGGGCGCCTCCGAGCGATGACACGAACATATTGGGTGTGTTCCCCCGTATCCTCCAGAATGAAGCCATGAACGCGGTCAAATTGGCAGTTCTCGAAGCGTGCTCGCATCATTTGATGAATTTCGGTTTCGGGAAGGCGGTAGCGTTTCCAATCATCAAGGAAGGTGACGACGCGTGTATTGCCATCTGGGCAATCGTCTCCACAGCGTTCAAAGACACCTAAAAATAGTCCGTCCGATTTGAGGACGCGGCAGAACTCATCCATGACGGCGGTGATATCGGGGAGATATTCGAGGCAGCCTAAGGCAATGATCGCATCGAAACGCTTGTCTTCAAAGGGAAGCGGCTCGTTGAGGTCATGCGGTAAAAACGGAATATTTTCACTGCGCTCGGCTGCCGTCATACACATTTCTGGTGAAATATCGAGGCCAAAGGGATGAGCACCCTCTTTCTGAAGCAGACGGGCGATTTCGCCCGTACCGCAACCAACGTCGAGGATGTGTTTATTTTGAAGCGGAAAATCCTTAAAAGCGCATTGAACGTGTTCGAATGGTGACCAATCGAGTTCATCGCGCATCGTTTCGTAATCTTCGGCTAATTCATCAAAGAGCTCGCGTGGAGTATGAGACATATTCGCTTCCAAATCAGTGTTTTTGCTTCATGGCGTTAAGGTAAAACGCGTAATCCTCGAATTGCATGATTCCAACAAGGCCCCCCAGGGGATGCGTGAAGCGTCATCAAGAGAATAGTGGTGAGACACGGCATCCATGGCGTATTGTAGCGTGTTGCGTGACATGGTGCAAGCGGTGTCCATGGCGGTTACGGAACACACCAGGGGAGAACGAGGGGGTAGCGGCGTATTTTCTGCAAGCAGAGACGTGTCGTGACACGGTCTCTGATTGCGGAAAATAGCCGCGTAGGGGGAGGCTTCCCCCGCAAAAAACAAAAAAAGCCCACTCGAATGAGCGGGCTTTTGAGACATAAACTCAGCTAAGATTAGATGTCGGTACCATCATCAATAACTTCTGTGAGTTCGGGAATTGTACTGGTAAGGACACCTCTGGTAACCGTACCTTTCATAACAAACGTCCATTCGCTACCAATTTTGGAACCTGTGGAAACCTGAACTTCCATACCTTCTACTTCGGCGACGGCATCTTTGCCATTTGAGTTATTGGTATTTGCCAATTGGCAGTCGGAGAGTTCGATGACGTCGAGGGTATCGCCTTCTTCAATGTCACCACCCATGCCGACGATGATGGCACCACCTTTGCCGCCGAGGGAGACGAAGGAGAATTTCGTGTTGGCATTTGTTTTGGGATCATCAACATAGTAGTTGCAGGTGTCGCTGGGGTAAGTGGGCATAGAATCCGGTTCATTGAGAATGGCGTTGGAATCGAAAGCATGGGCTTTGTCTTCGGGCTTGGAGGACTCGCCATCGCCACGTTCATAGAAAACGACGCTTGTGGCATAAATCTTGGCACCAGAGTCTTTTTTGGTCAGGACGACAGCGTCGATATCGACACCCGGATCTTCTTTTGTGGTTTTCAATTCATCCGGAGAAAGGTCTTCGATCTTGACGTATTTGTAAGGTCTCGGTTTGTTGTCGACAGTTTTGGGGACGCATTTGAGCGTATCCTGGTTGCAGACATAGCCTACGTCACAGGATTCATTGTTACCATCTGGGCAATCACCATAATCGCCTTCGTCGGCGACACATCTTTCGAGGGTGGAGTTCCAGATGGTACCATTGAGGCAAACTTTGTCGTCATCAAGGCAACCATAGGCACCTTCGGAGTCTACAACGCAGGTCTGACCATCGCCACAACCTTTCGTACGGCAATCTTCTGCAGCAGAGCCTTTGGCGACACATTCACCGTTTGTTTCATTGCATACCTGAGTATTAGGATCGCAGAAATAGCCTTTTTTGGTGGCACATGCGTCGGGCGTCTGACATTCACCAGCATAGGTATTGCAAACTAAACCTTCAGAGCAATCAAGCAAAGTGGAAACGCAAGCAGCGCCTTCTTCACCATCACCGCAACCAACTGCAAAAAGACCAAGAGAAGCGATAGCGGCGAGAGCAAACAAAGATTTCTTCATAAAAAGACCTCCAAATAATTGTTATCAATGATTTCACGTCACGCGTGAAACGATTATTCGCTTTATGACTCGGCCTAGCGAGCCATGACAGCTGATAATGTAGCAAAGTCATTTCTCAATGTAAAGAAGTCGGGATTTTTTTTGTGACCTATGACTTTGAATTTTCGCCAATTGATCCATGACATCTATATATAATGATGTTTATCATTTCATTATATAATGATATTTATCATTTCATTGGGACATGAGACTTTCCTGTTCTTCTGAACGCGCAGTCATGCTTCGGCTTGAAAAACCGAACCCAATCGATATGACGTGCCAGGCGTGCGGATTGACCTGATGGAAGGTATAATCGATCCGCAGATGGAGATTCGATATATCGAAGCCAATGCCGCCGCGCAGACGAAGTTCCCACGCAAATGAAAATGGCAAAAAAGGATCTGTCTTTCGCGGGTTTTTATCGACATCAACGACGCCGTCGGCAAAAAGCGACCAACTCGGCTCTGCCATCAAATAAAAATACCAGCCCGGCGAAGGGTCAATCCAGAAACCCAGTGTAATGGGAATCCCCAGACCTGGCGCCACTTCATCGGCCTCTGAACTCGATGAAATCGAATGATACGCATCGCACATGAGGCCGGATGCAACGAAAAACACAAAATGATCGACGCCGAGACCAACGCCAAGTTTGAGGCCGAGCGAGTATTCGACGAGTTTTCCGTCGAGGCCAATGCCGAGTGATGCGTAAAGTTCGCCGAATCGACCGATGATCGTGCCAGGAACGCGGTCAACGGCCATGGCACGCACGTGGGTGCCAAGAACGCTCTTTTCGTTCATGCTGTAATGAAAATCTGCACCAAAATCGAGCGCGCCGGAGGGCATCGCCTGCGCAGACGCCTGCACACAAAATAGCATGAAACATAAGCTGGAAAGCAAAAACGCAAATAATCGAGACATCGTCTATTCCACAACAGGTTCTGTCGGTTGGGCGGTTTCCTGAAGACGGTTGGAAAAATGCATCTGATCCAATACCGGACGCATTGCAGGATCTGTTCCACACAGAGACAGAAGTTTGCGGGCACCCTTGCGACAGGGAAGGCACGCCGTCGTCGTCTGACAAAGCGGGCTGTCCGATAGAAGAATGGGTTTGTCAATTTCATGCTGAATGGCCGCTGCCATCGCCGAACAATCGTCCGTTGACGCTATGGCTGCTTCAAAATTGAGGCAAAATTCAGCCATCCTGTCCGCATCGCTGCGACAACCCAAAACAAAAAAGGCTGTTATCATCATCCAAGTTTGTGCACGCATTGAAGCACCTCCATCGTTGATGAAAACAGCCTTTAATCATACGACAAAAAATTGTCTATATTTTGGCGTGTTGGCGGGTCTCGTTCTTCATCGTTTCAAAATACTTGAGTGAACGGGCCCAAAGAGCTTCCTGCTCTTCTTCCGAAAGACGAACGCGTGCGTTCGGCTCAGAAGGATGGGCGACAGGGCGCTCTTCTTTTACAACATGGGTTTTCGTTTCGGACATAGTGCGTTCCTTCTCCAAATGGTATGATGGCAAAAATAAATTTTTTGCCATTCCCCCTGAACGCGCTTTTGCCTCGATTCTATTCCAAGGTCAAGAAAATAACGACAAATACCTACATGTGGTAGCCACAAAGACACTTTTTTCGGATACATTCGACGCTTGTTCCAAAAGATAAAGGCCATTTGACAGGCACGTTTCAAAGTGAGGGGGGCGTTCCCCCCTACAGTGCGCTTTGCTTTCGCAAATGCGCACCTACCCCCTGAGCGGGGTTCCCCCGCAACGCCCCGAAAATAATGAAGGTGCTTAGCCAGAAAAAGTGTTAGGGATCGCATAATTTGTCTTTCATGCGCTGAAACGTCTTTGGGCCAATGCCTTTGATTTTGGTGATATCTCGCTTATGCCTGAAGGGATGCCTGGCTCGCCGCAAAAGGATATCGTCCGCACGCCTGCCTCCAACGCCTGGAAGCGTCATAAGTGTTGCGCGATCCGCGTGATTCAGATCGACGCACGGGCGTGCTTCTTCCAATGCGTTATGCGTTGTCGTTGGCCATTGCGCGTCATGAGATGCGCTATCCTCGGAAAACGCTTGTACGCCAGCGTCTGCGCCTGGCGCGGGAATGTCATCTGTCGGCGTCACCGATGGCACTTGCATGGGCGATGCATCAGGCACTGTACCGTCTGCAATCAACGCGTCGTCTGATGCAGTCGGGGGCGTAGCCATAACCGCTTGTGTTTCGTCAAAAATGACGTGCGTTGCTGTCACTGTGCGTGGCACATCCAGTTGCGTGAGAACCGCCTGTGATGACTGGTGATAAGAAGATACGTTCAACGGCTGCGTCGGACGAATTTCATAGTGCTTCGACGCCGTCCAGTCGAATTTTGAACAGCCGCATGCGGTGAGCATGATCACGATATATAAGGATAAATGGGATGATGTCTGCATAGCCCCTCGTCGTCTTAATGTTTCTAACCTTAATGAGGGCAGTTTTCCGAAAAATTGACAAAAAAAATTTTAAAAAATGCATTTTTGCTGAAGGCTTGGAAATTTGTTTTGTACGGGAAAGTGTGCGACATTTCGAGATTATCAGTTTGATGGGGGCTTACATATCAGTCAATTTTCATTTGGAATCATGATATATGACGCGTTTTCAAGCAAGGATGCTTTCTGCAGTGGTCTATGTGTCGGCTGCTGCCCTCTTGGCTATCGGTAGTTTCGCTTTAGCTGACGATGGTCTTATCCTGAGAACTTTGGATGGGCGTGATCCTGTGGCTGTCAACGACGCTGCGACGGATGCGCTCAAAATAAAAGTGGAAGCTTCGGAGGCATCGGCGACACCTTCGCTTGCCGAGCGTGAAGCCGAAAAGGCACTTGCGGCAGCGGCTTCTGTGCGTGATAAGGAGACACCCAAAAACACACGGCCGGCATCGACATCGCTTCCCGTTTCGGATATCACGCTCGCTTCGCCGCCCAAAATGAATGTGGAACGCAAAAAAGCGATCGAAAACAAAATCGCCGGAATATTGAAAGAATCGGCTTTGCGCAACACGCTTGTCACGATTGAAGTTCGCGATCTCGATGAGGGAAGCATCGTCTACGCGAAGGATGCGAATAAACTCGTCAAACCGGCTTCGAACAACAAATTGCTGACGACGGCGGCGGCACTTCATATTCTGGGCGCGGATCATCAGTTTGAGACGAAGGTCTTTTCAACGGGAAAAATTGAAAAAGGCGTTTTGAAAGGTGATCTTCATGTCCATATCGACCATGATTTTACATGGAGTACGCGGTTTTACGATACTAACGGCACGCCGCTTCGCGGTCTTTTGCAGCAACTCAAAAATAAAGGCATCCGCAAGATTGCCGGCAAAATTATCTTTAGCGGTTACGTGGTTTATGGCGGCAAAACGACGGATGCACTCAATGTGCGTTCACATCTGAATCAGGCGGCGAACCAGTTCGCGGCTTTACTGCGAAAAGATAAAATCGGTTATGCCGGACTTTCGGTTCAGCCGGGCAATGTCAAACAGGCAGGTAATGTGCTGGCTTCCTGGAAATCTCCGGTTTTGTCGGAAGCCATTGTGCCGCTCAATCGGGCGAGCCACAATGGTTTTGCGGATATGTTGATGATGGCGATGGGACACAAGGATTCCGGAAAAAGTACTTACGCCGCTGGTGCTGCCGCTGTCCAAAAATGGCTCTCCTCTGTCGGCATTGCTGCCAAAGGGGTCGTGCAGCATGACGGATCGGGATTGTCACATGATAATCGCGTCTCAGCGCACGTTCTTAACGATGTCACAGCTTATATGCTCGCTTCAAAATATGGACGCGAGTGGGCGGCTTCGCTGTCGATTTCGGGATATGATGGCACGTATGGCGGACGCCTCGCAACGGATGATGCTCTGGGACGCGTCTATGCCAAATCGGGAACCTTGCGCGATGTCATTTCAGGTTCCGGATTTTTCGTCAATAGCATCAACGGACACACCTACGCGTTTTCGATTATCGTCAACAATATGCGTCAGAAAAAAAATACACGTGTGGCGATTGACCGCATTGTGCGTGCCTTTTTGGGTGACAATGACAACGTTGAACGGCCGGCGATTCCTATGATGCAGTCGTTGCGCAAAGAAGCGGATGGACGCGTCGTGGCGCGTTGGAACCAGATTAGTGGCGTGAGCGGGTATCGCGTCTACACTTCCAGTGACGGCAATACCTGGAAAAAAAGGGCGGAGACGAAGGACACTGTGCTTATTATGCCCGATGAAACTGTCCATCTGCGCGTGACGGCTGTGAACGATCAGGGGGGCGAGAGCCTCTCTTCGCTCGTTTTTAGCTATCGTCCAGGCAAAGAAACGTGGAGTATCGTCGATGTTTCCCGTTGTCGTGCCGATGGTAATATGCGCCCTTCCAACCATTTGTTTACGCATGAAAGGCCTCTTTCTGGCTCTATTCCGCTAGAGTATGGTATCGAGACTGTGCGCGATCCTGCCGCCGTCTCTTCGCAAAGCAGCGGTATTCTCTGGCATGATGTCGCGTGTTCAAATCGCTTGGTAACGACAGATGAAGCGCTAGATGCTGTCGCACATAAAAATATCCCTTTGATTATCAATCTCGTGGATACGCCCAATGTCACGGGGAGACCAAGTACCTGTGATCCGGCAAATGGGCATTATGTGGGCTGTTATGCAACAGGCGTCGTTACGATGGACAGGCGGATCGGTGCGCGTTCGGACAATCTTCGGCAGAGAAAAGCCGCAGGATCACTCTCGTCTAAGCCGACATCCGTTAAAACGTGGCAACAGGCAAAAAATTGTCTGGATATGGGGACAACCTCGGTCGCTGGATGCAGCGGAAAGAAAAATACGCGTCTGGCAGTCGTCGGGGTCGATATCGAAGCGCTCGACAGTGAACGGACACAGCACATGGTGTGGAAAGCAATCACTGAATAAAAAAGTGCGCAGAGCATGGCTGAATAGAATAGATAGTTTTGAGGCGTGAAAAAATGGCTAATTCGGGGTTTCGGGATATTCGGTGTATCGTTTTCGATATTGATGATACGCTTTATTTGGAGCGCGATTATGTGCGTTCAGGATTCGAAGCCATTGGCCGTGTCACGTGCGAATCGTTCGGTAAAAAATGTTGGGAGCTTTTTGAACAGGGCGTGCGTGGAAACACGTTTGATATCGCTCGCCAGTATTTTGCACATCTACCGCTACCTGAAACGAAAATCCTCGTCGATATTTATCGCGAACATCAGCCGAATATCCGTATGTGCGAGGATGCTGCTTGCTATTTCGAACAGTTTCATTGGATTCCTTCTGCCATTATTACGGATGGTCCCCTCGTTTCACAGCAGAAAAAAGTGGCCGCTTTGGGACTCGATAAGCTTATCTCAAGCTCCAGCATTATCTATACCGCTCAAACTGGGTATCCCAAACCCAATCAGGATGCCTTCAAACGCATAGAGCGGATTTTTGAGTGTTTTCCAGAGCAGTGCCTCTATGTCGCTGATAATCCGATGAAGGATTTTCAGGCACCCTACCAACGCGGTTGGTTTACATACCGTATTCGTCGGCCGCAAAGTCTGCATTATGAGGAAGCGACGCCGAGTTATGTCACGACGGAATCGGAATCATTTCCGAAGTTCTTTTAACGGGGCTCGTCGGTGAGTAAAACAGCGGCTGGCTGTGTCGGCTACTTTGTGCTTGTGATGATCCAGCCAAAGGTTTTTAGCGCGTTATCGGACAGATGTGAAACCGTCAAAATGCCAGGGTATCGCGTATAGTAGGTATCGTCTTTTTTGATAGGGGCCGAGGTCGATTTGTTGTTTTGTGCCCATGCGTCAAAATCCGCTTGGCATGTTTCAAAACGTTCTTCCGATGGATAAAGTTCAATCGTGCGGATCGTATTATTTTTATCGACATTAATGATCATGTCGCCGCCAAAATGACGCCATACGGTCATATCGGGAACGGCATCGGTAATGGATTCCCACGTGTCGTCAAAGGTCGGTGCCGGTTTGCCAAGCACGTAATCACCGACGCTTTTACCAGGGGTCATGCATTGATAAACCCATGCTTTGGCTTTTGCTTTTTCTGCGTCTTTCTGGACTTCGCGTGCATAAAAACTAAAAAATATGCCGCCGCAAAAAAGTAGGACGAGGATGATGGTTTTGTATTCGGCAATGAGAAAATCTTTCATAGTGATGTTGTGCGTTTAGGTCATGGATGACCGATGATTGGCGTATGCTCAGCGACATACTTGTTTGCATTATAGCATATCGCTGGCATGGCGGCGAATGGCTGTATGTGAAAACTTACATATCAAGCATCATGTCGAATTGCTTTTTGCGTTTTTTGAGCGTTTCAAGGATCGTTCTATCTTCGTCGGCAGTTGCATGGTCTTCCAGATATGAGATACATGGCATGAGCGTGTTTTCGTCTTCTGCGCCATGTCGGCAGATTTCTCGAATATACGTCGGTACGGTAGCAGCAGCTTCGATATGGTCACGGCGCATAAACCTTGAAAAGGTGAGCAAAAGACGGCGTTCAAAGGGGCGTTGGACGACGAGCCATTGTTGAAGGGTCTCGCGGGTGTCAGGATGCCAGTCGTAAATGGCTTCGGCAGTGGCTGCAATAAGGTCGATGGGGGCTTCGTCTCGTTGAAGCGTGCCCATGTCTTTCAACGTGAGGTGGGCGGCTGTTTCCTGCGTTGCACTCAGATCTTCGAGGGCCGCCATGCGTGTGGCTGCCGTCAACGCAGAATTGAGCAATACCGCGTGCTTGAAGCGGGTGTCCGTCGAATGGGTGCTAAAGGCGCGGTAAAGTTTGAGTTGTGTTTCAGGCCAAAGCTCTTTTTCAAAGGCTTGACGCAGACGCGTTTCATCCATTGCCGAAAGGATGTCAGGGACACTTTCCAGCAACGTGGCTGCCATCAGACGCATGATTTCATCACCCTCTGATAATGCCTGGTCAAGGATCGCCACGCTTTCAGCTGAAGTCGGTGCATTGAGAACGATGGCACGCATGGCGTGCGCTTTTTCCGTCGTGTTCTTCGCGTTTTCATAGCGGGCGTGCGTTTGCGGAAGATAGGCATGAAGTTTGAGCGTCGCTATCAAATCGAGAGCGACGATGCGACGTGAGACGGCCTTGTGCTCAAGATAATGCAACAGATCGCGTTCAAGCACTGCCGATGGTGGTAAGACGGCATCGGGATTTTCTTCACATGTGCGAATAATGGCGCGATAAAGCCTCAAATGGGTTGGCTCATCGTCGGAGGTAGCGCTTAGGCGTTCGCTGAGTGCTTCCAGTGCACCTTCGCGACGAAGGCCATACGTGACCACTTTGTCGAGTTTGGAAACCGGGTTATTTTCGATGAGCACTGCCCACAGTTTTAAAGCACTCTGCGGTTGATAGGTGCCAAGTTCACTCAACAGTTCATAGAGTCTTTGGGGGGAAGTGTTGGGTTGGCGAATCCAGGCCGAAAGAACGCTCGAAAAAGGACCGGGATATGACCTGAGGTGACGTTCCCATGTCGCTTGTATCGTGGGATTCTGGCTCTTCTTGGCCAACGCAACGAGGCGCGGACCGGATATTTGTATCGGCATGGCAAGAAGAATATCCCGCATGATCAGATTGTCTGATGCGTCCGGGTCGGTGTGTTCGATCCATGCGTCAATTTCATGAAGACGGTCGGATGAGGTACAAAAGGCACGGCCATATTTGGCGCGCTCCGGTGGCGTCGCCAAAAGCGCATTCGACAGCTCCTGGCTAACGGTATATGGCGTATTGTCTGATGACGTTGCGGATGACGTTGCCGTGGATACGGCTTCAGCAGATGGGGTCTGCGCGAAAACAGGTTGGCTCAAAAAACATAATAATAATATTGTTAACCGGATGGCGGTTCTGTTCATGGATGACTCTCAAGCTATGGGCGTGTATGGAATGGATAGAATGGTGCGACATCGAAGGTCTGTCGAAAACAGGCAGCATCCCATGAAAAACAGCATAGCACAAAAATGCGCTTTAGGCGTAGAGACAGAGGTGGTGCCTTATCACGACAAAGTATGCTCAGAAATGACGTGGGCGCCACCTGTAAATCCATGCGTCCCGCTTGCAAATATGGATTGGATGGTGCGGAATTTGGGGCGCTTCTTTAAATAAATCTTTACAAACTGTCTTAATTCGTGTATTAGCCTTCTTCGAGTTTCGATGCCCTTAAATGTTTTGGCATGTGAGACGCATGGACCTATAGCTCAATCGGTTAGAGCAGCTGACTCATAATCAGCGGGTTCGGGGTTCAAGTCCCTGTGGGTCCATCTTGAAATTGGAGTTTGGAGTCATGCGAAGTAGTGCTTTTAAAAACTATCTTCTGGCTTCGCGGCCGGAAATGATCGCTTCCGATTCTCCTAACAATCTGTGTCCAACAAGCAAAAAAAGGCTCGTATCTGAATAACTCAGGTACGAGCCTTTTTATTTTTACCGAGAGAACAACATTGAAAGAACAGATGGCAGTACTGATCGAGCTCCAAAAACTCGATCTTGAACAGGATAAGCTTCGTATCAACGTCGACAACAAAATTAAAAAAGTTGAAGAAGACCGTGAAAAATTGGTTGATCTCGAAGATAGTCTTAGGAGCGAAGAACAGGATCTCGAAGAAACGCAGAGCCTGCTAAGTAAACGTGAAAATGAACTCGTTGAAGCGCAAAACGGTTACAAACATACCGAAGATAAGCTCAATGCTGCAACCAATTCACGTGATTTCGCAACGATTGAACAGGAACGCGAAACCTTCAAACGTACACAGGTTTCCATCGAAGAAGAAATCCGTACGCTCAAAGAAGCAATCTCGAAAAAAGAAGTCGATATCAAAGATCATCGCAATGCTTATGCTGCGCTGAATGAGGAAAATCAAAAAATGGCTGCCGAGGCGGAAACAGAGGCTGCGTCGATTGAAGACAAAGTCAATGCGCTCAAGGAAAAAGTCGCTGAACTCTCAAAAAAAGTTAAACCCGAAATTCTCAAACGTTACAATTTCATTCGTAAAAAACGGCCTGGTCTCGCTGCCGTCGTTTCGGCTTCCAATGGCACGTGCGAAGGCTGTCACATGAAGCTTCAGCCGCAAGTCTATATCCGACTTCAACGACAAAATTCCCTTGAATGTTGCCAGAACTGCCAGCGCATCCTCTACTTTGATGTCTCTGAACATCTTTCGCACGAATAACAATATAAGACAGACTTCTTCGCGTTGTCTGGCTTGCACTGTGTCGAAAAATCATTCATATTTCAAAGCTCGGCCTTTTAGACCGAGTTTTTTTTGGCTTGCAGTCAGCGCTTCGCGCATGAACTGAAGTCGTTTTTTATAGACTTTTTTGCGGATGGATTTTCATGAGACTCGAAATCGAAAAAACGCTCGAAACGCTTCGCCCCATGCTTCAGGCTGATGGCGGAGACGTCGAATTCGTCGATTATTTCAATCACGTCGTCTATGTGCGCTTGACTGGGGCTTGCGAAGGGTGCCCTCACGCAAACCTGACGCTTCAAAATGGAATTGAGGCGAAGCTCGTCGAACAATTCCCTGAAATCGTGGCTGTGCGTGACCTCAATATCGATGGATTAGACTTCTAAAACTGCGCGTCTGGTGACGCCATAACAAAGAGATTTAAGCATGGAAGATAATATTCGACATATTGCAAATGCAATCTTGTTTGATGAAGATAAAGCGCTTCAGGGCGATCGTGAAGTGCGCGAAATCAGCGTCGATGGCGATATCATTCATGTCACTATCGCCGTCGAAAGCAAAAATAGCATCGATGATCGTCGTGCGATGGAAGACGAAATTCGCGACGCAATCAAACGATGGCACGAGGATAAAATCGTGCGGATTACTTCTGTGGCCATGGATGACGTCGATGTGCCCTGTGCGCATCATCATGCGGACGCCAACGCTTCAGGACACGATCTGCCGCCCAAAAAATCCATTCCAGGCGTGAAACACGTCTACCTCGTCTGTAGCGCCAAAGGGGGCGTCGGCAAATCCACTGTCGCTCTCAATACCGCGCTCGCACTATCATCTCTCGGCAAACGCGTGGCTCTCCTCGATCTCGACCTCTATGGGCCTTCGATTCCTTCGCTCGTCGGTCAGGATCTCCCACCCATCGTCGTCGGAAATCTCATCGTTCCGCCCGAAATCCACGGTATGAGCGTCCTCTCTATCGGTTTCATGATCGAACAGGATCAGCCGCTCATGTGGCGTGGACCCATGGTCGCCAGTGTCATTAATCAGCTCCTGTGGGAAGTCGATTGGTCCGGAAACGATATCATGATTATTGATATGCCACCTGGGACCGGCGATACCTATCTCTCAATTCTGCAGAGCGTCAACGTCGATGCCTCCATTATCGTGACCACACCGTCTGAACTCGCTTTGGCCGATGTCAAACGCGGGGTCGGCGTGTTCTCGCCCTACCATGTTCCTGTCGCTGGCGTCGTCGAAAATATGGCCACTTACGATTGGGAAGGACGCGATGCCGTCTTGGGTTTGCTCGATAACGTCAAGGCCGATGATGACACTTCCAAAAAAGCGATCGAGCGCATCAAACGTATCCTCGATACCACAAAAGCCATTCGTATCTTCGGGGCGCGAACGCAGGCGCTTTGCTCCAAAATGGGCCTCAATCTCATTACGTCCATCCCGCTTGATATCGCACTCCAAAATGATAACGATAGCGGTACGCCGTATATGCTTCAGCCCAAAAAAGCGGCCATTCGTGAGGCCTTCGAGACCATCGCTAAATTCATCATCGAACGCGATAAAGACACGGACGAGGATGAACAGGCATAGGCTCGGAAGGGGGCGCAAGCCCCCTGCGCCGCTATGAGGATTCGACGCATCGAATCCTCATACGCGTCTACCCCCAGTACGGGGCGCGTGCCCCGTAACGCCCCCGCGGTGACTTCTTGGGTACGCTCTTTAACACATGCGTGTCGCATGATGGCGGCGCGATTCATAAAAATCTCGTCGGAGACTAATACTATGCGTGTAAATGCGATCATTATTGGGGCTGGTCCCGCAGGCATCTCTGCTGCACTCTACTTGTTGCGTGCTGAAATTCCTGTCACCATCTTCTATAAAGATATGGGCGCGCTCGCGAAAGCCCATCTCATCGACAATTATTACGGTTTCGATACCCCTCCCTCCGGACCCGAGCTCTTCGAGCGCGGTTTGGCTCAGGCAAAACGACTCGGCGCAGAAATCCGACAGGAAGAAGTCGTCGGTATGGTGTGGGGAAACGAAAAAGCGATGGAAGTGTTGACGAAAAATGGCACTTTCCCCGCAGATGTCGTTATCATGGCGACGGGTACTTCAAGAATTGCACCCAAAATTCCTGGATTGAGAGAACTTGAAGGACATGGCGTGAGTTATTGTGCCATTTGCGATGCTTTCTTCTACCGACAAAAACGTGTCGCCGTCTTCGGTTCTGGCGAATATGCTTTGCATGAGGCCAATGTCCTTCTCCCAACTTCGGCTGAAGTGACCATCTTCACTCAGGGAAAAACACCAGAATTCACCGATTTGCCAGAGGGCATGCGCATCGAAATGCGCAAAATTAAACAACTTAATGGAAGCGAAAAATTGACGTCCGTTGAACTCGAAGATGGTACCATCATTGAGGAAGATGGCTTTTTCGTCGCCGTAGGCACCGCTGGTACCGCCGATTTCGCTCGAAAATTGGGCGCTGAAATCGATGGTGCAAGAATTGTCGTCGATGAAAATTGTAAGACGACGATTGATGGTGTCTATGCTGTCGGTGATTGCAATGGCGGTTTGCTGCAAGTCGCAAAAGCCGTCGCCGATGGAGCCAAAGCGGGTACACATGCTATCAAATATCTCAAATCGTTGACTTAAGATGGACTTTCGTGGCGTTGTTGGAATGTGTCACGAAAGTCATGCGGCCCGCTTGTAAATATGGGCTAAATATAGCTGAAAAAACAGGATTTCGATCCAACATAATGTATTGGCAACGTCTCCCTTGTCCTTTGTGAAAAAAATTAGGGATTAGCCAAACTGAGTTTCTGAATCCACGTCATAGATGTTAATTTACATTGACGAATACGGGGAAAAAGCGTAGAAAAAATGACGCGCTTTAAGGTGTCTGGTCCTAAGCCCGGACAAACTTGTATGGCGTCGTTGTTCTATCTCTTGATCCAAGGTTGGTTTGGGTCATTTTTTTATGCTTTAGGAGAGTTTTCAATGCTTCATCGCAGTGTTAAAGCCGAGCTTGTCAAAAAATTTGGTCGTCACGAAGGTGATACGGGTTCCGCAGAAGTCCAGATCGCCCTTCTTACTGAACGCATTAATGTTCTTACCGAACACTTCAAATCCAACAAAAATGACCACCACAGCCGCCGTGGTCTTTTGATGCTCGTCGGTCAGCGCCGTCGTCTTCTTGACTACCTCAAAGATAAAAACATTCAGCGTTATCGTGAATTGATTATCGAACTCGGTCTTCGTAAGTAATTCCGAATCCTATAAAAGCCCGGCGTGCTTTGGCACTCGGGCTTTTATGTTATGTTCGCCAACGGATGTGTCCGTGGCAAACAAACTTATCGTATGCGTTTTAAGGCGAACCAGCGCCTGTTTATCAATAAATGGCAGTTGTTTGAAATGGCTGTGCAATGATCTGGGGTAATCTGTCGTGGTTGCCCAAGATGATTGTGCAGCAATCTGGTGTTTCGATCATAACTGCCAAGCATTTGGCGGCACACCATCGTGCCGTGACTCAAAAAAAAAGGAGTGTTTATGGCGTTTATTAAAGAAAGTGCAATGCTGGGCAATCACGAAGTCTCCATCGAAACTGGTCGTATGGCAAAACAGGCTTCAGGTGCAGTTCTCATTCAGTGCGAAGAGACGATGGTTCTCGTGACATGCTGCACAAAGGCTTGCGACCACAGTGATCAGGACTTCTTCCCATTGACGTGTGAATACATTGAAAAAATGTATGCCGCAGGCAAAATTCCTGGTTCCTACTTCCGCAGAGAAGGCCGTCAGGGGGAACATGAAACGCTCGTTAGCCGTCTGATCGACCGCCCCGTGCGTCCCCTCTTCCCCGATGGCTTCCGCGATGAGGTTCAGGTCATTGCAACCGTCGTCAGCTATGATCCTAACTGCGATCCCGATGTCATTGCCATTACCGGTGCTTCGGCGGCTTTGATGCTCTCCAATTTGCCTTGGGATGGCCCTGTGGCTGGCGTCCGTATCGGCCGTATTGATGGCAAATGGATTGCCAATCCCACAAACGATGAACGCGAAAAATCGGATACCGATATCGTCATGGTGGCGAGCGAGAACGCCATCGTCATGGTCGAAGGTGAGACAAAAGGTCTCACGGAAGCTGAGTTCCTCAATGCGATGGATTTTGGCTCCAATGCCGTCAAGGATGTCCTCGTCCTCCAGAAAAAATTGGCAGAAGTCGCGGGGAAACCTAAAAAATCTTTCCAGGCACCCAATCCCGATCCTGAAATAACCAACGCCGTTGCTGCCTATTCTGATGAAACGATGAAGGCGATGACGATTCATGCTAAACTCGAACGTTATGCCGCACTTGATGCACTTCAGGCAAAAATTCTCAGCGAATTGGCCGAACGCTTTGATGGGCGCGAAAAGGAAATCGTCGCCGCTTATGAATCACTCAAATACCATTTGATGCGCGGTTTGATTACCAATCAGCGCGTGCGTATTGATGGCAGAAAATTGAATCAGGTTCGTCCAATTACTTGCGAAGTCGGCGTCCTGCCTCGCGTACATGGGTCTGCCCTCTTTACGCGTGGTGAAACGCAGAGCCTCGCTTCCGTTACAATCGGTACGCTCACCGATGATCAGCGCATCGAAGCCCTCGATGGAACACATTCAAAGCGCTTTATGCTCCACTATAATTTCCCACCGTTCTCCGTCGGTGAAGTCAAAGCACTGCGTAGCCCCGGAAGACGCGAAATCGGACACGGTATGCTCGCTGAACGCGCTTTGACGCCCGTCATGCCGACGATTGATCCCGATTATCCCTATACGCTTCGAATCGTTTCCGAGATCCTCGAATCCAATGGGTCGAGTTCAATGGCGACGGTTTGCGGTGGTACGCTCGCTGCTATGGACGCCGGTCTCGAAATTAAAGCGCCTGTCGCTGGTGTCGCAATGGGACTCATCAAAGAAGGCGATAATATCGCTATCTTGACCGATATCTTGGGCGACGAAGATCATCTGGGCGATATGGATTTCAAGGTCTGTGGTACGGAAGATAAAATTACTGCCATTCAGATGGATATCAAAATCTCAGGTATCACGCGCGATATCATGGCACAGGCTCTCAAACAGGCGCATGAAGGGCGTAAACATATCCTGGGGTGCATGCTCAGCGCCATCGGTGAGGCTCGCAATTCGAAGAGCAAATATGCGCCACGCATCGAAACGATTAAAGTTAAACAGGATAAAATTCGCGAAATCATCGGTGCTGGTGGCAAAAATATTAAGAATATCTGCGCTGTCTCTGGGGCGCAGGTTAACATCGATGACGACGGTACTGTGACCATCGCTTCCGATAACGGTATGGCCATCAACAAAGCCATTGAAATGATCAATGACATTATTCGTGAAGCAAAACCGGGTGACGTTTACCTCGGAACTGTGAAGAAAATTATGGACTTCGGTGCCTTCGTCGAGATCTTCCCCGGTACGGATGGTATGGTGCATATTTCTGAACTCACGGAAGGACACGTCGATAACGTCACCGATATCCTCAAAGAAGGCGAACAAGTCCTCGTCAAAGTCCTCTCCATTGATCCACGCGGAAAAATCAAACTCTCACGACGCGCTGCCATCGGTGAACAGCCGACAAACGCTTAATCTCTTAATTTCGTGATGACATACAACAAGGGCATTTCGGCATTGCTTGGCGAAATGCCCTTGTTGTATTTTTATGCTGTTTTTGACATAATCTTTTTATGCTACATGTAGTTTGCATCGTTTGCGCTTTTTCTCAGTTTTTGATTTGTTTTTATGAAGCAGGAAAGTCTTTCGTTTTATAAATTTGGGGTCATCTTGATGATCGTTTTGTTGCTCTCTGCATGCAGCTCAGAGGCTCCAAAAGAAATGGAGGTACCCTCGGAACAAACGACCAACGTTGAGGAAAATAAAGATAATAAGCTGACACCGATTGTCAGACCGCCAAACCACGGCGCTTATTTTCTGAACGAAAAAACGGGCGAATTCGTGCGACTCGATGCTGGGAAAAACGAAGATTTGCAAGTCACAAACGCTGATCGGGGGTTTGGTTTTCTACAACCTGTCGGTACCGTGATCTCGGAGCCAGGAAAAATATGGACGATTTGGTCCAAAATGATGAACCTCAGAAATATGCAGATCACGCGTTATGATGGAAAGGTCATTTTGCAGGAAAATTGGATCGATGATCCTGGAATGGCCAATATTGCGTGGTTACCTTCCTTTACGTTGCCTGCAAATAAAAACGAAAAGGAAATCGAAGATGCTATCGTTCAGGTCGAAATTGAAAAAACGCTCCGACCAGGGTTTTATATTCTACATGATGATTCATTTTTGATGGGACAGCAAAGAGAGGATGTGACGGCGTACTATCCATTTATCATTTCGGCTGAAACGAAAAAGGAACAGGCGTGGTTGAATCTGGCAGATGGGTGTTTCAAAAAAATCTTCACGCAATACGAAAATGTCTTTCAGTCCGGTGTCCAAAATAACTACAAAGCTTTAAGGGCGTGCGCTGAAAAACAGCATCTTGCCATAAAAATGGCAAAGACAAATGAAATCAAACAAAAACTCCGAAAACAGCTTTTGTTTTTAAGCAGTTTGGCGAATCCTTCAATGACGGAAGTCAAAAATATGCTCTTCGAACAAATGGATGCCAAGGGGGATGAACTCAGTCTTTGGTTTTGGAAAAAAACACATTCCGATGCCCTCGACAAATTGACAAAAGTTGCTTCCTGTCTCAAGCGTGGCGTGGATTATGCCGATCTTTTGCCCGGATTGTACAGTTATTATTTGGGTACGCTGATGCCGCCTGTACTCGATTTGGAGGCTTTTATATGGATTCCTTTTACATACCTCGATAAAAATAGCGATGTCGTGAAACTCCTCTTTGCTTCTATCACAGAAAAAACTGACGATTGGAAGCTTTTACTCATACAGATTCTGGGCGCAATTGAGATTAGACACCTTCAAAATGTCGCGCAGACAACCCCGGAACTCAAGGATTGGATTGCTCAGTTGATGCAGAATAATGCACGCTATTTTTCTGAATTGCTTGAGGATTTGCGTGTGTTGGATAAACCGTTGACGGTTGCCATAGGGCCTTTCGAATTCCAGGGATTGACGCCGGAAGAAGAAGCGCTTGTCGAACAAAAATCCATGACACATGAAAAACAATTCATCTCGTGTTACCACTGTTTTGAACGTCGCATTGGTAAACGTGCGACGGCTTTTATGTTGGAAATTTTGCTCGATAAACAAATTATGGGGCGCGATTTGACGGCGACGATGAAGGATCCTTTTGAGGTGCATCGACGGATTCCTGCGGTTGATGCTGAGTTTATTCAATGCGCACGACACGTCTTGAGCGATATTGCGCTCAGACCTTCGCTTGATCCCAATAAAAGCGTCACGATGATGGTTGCAACAAGCGGGCAAAAAATATCCCCGTGGCTCAAATAACGTTGATAGCACGATAGAAATCTCGTCGTGTTCAGTATTTTTCTTGCATCCATTTTAAGCCTGGAGTAAAATTCCACCATGAGAGGGCTTTTGTATTTTGCACCAACGGCTTTTCCTCGGAATGTCATGGCGTAAAGTAGACCTCATCATGGAAGATGAATACGCGCAGGGAAGGGCAATTTGTCTGCTTGAGTTTGTGGTTGACGACGATCATGGTTCATGGGTTTGATCGGCGAAACGGGTTTGGGGAGAGCTGGAATGATGTTGATTGATGACAATCAAAGTACAAACGCGATTATTAAGGTGATTGGTGTCGGCGGCGCAGGTGGTAATGCCATTGATACGATGATTGAAGCTGGACTCGATGGTGTCGAGTTCATTGTCGCCAATACTGATAAACAGGCACTCGCAAAAAGTTTGGCCGATACGCCGATTCAAATCGGTGAATCGAGAACACAGGGACTTGGTGCCGGTTCTGATCCCAACGTCGGGCGTGAAGCTGCGCAGGAATCTCAGTCTATTATTGCTGAACAGCTTAAGGGCGCACACATGGTCTTCGTGACCGCCGGTATGGGCGGCGGTACGGGCACGGGCGCTGCACCCGTTATCGCTAAAATTGCTAAGGATCTCGGCGCGCTCACTGTCGCCGTCGTCACAAAACCTTTCAACTTTGAAGGCCGAAAACGTAGACGTATTGCCGAAGAAGGGTTGCGCGCGCTACGCGGTTGTGTCGATACGTTGATCACAATCCCCAATGAAAGACTCCTCAAAACGGCAAACGAAAATCTTACCCTCGTCGATGCATTCAAAAATGCCGATAGCGTTTTGCTCAATGCCGTGCGTTCCATCAGCGATTTGATTACAAAACCTGGCCTCGTCAATACCGATTTCGCAGATGTCCGCACCGTTATGCTCAACAAAGGGACGGCGCTTATGGGAACGGGCTTCGGTTCCGGCCCGAACCGTATGGAAGAAGCTGCAATGATGGCTGTCAGCTCTCCGCTCCTCGACGACATCTCCATCGCCGGCGCGACGAGCGTGCTCCTCAATATCACTTCGCCTTCCAATACGACGATTATCGAACTCAGTCAGGCTGCTACGCTCATCGAAGAACAACTCGGCGAAGACAGCCATGTCATTTGGGGTCAGGTCCTCAACGACGAAAATACGGACGAAGTCAAAATTACCATTATTGCGACAGGCTTCGATAACAATGAAGAAGATGACGGCCAGATGCCGCTTCCGTTCTCGTCCGCATCCAGTCCCAATGTCTATGGAAACCGAAGCGGTTCCTACGATAATCTGAACAACAGTGGCTTTGTACCTAAATCCCCTGGCGTTCGCTCGCGACCTTCTCAGCCCGCTTTCTCGCCGGTGTCTCAGCCTTCCATGCCGCAACCTGCTGCGCCTTCTTATCCGGATGTTTCCTCAACGCCGAGTATTTCTTCGGCTGAGTTCGAAAAAATTAAACAGATCGATGAAGCTTCGAACCTCATTTATGCCGGTGAAGATACGACGCGTGCCAGTGGTTTCGCGCCGTCGGCTACGCGTTCCTATGCTCCAGGCGCCGCGCAGAAAAACGCCGATGCTTCGCGCGATTCCGGTTCGTCCAATAAGCGCGTCTCCTCTGGTGAAATGCCGACAGATGACGTCAATGATCTTGATACCCCCGCTTATCTGCGTCGTTCGGGAAATAAAACACCTTTCCTCTAAGCCGTGGAAGCGTTAAGGGGGTGGGGGGAAGTCTCCCCCTACGCGGCTATTTTTCTGTATGGACGTTCCATAGAATGTCCATACAGAAAAATACGCCGCTACCCCCTCGTTCTCCCCAAAAAATGACGCGCCGTAGCACGGCGAATGACGTGGAAATCGTCTCCTGAAGGGACGTAAAATGGCGGCTGATGGCGTTTGTGCTGGAAATAAATGGCGATGCATGCCCTCAATGGCGCTAAACAGCGCGTGATTGGACGGAGCAAATTTTATGAAGGACGCAGTTTCCATTATTCTGGTTGAGCCTCAAAATCCCATCAATTTAGGTACCGTGATACGTGCTATGAAAAATATGGGATTTGAGGCTCTCTCTCTCGTTAAACCGGCATCAATGGCGTTCGATAAAACACAGATTTCGGCGCACCATACAGAAGATTTCCTCGATAAAATACAGATTTTTGATTCGCTCGACGATGCCCTGAGCCAGTGCCATGAATCCTATGGCTTCAGTGCGCGTAAGCGGGCACAGACATGGGCTTCTGTCGAAGTCGGTGATGCTGTCACTCGCATGTTTGGTCTGGCAAGGGAACATAAAAAAATGGCCCTCGTCTTTGGCAGAGAACAGACGGGACTCACGAATGAGGAACTGGAACGATGCACGTTTCAAGTTCATATTCCAACATCGGAATATGCCAGCCTTAATCTCGCTCAGGCCGTTTTGATCGCCATGTATGAGATTCAGCGTCAGGCAATGGGCATGCAAGCTGAAAATGCAGTTCAAATGCCTGCGATCATTGATAATTATGTGCCAGGGTCAGCGCCTGCCACATTAGATCAGCAAAGGCGACTCGTTCAGGCGATTGCAGATGCGTTAGTCACTCTAGGCTACTATAAGTCGGATGCGCCGAATGCTGCCGTGCATCGTGTACAGAATATCCTGACGCGGGCACAGCTCCATGAGGACGAGGTTCATCTTTTGATGGGCATGTGCCGTGAAGTCGAGAATTATGCCAAACTCCTCAAAAGAGGCATTGAGCCGACGCAGTTTCGACCGAAAAATTCGCTTCTCAATTAGAAAATGGCTACGAACTGAAAATAATCGGCTTCTAAAGAATAGGGCAAACCGTGAATGTTGAGGTTTGACAGAATGTGTGTTACAATGGAACGTCATTTTGGCCTAATGCCTTTTAAGGATGAGGTAACGAATGAGGAAGTGTCCTAATTGTAAGAAAGCAATACCGGTGGGTGCCAAAAAATGCATCCATTGCCGTGCGAGTGTCGTTGACTATGAAGGTCAGGATGGATCTTGGGATAACGAAACCGTACGTAACAATACGACGGCTTTTGCTCGTCCGAACAGTGGTAACAGTTTAAACCCCATTGATGGCGGCGGACGCGGTTATGGCAGCGGGGGACGTATGGGGTCTTCCAGCAGCTATGATAGAATTTCTGGTGTCTCCGGACACATATCTTCTTCTGGCGGTTATGGTCGCATCAGCGGAGGATACAATACGCCTTTAAGCGGAAGTTATGGCCGTGCAAATGGTGGTTATGGCCGTGCCAATAGCTACAACAGCTATGAAGATACGCCGCATAATACCATGTTGGGGCTTGGGCCGATCGCTGCACCGGGTGGACGCGATTTCTACGATGAAGAAAAAAGTTCCGGAAACCGTGGTTCGAATACGATTGCCGGTATGCCTGGTATCAAGTTCGACATGAGTCGCCGACAGGCCATGGAGCAGGATGCGCAGATTCCGTCGGGCAGCAGTATGCCGACGCCAGAGGCCTCTGCTCCCGTGCCCAAACCGCTCGATATCTCGTCATCAAAGCCAGTATCTCAAAAAGATGATTTCGATCCTTTGGCAGGATTGTCAGGTGTTGCACCGTCAGCTCCAAAAGATGATGTTGATCCTTTTGCTGGATTGCCCGGTGTTGCGCCGGCGCCTTCGTCGCTTGTCGATGAGGAATTTGACGATCTGACGGCGAAGCTCTTTGGTGATGAGTTTGCCGCTGGCGGCAATGATGTCGGTGATGAAGAAGGGTTCGATTTCGATTTCACTGAAGAACCGGAAGAAAAACCTGCAGAAACAAAACCGGTTGAGTCCGAAAAATCAGTCGAGGAAATTCTCAATACTTCGAATCCTTTGGGCATTAAGCCCAAAGATGAAAAGCCCAAAGAGAAAGAAGAAACTAAGCCAAAAGCAGAGACAAAGCCAACAACGGAGACGCACGTCGAGCCTGCCAAAGAAAATAAAGTGGCTAAAAAAGAGCCGAGTGTTCTCGACAAGGTGGCACCCATAGCATCGATTGTGGCAGCGGTCTTGTCGATCGTGTGGCTCTTTGTGTTGCCAGATGGCGATAAATCTCTGGGATTCCCCATTGTGGCTTCTGTGCTCGCGATCGGCGTGGATGGTGCGTCTATCAAGATTGCGCCGAAGCTCAAAAATGTCGGTATGCTCGTGGCATTCCTCGTTTGCGCTGTCTTGCTTTTCGTTGCAATGGCAAATATTCCGGCTTCTGCAGCCAGAAATCTTATGACATGCGCTTCCGTGGCTCAGCTCGTATGTGGTATAATCTACTATTGCAGAAAATACTGATCATTGGTATGGCCGCGTGCGTCGCGCTGTTGACGACTTTTTCAGCCGATGCACAGGTCGCCGTGTCGGGGGATGAGACAGTTGTTGTGCCAGAACCTCGAACAATCACGGCGGCTTTGCCTCAAAAAGCCCCCGAACGTGTAGTTGAACTTTATTGGTACAGTGATGAGGGGGATATTTGCGTCGATACTTACAAGGTGACGTTGAGCCGAACCGACGTTGTTAAAAATAACCCTGTCTCCGTGCGTGTGCGCATTTCGAGAAAATGTGATGGACGCGCCAAAGCGGCACCCGTGCCAATAAAGGCTGTTTGTGCCACGCGCATCGGACAAAAAACGGGATCGAGCGAAACGCTTCAGCCAGGCAGTGCAGCATTTGCCTATACGGTGACATTCCCTTCAGCGGGAAATTGGTTTGTGACCGTCGTCAATCATTATGAGGGGAATGAAACCCACACTGTGACCGTTCCAGTCCATGTTTTAGCTGAACCTCCGATCGTGCCAGAAGAACAGCCTGTTGCCGAAGAAACGACATAGGGGGTGTTGCGGGGGATTTGCCCCCGCAGAGGGGGTAGCGGTGTATTTTGAATTGTGCTAGAGACGTGCAGTTCGTGCGTCTCTAGCACAATTCAAAATAGCCGCGTAGGGGGAAACTTCCCCCACCATAAAATCCATCATCAAATCCATAAGGTATGTTTGAAACCGCAATCGTGAGGGTGTCTTAAGATGCTTTTGTCGAAACGCCCGCTTGACAGGGCTGTATCTTCTTCAGAAGAACGCGTAGAACCAAAAGATTATACGTCCTCATTTCGATGGCTTGTTATTTTATTCGTCATTGCGTTTGGACTTCTGCTCAGTCGATTTTGGTATATCCAGATATTTGAGGGGGAGCGTTATGCGCAGCTTGCGTTTAATAATTTCATCAAGCGTCGCGTGATTCCAGCGGAACGCGGTCAAATATATGATATTAAGCGTCGTCCGGTGGCTGTCAATCGTCCGTCTTATGATGTGATGCTGACGCCGGCATTTTTTACGGATTCGAATGAGCCGGAAGATGAGCGAAATGGGCGTCTCAGACGGTTGGCTCAGTATTTGGCCATGTCCGAAAAAGAGACGGAACAACTTGTTCAACGCGTGGCAAAGGTCAAACCAGCCGATCGATTTGCACCACTGAGCGTCAAAAAAGGCATTACGCGCGATCAGCTTGCGCTTGTCGAGACGAATTCGCTCGAACTTCATGGCGTGGAAGTCGTTCCAACGAGCCAGCGGTATTACCCTTACAATGAGTTGGCGTCGCATCTGATTGGTTATGTCAATCAGATTAACGACGAGGAATTGAAAAAACTCAGGATCTACGGATACAGGCTCGGGGATGTGACGGGGCGTATGGGGATTGAACGCCAATATGAACCGATGCTTCGTGGTGCCAATGGGCTTTCGGCGGGGGTTGTCAATGCCAAGGGAATGCCACAGACGGACGCTGAATCGCTGGCACTCATGAGCCATTGGCAAGATGTGGCGCCGATTTCAGGCAAAAATATCGTGCTGACCATAGACATGGAGCTTCAGCGCATTTTGAAACACGCGCTTAGGAATTATGAATCAGGGGCAATTGTCGCCGTCGATCCCAAAAATGGCCATGTTCTGGCGATGGCATCAACGCCGACGTTTAATCCGAATAGTTGGTCCGGGCGATTGAGCCGTGATGAACATATTTTGTCCGACAATAATCCGTATAAGCCGATGCTCGACAAGAGCCTTTTGTCGTATTTTCCGGGGTCTATTTATAAGGTTGTGACGGCGGCTGCGGCGCTTGAAGAGGGGTTGATGCTGCCTCAGGATACGCTCAACTGCCCTGGATATTATGAATACGGCAAACAGCACAGGCGGTTTCATTGTTGGAAGCACTCCGGACATGGTGCTGTCACGGTCACGGAAGCCATTGCATCGAGTTGTGACGTGTATTTTTATAAAGTTGGCGAAAAACTCGGCATTGATACGCTCGCAGATTATGCGGGTTACTTTGGGTTTGGTTCAAAGACGGGGATTGGCATCAACAATGAATCTGCCGGCATTGTGCCGACGCGTGAATGGCATAACAAGCGCTCAAAAGAGGGGTTCCAGGGGGGGTTTACGCTCTCGACATCGATTGGTCAGGGGGATACGAAGGTGACGCCGCTTCAGATGGCGATGGCGTATGCTGCGATTGCCAATGGCGGGACGCTGTATTATCCGCAGATTATTGACCACATCGAGACGGCGGATGGTACGACGATCTTTAATTATCCGCCGCGTGTGCGTGCCATTTTGCCTTTTAAGCCGGAGACGCTCAAAGTCATTAAAGCCGGGCTCGATATGGTCGTCAATTCCGAAATCGGGACGGCGTATGCGTATCGTTTGCCCAATGTGAGTGTGGCTGGAAAAACGGGATCGGCGCAGGTCGTTTCACGGCGCGTTTCAAACAATGCCGTTGAATTCAAAGATCGTGACCACGCGTGGTTCGCGGGCTTTGCACCGATTGATCAGCCACAAATTGCGGTGGCGGTTTTTCTCGATCATGGCGGTTCCGGTTCTGCCAATGCGGGTCCGGTTATTATGGAAGTTTTTGATCAGTATTTTCGCGAAATTGCGCCTGCTCGCGTGAACGAGGCTCAATAGGATCATGAAATTTACAACTCGTCCCATCAAATCCTTTGCCTTCGTCTTTGACTGGGTGCTTTTGTTGCTCGTCGTGCTTATTGCCGGCATCGGGATTATCAATCTCACGAGTATTGCCAATATTTTGCCCAAGCCGCTTCACAATACGCAAATGCTGTGGCTCGGTCTGGGATTTGTTTTTGTGGCGCTGCCGTGTGCCCTCTTTGATTACAGGCATTATGCGCGTTTCGGAAACATCATTTATGGCATTGGCATCGCTTTCCTTGTCATCGTTCTCATCTTCGGCACGGAATTTAATGGTTCCAAGCGCTGGCTCAACATGGGATTTTTCCACATGCAGCCGTCGGAACTCATGAAAGTGGCGATGGTTATCTTTTTGGCAAAATATTTTTCGGAACACGAACACCGACAGCATTACAATTTGAAGACGCTTTTACCCGTCTTTGCCGCCATTGGCCTTCCGATGTTGCTCATCTTTTTGGAACCGGATCTTGGCACGGCTCTTTTGGTTGGACTTGTTGCCGGTATTATGACGCTCTTTGAAGGCGTAAAGAAAAAGACGATTGCGGCGCTCGTTTGCATTATGATTGCGAGTGCGCCGCTCGCATGGACGGTCATGCATGATTATCAGCGTTCGCGCGTGCTGACCTTTTTACAAATCGAAGAAGACCCCTATGGCAGTGACTGGCAGGTTAAGAACTCGGTTATTGCCGTCGGCTCCGGTGGCTTGGCTGGACGTGGATACGGGCAATCGACGCAGGTGCAGAAGGGGTTTGTGCCGGAGCCCGAAAACGACTTCGCGCTTGCCAACTGGGCGGAAGAATACGGTTTTCTGGGTGTTCTGACGCTTCTTATGATCTATTTTATGCTGCTCATGTGGGCGATCTATATTGCCTGGACGGCGCGGGATCGCTTTGGGATGCTTCTTGCGATTGGCATGGCGACGATTATTTTTTGGCAGGTACTCGTCAATACGGCCATGGTCGTGCGTTGGGCGCCCGTCGTCGGAATCACGCTTCCGCTCATCTCTTATGGCGGTTCGTCCGTTCTTTGTATGATGTTTTGCATTGGCATTTTGATGAATGTTTCGATTCATCGACGCATTAGCCAATCGAATCGCGCGGCTGCGGCATTGAAGTAGTTTTTTGTGGGGGGCGGCCTATTGGCTTACGCAATACGGCCGCCTGCGTCGGCTATTGGCGGCAAAGCCACCAATACGCCGACGATTTGATATTGCAAAAGCGCGTGGATTATTCACAGATGATATCGCGAGATTGGAACGTAACTTCATAGACGTTGCTCGGAAGCTGTATGAGCAGGATGGGGTCCGCTTCCGCATCATCTTCTGGTTGGCCGGCACAATGCTGGACATAAGCGTTGATTTTGGCATCATCACAGATTGCATCAATATGAAGGCTATAACCCGTCGTCGGTTTTGTGCCAGCCGAGAGTGCTATGACGATATTTTGTGAAAAATCGATGGTTTGGATGACGCTGTCGGCTAAACCAAAGGCTTTGAAGGGAGCCAGGTCTTCGGCAGATGAAAGTATTTGATAAGATGTCGTGGATGGCTGTGCATCAATATTATAATTGAGGGTATTGAGCAGCGTTTGGTATTCAATCGCTTTTGAACATGTCGTGGGTTCAGTGTTATCAACGATGGCACGCAATTCGACGATATCGAGAATTGTTTTATTTTTATCGATAAAAGCAGACCAATCACAGGCATTGAGTTTGATATTCATGCCACCGTACGAGGCATCAAGGTAAGCTTTAGCCATCGCCTGGCTAACGAGGTCCGGGTTTGCAGCCATGAATGTATCTAGCGCAGACTTTCTGGCGGTTTGTAGCGCTGTTTTTAATTGATCGAGATATTGGTTGTTGATGGCGATGGCTTCTTCTTCCGATACTTCGTTTCCGTCGCAGGAAATGATGCTCTTGTCTTCGTTTGCCCAAAAACAAAATTCGGATGTATCAATTTGAGGCATGGTCAGCTTGGGTTCAACGAGAAGCAGGAGGGTTTTGTCATCGCACCCGGCTTCTAAAGATGATTCGATTTTGGGATCGATTTGCAATTGATGCATGGCTTCATTCACCTGATTGGCGGATGCGGCTTCGCCATTGGCGTATGTACCGACACAAACGTGGTTGGCCGTTTCATCAAGGGTACAAGTCACATGAAGGGAGGTATTGTTCATGGGAATGACGCTGTCACGCAAGGTGAGCATATTTGTGGTATAACCAACGATGGAAAGGTTTTGGTTTTCCTGGTCTGTGGTTTCATCCGATGAACCACAGGCTTGCATACAGAGGGCAAGCGTGAGAATAACAAATACGTTTTTCATGGATAAGCCTCCAAAAAAATGAAGAATTCATTGAATGTAACTACCCATGCCATTTTAAAGCGTCAGTGTCTCTATTAGCAGTGTGACTTATTTGAAATTTATATTCACCAATTTTTGGTGTGTTAAAATCTAAAACTGCAAAACCATCAACCAGTTGCTAAACTGGCTGTAACGCTCTTTTAGTAGTGTGTTTGGATGATGTCAAATGATTGTTGAAATATTGGTTGATTGTATCGTTGTTTGTAACATCTATGCGTAACACGAGGAAGGTGGAAGGGACAGACCTCTATTCATTCGCCCAAAGGCTGGCTTTATCCTGTTCCGAAGCGAGTGTTCATATAAAAATTTCTATTTAACATGAACAAAGTGCAGAAAGATCGAAAAAATCGTAACGCCGCGTGTATTGAGGGCATAATATTTAAAGGGGGCGTATGTATAGACCTGCATGTAGGTCTATGTTTCCATAGGTTATGCTGGCTCCAGACCGACTCTTGGTGCGACGAGGTCATAAGGCGTACCATCGAATGAGGAAAACTCTTTGCCTTCATAATGTTTAAATTTTTCGGCATTTCGAAGAACGGCCGCTTTGGCTGCTTCACGGCAATCGCTAAAATCAATTCGGAATGGCAAATCATAAAAAAGGCGCATCATTCGATAACCATGGATACATTCAAGTGCACCGTAAATGGAGAGTACGTCGTCGGTTTCGAAAAGTTGTTTGACGTATGTTTTGATTCGATTGGGAATATCGTGATCACCTTCATTGTAAAGAGGGAGAATGCATCTTTGCCACAAAACCTGCATATCAGTCAGTCCGATCATAAAAGAGTCGCGCTCACAGAAGATATTTTTGTTGTTGTAGCAATCGATTTCACGTCCAGCAGCGATGGCGTCTTTATATTGTTGAAGCAAGGCGTCCATAATAACGATGTCCTTTATGGCATTATTTTAAAATGAGTGAATGTATTTTATATGCTTTCGATTATCTATTGTTAAAATATGATAGATAATCAAAATGTAATTATCATGTAAACAAATTTGATTCGAATGACACCATTATTTGTAGCGAGTTACAGAAGATAAAATTTTTATTTAATGACCTCTCTCTTGATTATCAGAGAGAGGACTCAAAAATATTATATAATAACTATTTCTTCGCTTCCTTCGCTTTTTTTTCGGCGTCTTTCTTGACCTGATCTGTTGTCCAATCTCCAGGCGTTTGTAATTTGGCAGGTTTGAGAACCTGAACGCTGACTTTGCCTTTAATTTCTCCCTTAAAGACCTCGGTTCCATTTTTATCTTTTACAAAGCAGTCTTTTGTACTCAACGATGGACGACCGTTTGTCAACAATTCTTTCATATCGTCGATATCTTTATCTTCAAAATCGTCGACAGCGAAATTAAAGCAAGCCTCGGGTTGTAATTTGATGGTTGGAACCATCAATTCGGATTCAGAATTTTTGACATTTTCTGCTATGGCAGTTTTCTTGATATCGTTATTGGCGTGTTTGGCTGTTTGCTCTTTGTCTTCGACCCACGTCATCATGCCTGGCAGATTGAGTGGATTGGCTCCATTCATGTCGCCATTGGCTGTAAACAAAGCGCTTTCGCCATTGGATTTCGTTTTGTTGTTTGCATTGCGGATGAACTCGGGCGAGTAGACGTATTGGTACATACCTGTTTCGAATTTTGATGCCTTAAGTCCTTTGGCCAGAGCGACTTTTTTGGCATTCTCAGCCGTAATATTCGATGAAGCGGCAGGAGTGTATTTTTTTCCGATCAGCTTTTTCAGATTAATGCCCTGGGTGTTGAAAATATCAATGTCCTCTTTAAGACTGGTGACAAAGTTGCCCTCATCGCGTCCGATCTGTTTCCATAGGCCAAAGGCATTGAGAATGTCCCAGCCATTGACGATGGCTGAGGCTCCCGTCGTGAGGTAGTTTTGTTTGACCTCATTTTTCTTTTGTGCGGTGTATTGGTATTGCGCATGAATGTATTGATCATAAAAAGCATAGGCTGGATTGGCTTGGTATTCGGGGTTGGAGTTATCGACAACGATTCGATTTTCGTCAATGGCCTTTTTGCAGTACGAAGGCATGGTCTGCATAAACCGTGCCTTGGAACCGTCGTCTTTGGGTTTGCCCGCATCATCTTTCCAGCCTGAACGTACCGCTCTTACATCATATTGGTCTGAAATCTTATCACGGCGTTTTAGGAAGGCTTCATTGCATTGTTTTAGGCTGATACCACGCTTCACTGCCGGCTCTTTGGCAGCAGGATTTGTGCCGGTGGGTTTACCTTCTTGGGTGAAGGCCTGTTTGTTGTCAAGTGTATTCATGCGTTTTCTCCTTGTGTTGGAGGTTTATTATATCCATTATGATCTATTATGATATGTTATGAAATAAAAATCAAATGTTTCTCGCGTCAGCAGTGACCATTCCGCATAATGGTGAATTAAACTACATGTAGGTGTGTTAATAATCCCCCACTTGTAATAATCCCCCACTTGTAATAATGCCCATCGTGTATCCCTCGTTACGGTCAAAGTGCGATTTTTTATGTTTGTTCAAGTAAAATAAAATATTTTATCTGAACAAGTAATAAAAAAGCGTAACGTCGTGCGATGTCTTGGCATTAATTTAAGTGGGGGTCGAGCGATAGACCTACATGCAGGTGTGTTGATAATCCTCTGATTGAAATAATGCCCTTTGCGCTTAGGAGTTCAATCATCACAAATTGGGGCGTTGCGGGGTAAAACCCCGCACAGAGGGTAGCGGCGTATGGCAAAGCCATAGCCGCGTAGGGGGCTTTCCCCCTGCCATTAAAAAACAAATCAAGATTATCTCGGTAACTTTGTCAGTTATCGTTAAGGTTACGCGGTTATTTTTTCGTATGTTCATGTAAAAAATATTTGAACAAAGGTGTTACGCGCGGCTGGATGCCTTATGCTCTATCTGTTTCAATGCGTGTGATGTTGAGCGTTCGGTCTGTGGCAATTTCGACGACGGCAAGGAGTTTTGGATTGTCATGACATTGAATACGATAGGTAGCCGGAGCATAGGCCGAAAGATCGACGGCATAGCCGTGCATGATTTCAAAAGCATCGTGCGCGTTGAGCTGGATTGCTTCGAAGTGCGAGAGTGCTTTTTCACAAGGAAGCAGGAGATCATCAAGAGCAGTATGATCCAAAATATCATTGAGCGCGTGAGCCTGGGAAATATCGAATCGGCAGGATTGTGTGCGTCTGAGGGCACACAAATGGGCGTAGGTGCCAAGCGCTTGGCCCAAGTCGCGTGCAATCGAACGAATATAAGTCCCTCCGCTGCAGGCAATGGAGAGGGAAATGACGGGTGATACAGGAAGATCGCAGTGTGTGAGCGTATTTCCATAGATAGTGACGCTTCGTGGCTCGAGATGTACAGGTTTGCCTTCCGCAGCGAGGTGATAGGCGCGTTTGCCTTGAACGTGAAGTGCTGAAAAATCAGGGGGGATCTGTTGAATGGTGCCACGAAATTGGGTCAACGCATTTTCGACGTCATGTCGGCTGAGATGTTGCCACGGGCCTTCTTGGCGTGTTTCTCCTGTGGCGTCGTCGGTTGTGGTGGAACGGCCTAGACAGATATCGGCAAGATAGTGTTTGTCGCTGCCGAGGAAGTATTTGAGAAGACGTGTCGCACGACCGATGGCGGCAACGAGGAGACCGGATGCTTCGGGATCAAGTGTCCCGCCGTGGCCGATTTTTTGTCCGTTACGCGAGATGTGAAAGTGATGATCAATCTTTCGGAGAACCTGAAACGAAGAAAGACCGGTGGGTTTGTCGATAAGAAGAAATCCGTTCATTGACATATCCGTTTCTGCCAAATAATAGGGTAGAATGACTTCTGCCGATTTTCGGAAGACGGCAGGAAGGAATGAATCATGCCTTAAATTTGTTCGGAATTTAAGACTGATTTTGGACAATGTTGCCAAATCGTTGCGACGAAAGGGCACTCAGAGTATAATAAGAACTGATTTGCGAGTAGTCGGGAATAACCCGGGATCGTTTTTGACATCATACAGGAATTGAAGTTTGGATAAGAATATGAAACGCGTTGTCATGGTGTTGGCAACAATGATAGTGATGCCGGGGCTTGCATCGGCACAGGATACTGTTTCGACGGATGTGGTGCAGCCTGCGGAGGTGGCACAAAATGAGGTGGCTCAAACGGCAGTTGAACAAGAAAAAGCAGCCGACACTTCAACGTCTTCGTCTGTGAATATGGCTCAGACTGTTAAGGATAGTCAGTCGAATAAAGCAGCTCGAAAAGAGGCAATGCGGAATTTGTCTGCGGCTTATCCCGAAAATAGTGAAGCTGTGCCGGCCCCTGCCCCTGTCGCAGAGGCGAATGTGCAGGAAACGCCAGCAAAATATGTTCCGCCTTCTTTTAAGACAACGGAACGTCTGCCTCGTTTTGAACACCATGGCTATTTCAGAACCCGCCTTAATTATTTCGGAAATTACGATCTTGATACGCGCGGTACATCGCCAGTCGGCGTTCCGCTCAATGCTGATCAGCGCGGTTCGGATGCACAGGAAAATATCGAGATGGGGGATGCGGATGCGCATTTGAGCGGTAACATTCGCTTCCGTTATCAGCCGACGATCCATATTACCGAATCCGTGAGAATTTCCGGTACGTTCGATGTGATGGATAATTTGACGCTCGGTACTTCGCCAAACGGATTGCGTGAAAATTGGGGAGCCAATGTCTTTTTCACGTTTGATGGTGCAGATGCCGTGAAGGGCGATTCGCTTCTCTCGGATGCGATTTCGATTAAAGCATTATATGGCGAAGCTGATACGATTTTAGGTACGTTCCGCGTTGGTCGTGTCCCGACCCATTGGGGTATGGGACTCGTCTATAACGACGGTGGCGTGTACAAACGCGATCAGCAAATTACCGAAGGACATGCATGGAAATGCCTCGATTGTGACGGCGGCGATGCTGTTGATAAAGTCGAGTGGCGTATCAGAGATCCTTTCTACGATATGCTATATCTCGCTTTTTCATGGGATTTCATCAATTCAGGATTGTCAAGTTATAAGCAGGATTCTATGGCTCAGGCCTTTGATCTGGCTGAATCAGATGATGTCCTTCAGTTTACGTTGTCTATCTTCGATCGTCCCATTTCTCAGCAGGAAATCGACACGCGGTATCGAAAAATGTTTGAGACGCGTGAATGGACGGCGGATTGGGGAATCCTCTACTCGTATCGTGAACAAAATCAAGCTCCGGAAGTAAATGCAGCTTTGCAGGATGACGGTGCTGCTGCCACATATCTCCTGTACGAAAAAAGTGCCAAGGCGCATGTCTTCGATTTGTGGGGAAGGTTTTATATCCCATTGCCCAAAGAAGTCATGTTACGACTTGAAGCTGAGTTCGTTGGTGTGGCAGGTTCTGTCAAACTTGACCTGAACGACGAAGGGGATAAGCGTGATATTTTGCAGTTTGGGTTGGGCTTCGAGGGCGAGGTCTGGTGGCGCGACCTTGTGACAGGCATTAAAACCGGATTCGCATGGGCCGATAATATGAAGTTTAGTGGTCATTCCATGATCGAGAACTATAATCTCGGCGTCGTGCCCATGGGATCCATCTTACGCTTCGATCCAAGTTACCGTATTGATGATATCATGTTCCATGAACTCATGGACGGCATCAACAATGCGTGGTATCTTAACATCTATGGTGAGTACAAGTTCCCACTTGAGCTTTCGCAAATGACAATGGCGCTTGGCGCAAGACTCGATCTCTCTACGGCTGCCGCCCTCGTCAAAGATGCTACGCCCGGGGATTCGAGTTGGTACGGATTCGAAGCCGATCTCAAGCTCTTTTATGAAGAATCGGATCGCTTCCGGTTTGAGATCGGTGCTGGCGTTTTCGTGCCAGGAAATGCTTGGCAGCATAAGCCTGCAAGCGATTATCCTATCCTCCCAAGCCAGAGCGTCTATAAAGATTCCACTTCGGATACGTATGATCCAGAAGTCGCTTGGAATGTCATTGCCAATCTCTATTTCATGTTTTAAGACGTTCGCTTGTTTATGATTTGAACGATCTAGCGCGTTTGATGCTTGTGCCAAAAAGGGCAAAGGGGACAAACGCGTTTCAGTTGATAATGTGAATCACAATGCGAATCTCTCTGAGGGTGTTTTGAATGATGAAGTTTCAGCGTTTTGCTTTCATCCTGTTGAGTATCATGCTCGTCTTAGCAGCTTGTTCCAAGTCCGAAGATAAGCCAGAAAAACGGCAGCGTCCCGCTGCTGCAAAAGTTGTCGATCTCGGTGAAGATAATCATGAGGAAAAGGATGAACCCGCAGCAGATGAGGTGAAAAAAGTAGCAAATCGTCAGCGTCCTGCAATCTCCAGTAAAAAAGCACCTAGCCGAGGCCGTAACGCAGAGCGTCAGGCCGAAAAGCGTGATGACGATAACAAAAAGGATGATGCTCCAAAGGATGAGCCGAAACCTGAAGTCACTAAAAAAACAGATGAAAAATCGGAAAACGCCAAGCCCGTTGAACAGACAAAAATAGAGAACGCCGAAAATTTCGATTTCTCCAATGAACAAACAAACGAAGAACCAACGCCGCGTATCGTTAAAAAACGTGAAGGCCTTGATATCGAAAATATCATCAATATCCGAGAGCTCCGCGAACAAACTGGGTACGTCGGTGCGCTGACTCAGACGGATCTCGTTGGACAAGCTTCCGATGCCAGATATAACGTCATTCGTTTGTCAACGGACAAAACTTCGGAACTCGGGTTTACAGTTCAGGTCTGGAAACCTGGAAACGAATCGGCTGCTTCAAAACGCTATGAAGAGATTTATAAACAGTCCTTCGGTGGCATCAAACAAAAAGATGTCGCGTCCGATGCCTTTATCGCCTCTCATCATAGTATCACTGAACTCGGATTTTATGATAAGGCAAAACGAACTGTGGTGCTCATTTCGTGTTCTGATACGGTCTGTAAGGCTGATCAGCTTAAAAGTATTGCTACGACGATTCAACGCCGTCTCTAATATTGGCTGCCTTTGCCGCCTGTTACCTACCTCTCGATAAGGAGAAAAAACATGTCTGATTGTAAATGTCACTGTGCGAATGGAATCGATTCCGTAAAAGATATCGACCCTCGTACGCTCGGCGTTAAGGATGTGGATCATATCACGGGAAAAGATCTCGCTGGTATCATTGATCATACTTACCTCAAACCCGATGCCGATCGTAAAACAATCGAAAAACTCTGTGCTGAAGCGCGTGAACATCATTTTGCAAGCGTTTGCGTCAATACGACGATGGTTCACCTCGCAGCTGAACTCCTTCAGGATTCTGGCGTGAATGTCTGCGCCGTCATTGGCTTTCCCTTGGGCGCTGCTACGACAGCATCCAAATGCTACGAAGCTCAGGAAGCTGTCCGTTGCGGTGCCGTCGAAGTCGATATGGTCATTAATATTGGGGCGCTCAAAAGCAAAGATTATGCACTCGTCGAGTACGATATTCGTAAAGTCGTCGAAAGCGTCGAAGGGACACTCGTTAAAGTCATTATCGAAACTTGCTTCCTCACAGATGAAGAAAAAGTCATCGCTTGCGCACTCTCAAAAGCCGCTGGTGCTCATTTCGTCAAAACAAGCACCGGTTTCGCCAAAGTCGGTGACAAGAGTGGCGCTACAGTGGAAGACATTGCACTCATGCGACGTGTTGTCGGTCCCGAAATGGGCGTGAAAGCTTCCGGTGGTATCCGCGATACCGAAACGGCAATCGCTATGGTCAAAGCCGGCGCAACGAGACTCGGCGTCTCCGCTGGTATCGCTATTATTAGTGGTGCTAAATCCGATTCCGATTATTAAGAGTTTCAGATAGGCGCACATGCCGAGATGCCGGTTACCGTTACTTTTATGACGTTTCCGCTCTCGGCTGGGCGCTTTTTTTGTTGCTGGATTTCTTTTCTCTGGATTTCTTTTCTCAAGACAGGCCTTCTCGCCATTGGATGTCCTCATGATTCCTCAGCATCATTACGTTTCCTGTGTCGGATGCGGTACGCGCGTCCATGCTTACGATTACGCCACTTTCAGTTGCCCAAACCGCGACGATCTGCCTGAAGCAAATCACATTCTTCAGAAAAAACACATGATCACTGCGGCTCTTTGGCAACGCAGTGAACTCGAAGATTCCAAAAATCCTTTTGTCCGATATCGTCATCGTCTCTTAGGTTATCATCGGACGCTTAACGCACGACACTCCGATGTCGATTACCTCGAACGCATCGCTCAGCTCGATGGCGCACTTAAAGCAATCGACGGAAGAACGTTCTCCGAAACGCCTATGTCGATTGAACGTGAACTCGCCGATGCCATCAATCTCGCGCCCACGCAGAATCTTTATGTTAAAGATGAAACGAATAATGTCGCAGGCTCACATAAAGCGCGTCATTTGTTCGGAATCTTGCTCAATCTTGCACCTGAATCGCTCAAAAAACCTTTTGCTATCGCAAGTTGCGGTAATGCTGCGCTCGCCGCTGCTGTCGTCGCAAAAGCCGCTGGCGCAAAACTCGAAGTCTATATCCCGACGGATGCAGAACCCTCTGTCGTCGAAAAATTAAAATCTCTCGGCGCAAATCTCCACATCTGCGAACGCGTCGATGGACAATTGGGTGATCCTTGCTATCTCCAATCACTTGAAGCTGTCAAAAATGGCGCGATTCCTTTTACTTGCCAGGGACCCGATAATGGACTGAGTATCGAAGGGGGCTCCACACTCGCTTACGAAATCTTCGATTGGTGGAAAGCAAATAAATATGATTGCCATCACATGTTTGTTCAGGTCGGTGGCGGCGCGCTTGCTTCAAGCTCCGCTCAGGCTCTCGCGGATGTCATGCGCTATGACCCGCTTAACAATCTCCCGCGTTTCCATACTGTTCAGACGCGTGGTGCGTTCCCGCTCGCTCGCGCTTACGATCGCGTTGTCAAACTCATCGATGCGAGACTCAAAGGATTGCCTTTGCCTGACCTTAAACCCATGACCGATGACATGGAACCTGCTCTACGCGCTGAAATGCACAGCGTCGCTGCAGTCCAGGAGCGACTCACAATGGCAGATTGCATCCGCTCTGCTTGGGATTCCACGGAGGTGCAGTCCGTCATTCGTATCGCCGCAAATCGAAAAAATATTTTCATGTGGCCTTGGGAATCCACACCACATTCCGTCGCACATGGCATCCTCGATGACGAAACTTACGATTGGTTCGCTATCCTCTGCACCATGTTGCGAACAGGCGGCATCCCACTCGTCGCAGACGAAGAACACCTCGTCCGCGCACACGAACTCGCACACAATTACACCGCAATTCGACCTTCCGCTACTGGCTCTGCCGGTTTGGCTGGCGTCATGCTCATGAAAGAAGCAAACGCAATTCCCGATTACGAAAATATTCAGATCTATTTTACGGGGATAGAACGCTAGTCGTGGTGTTGAAAATGGGGTTCTGCCTATGCCTGCGGCATACGGCAGAACGCGTACGCTATGGTCTATGACCATACGCGTACGCCAAAACTGCTATTTCAGTGCTACGCTCTGAAATACGCAGTTTTGATACTCTGCTTAAGATATAAATATATTTTATATAATATATTTATATATACTCCGCCTTGGTATTATAATAAATTGCATGTAATGAATAGATATGGGTAGAATGTTCTGTGAAACGTCCAAATAATGTGGAATATACCCATTTCGTAAAATGGATAAAAATGTTTTCTTGAAATTTTTTGGTGTAATGTTATAACGAATGAGGAGGTGCTTTGACATGAAAAATAAGTTGTTAAAAAAATGGATCTTAAAAGGTTATCATTTGAGTTTGCGTTTGACAGAATCTGTTTTTGGAACTGTTAAGGCTAAAGAACTTGATTCGTATGTGCGTTTTAGACGTAAGCTTCACATTGCCTCTCCAAAATCACTCGCAGATAAGATTGCATGGCTCGAATATCATGAAATAACGCCATTAAAAGCTGAATGTACGGATAAATGGGCTGTGCGTGAGTATATTCGCGCCAAGGGGTATGGTGAAATCTTGGTGCCCGTTTATGGTGGCGTTTATACTTCTGCTGATGAATTGGATGTGTCGGCTCTGCCAGATGCTTTCGTCATTAAGGCGACACATGGCTGCAAAATGAATTATATTTGTGCAGACAAAAAAAAGATGAATATCCATGAGGTAAAAGCAAAAATTGCGGATTGGCTATCGACAACTTATGGCATCTATTCTTTTGAAACACACTATAAGGAGATCCCGCATCGCTTTTATATTGAAAAATACCTCGGCGACGGCGATGAAATCGTGGATTATAAGTTTTTTTGCTACCATGGTGAGCCTTCTTTTGTTGAGATTTGTAGTCAGCGTAAATCTGGCTTGAAATTAGCACTTTATGATATGTCGTGGAATCGTATTCGATGTATTACAAGTAAACGTGATCATGCACGAGAATTTGTTTGCCCGGATCAATTTGAAAAAATGAAAGAGATTGCACGTCATCTGTCTAAAGACTTTTCATTTGTTCGCGTTGATCTGTACGATATACATGGATCAGTTTATTTCAGCGAGTTGACGTTTACGCCTGCTGCATGTGTCCTGTCGAATTTTAAAGAATCTTTTTTATTGTCCGAAGGAAAAAAACTGACGCTTAAATAAGGACGTCACGTGCAACGTCCCAGTGCATTCTCCTCTGTTAGGTCTCGCCACATGCGTCTCTCCTGTATTGTACCATCGTCGTAAGCGTATCCCCGCGTAGTCTCCATCGTCGTAAGCCTATCCGCGTGTATGTCCGTCCCCCCGGTATCCACATGCCGTGTGAAGCCCAATGCCGTGTGAAGCCCACAGCTTTGTAAGGCCGTTCCATGGAACGGCCATCGCCGTAAGCGTATCCCCGCGTGTAGTCTCCATCGCCGTAAGCGTATCCCCGCGTAGTCTCCATCGTCGTAAGCCTATCCGCGTGTATGTCCGTCCCCCCGGTATCCACATGCCGTGTGAAGCCCAATGCCGTGTGAAGCCCACAGCTTTGTAAGGCCGTTCCA
>JAFOHE010000119.1 GCA_017421975.1 Pseudomonadota bacterium
TGATGCAGATGACGAAAAACTCAATGATGAAAAATTGCTTTTGAGCCTGGATGAAGAACCGGAACACGATGAGGAAGATGAGAACGAAAAAACAGAGCTGATCGTCAGACCGGACATGGATCAGTTCTCATCGTTGGATCAGCTCGAAATTAAAATTGATGAAATGCCCCAGATGGCACGTAAGTCACTGTCGGGATTAGAACCATCCCAAGAAAAAGGTGAAAAGAAAGTTGCTTCAAACAGCAAAAAGAAAAAGGATGGCAAAACAGCGGCAAAAGAAAGTGGCAATGATGGTGGTTCGGCGAGTGAAGACAGCCTTGAGATCATGACTTTTCAGGCAAATCAAAAGGCTGAAAAGACGGAGGAACCGAATGAAAACACGGGAAACCATGGTACGTTGCTCTGGGCTGCTGCATTGATCGTACTGCTCGCAGGTATTGGGTATCTTCTTTATATCATGGGCTTTTTGGCTGGTTTTGCTCCTGAACTCAATCCATACGGGAAAAATAGTGGCCCTGTCGTTGTCAGTGCACCCGCTTATGAGACATCGAAAGCCGTTATCCGTAGAGCTTTAGTTGAAGCCCAGAACCTCGTCTACCATACGTATGATTTGCGTGCCTATGTGGCGCAGCAGATTGATGCGTCACTTAAACAGCTCGGCCCAGATGATGTCGAGAAAAAACTCAGCTATTATCAATATGGCCGTGAGATATATCCGGAACGTATTCATTATGCTGTCGGTATTGCAGAGACACTTCTTGAGGCAAAGCGTTATGCGGATGTGCATGCCTTCGTGAGCACTTTGCCGACAGATGTTGCGCTTATGCCGGAATTTCAAGCCATCAATTTTAAAGCTTATCGCGAAGATGGGCACTTTATATCGCCGATTGAGACGATTGTGGCTTCGGATTATGACAATATTAGTCCGCTAGGCGGCGGGTCAACCCTTACGTTCAAACTGATTCGTGATGGCGTGCCAGTTGCAGCCGTGAAACCGCTTCAAACGCGGTTGCAATCCAATTATAGAGCTGAAATTGCCGCATGGCGTTTATGCGAATTTTTGCGATGTGATTTCAAAGTTCCTTACAATAAGGAAATCCGCTTCGAATATGGCACCTTTAATCTCATGTATGCCAAATCCCGTTCAAACAAAGCGGAAGCTTATAAAAAGGAATTTATCGACCTACGCTGGAAAAAGAATGAGGATGACGGAAAGAACTATCTCTATGCCACGTATAAAGCATGGGTGCCGGATTTCACGCGTTTCCCCATTGAACTCAAGTCAGTGTGGAAAAACTGGTTGTCGGCCGAGGACGGTATAAAGGAGTTTCCTGAACTTGAAAAGGCTTTGAAACCCATTGCCGCGTATGCGCCGACTGCGGAACTCTATGACGATATTCTTCGGCGAAAAGCTGATCTGACGACGCCGATGCTTGCAAGCCAGATCTCGCAGGTGCTCGTCTTTGATTTCCTTATTGGAAATTTTGACCGTTTTTCAGGCGTCCCCAATTGGTATGGTGTCAATTGCCAGTTCAAAGATGGCCATATTGTTTCGATTGATAACGGAGCAGGCTTCCAGTGGGGCGGCAATACGAAGGTGACGGAGAACTTTATGCTGGTGGAACGCTTCAGTCGCCACTTTATAGAAGAATTGCGTAGACTTGACAGAGAAAATACGTGTGATCTTCTCTTCCCAGAGCGCGATTCAAAAGATCAGGCGAGTTGCGATCAGTTCTGGAAAAAACGTCAGGATGTTCTGGAACGCGTCGATGCTCTTATCCTGAAATACGGTGAAGATACCGTGTTGGCATTTCCTTAGGATTGTACAATGGCGTTTCGATTCTGCAAACAGGTTGTCGGATCGTCCGGTTTCATAGCTGGTTATGCCAACTTGATGCGGATGTATGTCTTGAAAGTATGCCTCTGCTTTATGGTGTGGGGGGGAAGTTTGTTTGTACAGGCGTGCAGCGATTCATCGAATTTTGAAGGGGCTTACGAGGAAGATGAAGTGTCTGGACGCCTTTTGAGCGATGTCAGTGCGATGCGGCGCTACCATCGTATGCAGCTTCTGCAGTTTGATACGACGCTTGGCGGCATTATTGAGTATTTTGAAGTCGGCAGTTTTGACGAGTTTAAGGCATTACCAGAGTATATTTTAACGCCTTTGCAGTATTATCATTGTTATCGTGTCGATGCAGGGTATGTGCGATCGGACACGCTCTACGTCAATTATACGGATTCGCTTCAGCAGCGATGGCAGTTTAGGTTGGCGCATCATCCGGATAAATATTCGGTTATTCAGGGCTCGGTCAGCCGTCTCGCCTACAATGACCGTATCGTGGAAACGACTTCTGATCAGGCAGGGATGCTGCTTGAAGAAGATCAGGCCTGGCTCAATTCGGATCTAAAAGAACGTTATGCGCAGATATCCATGACGGAACGCA
>JAFOHE010000120.1 GCA_017421975.1 Pseudomonadota bacterium
CTGGCCTTGATGGTGTTTGTGCCATTACGATTGATTATGTTGGCTATGCCAGTGATGGTGGAAAACTCGATATTATTGTTGGCGATGACAAGCAGACTATAGACATTGAAAAGTCTGGTAGTGCAGGAAAACAAACAATTGATATCAGCAATGGCGATGCCGTTTCTTTCACCATTCAGCCGCCTTCTGGTTCGGGAAATGGCTTCAACCGTATTGCTGTCAATTCCGTAACCTGGACGACAAATAAATAATATGTAAAAACGCATGGGGACGCCTTTCGGGGCGTCCTTTTTTTGTGCCGTGCCGCACGTCCGTTGCGGCACGGGCTTCGGCTATGGACACAAAAAAAACCGCCGGTATCGGCGGTTTTTTGTATCCATACGCCTTCGCATTGGGGCATGATGAGGCTTATTCGGGGTGCGGATGTTGTTTGATAAATTCAACGTATTGATTGACGCGTTTCATTTCGGCGGGAATGTCGATGCGCTGCGGACAATGGGGGATGCATTTGCCACAGCCGACACAGTGGATGGCCTGGCGAAGGCGTGGAACCGCACGATCATAGCCGACAAGAAAAGCACGCCTGGCTTCCATATATTTGGGATCCTGGGTATCTTTTGAATAATTGCCTTCGTTCAGGCATTTGTTGTAATGCACGAAGATGCCTGGAATATCGAGGGCATAAGGGCATGGCATACAATATTGGCAATTATTACATTGGATTAATTGAAATTCGAGAATTGTTTTTGCCACATTTTCGAGAGCTTCGAGTTCCGCGTCTGACAGCGGTTTATGCGGCGAAAATGTGCGCAGATTTTCACGCAGATGTTCGCGGTAAGTCATGCCGCTGAGGACAGTGAGCACACCCTGTGGGTTGCCGGCAAAACGGAATGCCCAGGAGGCGATGCTCGCTTGAGGATCGAGTTTTTTGAGCTGATCAATCGATTTGTAATTGAGGCTCGCCAGGCGTCCGCCGAGGAGCGGTTCCATAATGATGGCTGGAATATTTCTTTTTTGTAATTCTGCATAAAGATATTCCGCATTTGTATTTCGTGTGTTGACTTCTTTGGCGTGTTTCCAGTCAACGTAATTGAGCTGGATCTGGACGAAGTCCCAATCGACATCCATCTGAAGCGCGTGATCAAAGACGGCGATATCGCCGTGGTAGGAAAAGCCGAGGTTTCGTATTCTGCCTTCTTTTCTTTCCTGAATGAGAAAATCGAGTATGCCGTTGTCAATATAACGTGCATTAAAGACTTTCATGCCGTCATCGCCCATGCCGATGCCGTGAAGGAGCATGTAGTCGATGGTATCGACTTGTAATTCTTTAAAAGAATTGTGATAAATTTCCAAAGAAGCTTCACGTGACCACGTACTTTCGGCGAAATTCGATAATTTAGTGGCAATATAATAAGAATTGCGCGGATGACGGCTGAGAGCAATGCCCGTGGCGTGTTCTGAATGGCCTTTGCAGTATGCGGGGGATGTATCGAAATAATTGACGCCATGTTCGATGGCTTCATCGACGAGGAGATTGACCATATCCTGATCGATATCGCTCGATGCCTTATCGGAGTGGTTGGCGTCACCGGCACTTCTGCCTTTGAGCGTAGGCAGGCGCATCATGCCGTACCCCAAAAGGGAGACTTTTTCGCTTTTTTTGTTGGTGCGATACGTCATTTGTCCTTCAGGGAAGGGTGCGAGTTCCATTTTGGCGACGGGTGATTTTTCGGCACATCCGGACGTTGCAATGGCAGCGGCGGCGGCACCGGCGAGTTTGAGAAAACCGCGGCGGTTCATGTCAAATTCATGATTCATGCTATTTTAACTCCACGATAGATAGGATTGAAGGCGTGATGCTGGGATTAAACTTCGCGATGTACCTCAACGCCTTCGACATGAATGGCGCTGATGGGGCGGACGGGGCAGACGAATTCGCAGGCACCGCAGCCGAGGCATCTCGTGGTGTCGATGGCGGGAGTTTCAAATTTCGTCCCGTCCTCGCGCGTATGTTCGACCATCGTGATGGCGCCGTTCGGGCAATGTCTTGCGCAGTTGCCGCATTTGTCTTTTCCGGTTGCGGGCAGGCAGAGGTCGAGCGTCCAGATGGCAATGCCAACTTGCGTCGCGGCTTTATCATTGCGGCTAATGGGTTGTATCGCGCCAGCCGGGCAGATTTCGGAACAGCGCGTACACTCTGGTCGGCAGAACCCGCGCTCGAAGTGCATTTCGGGTTGCATGAGCGTTTTGAGGGATGCGGAAGGCCGCAGAACATCGTTGGGACATTCGGCGACGCAGAGCTGGCAAGCTGTGCAACGCGTAGAAAAATTGCGCAGACTGAGCGCCCCTGCGGGTTTGACGGGCGTTTCGCGTCGTGGCGTTTCACGCGGTACGAGCGGTGCCATGCCGCCGTCCGTCGTTTTATCGTCTGCCTGAGCCACGCTTGCCATGGCGAGTGTGGGCAAAGCAAGGAGGAGGCCACGTCGTGGTGCTGAAATTTTTTCGGCATCGGGTGCCGTTTTTTCAGCCGGCGTTTCGCTTGCCGTCGTGCCTCCATCTGAAGTGGAGGCTTCTTTGGGCGAGGGAACATCGGATGCTGTTTGGTTTGACGGTTTGACGTGTGGCATGTGTTTCCACGCGATGGCGCCTTTTTTACAGTTTTCGATGCAGTTCATGCAGACGACGCATCGGCTTGCATCAATCGTGTGCGTGTCGATATCGATACAAGCGGATTTGCATCGCTTTTCACAGGCACGGCATTGGGTGCATTTGGATGTGTCGATTGTCGGTTTGAACCAGGCAAAACGGGAGAGAAAGCCCAAAATCGTGCCGACGGGACAGACGGTGTTGCACCATGTTCGTCCGCCGCGCCAGGCCAAAAAGCCCACAAGGCCAAAAGTAAGCAGGGCGATGATGAAAGAAGACACGCTTTTTATCCAGATTTCTGTCGCATAAAATGCGTAAGAATCCGCGCGTTCCGCAAAATAGGCCAAAATGTTGTTGCCAAAAGCATAGACGGGGGCAAAGAGGTTTTGCGCGATACGGCCATAAGCGCTGTAAGGCGCGATGAGCAAGGCAACGGAAGTGACGGGAATGGCCATGAAAATGATAAAAATGCCTAATGCTGCGTAGCGGATGCTATTTTGGGGACGCTTATGGCAGTATTTGTTCTTTTTTTTGCGCGTGCCAAACCATGCAAAAATATCCTGCATCACGCCTAATGGACAGATGACGGAGCAATAGATGCGTCCAAAGAGGAGCGTCAACGCGACGAGGATGAGGAGTACAACGCCGTTGAGTGCCATGAGCGCCGGCAAAAACTGGATTTTTGCCATCCACCCCAGCCAATGGTGAAGCGTGCCGGTAAAGTCGAGAAAAAGCAGGGTGAGACAAATGAAGAAGAGTGCTGCCAGCACGATACGGATTTTTTTGAGCATCTGCGGACCTGAAAGGGAGAGGCGGGCTTTGGCCGAATCTATGGAGGCACAAAATTGGTATTATCAGGACAAAGCGCGTTGAAATAAAACAGCAATGCTTAAATAAGCACCATTTCATGCTTAAATAAGCACCATTCCAGATTTTATTTTTAAGGAAAAAAGTTCTTTGTGTCCAATAAGAGTTTAGCAATCTGCTATTCATTTTGTTAATAGTGGTTTGGAAGCGTTTTGGCTGAAATCACGTTTGGGGGCGTTGCGGGGGAGTCCCCCGCAGAGGGGGTAGCGGCGGATGAAATCGCCGCGTAGGGGGAGACTTCCCCCGGCAAATCAGGCATTTATAGGGATCAGGTGTCAGTGATCAGGTGTCAGTGATCAGGTGTCAGGTATTTATAGTGATCAGGTGTCAGCGATAAGGGGTCAGCGGGAAGTTTTTTGGTTAAACAAGTATTTATACCGTATGCTTATGCCTCGTACTGTTATTTTTTGATTATTTTTTGACATTGAACGCATTAAAGTGCTTTTCGCACGTGAGAAATTTTGGTATAATAAACAATGTATGCGCCAATGGTGGCGTTTTTTTTGAGAGAGAGAGACATGTCCAAAACAATTCTCGTAGCCCTTGGCGGCAATGCCATCAAGCAGGCGGATGACAAGGGAACGGCGGCAGAGCAGTTTGCGAATGTTTACAAGACGAGCCGTGAGTTGGTGAAACTGATCAAGGCGGGTTACAAGCTCGTCATCACGCACGGCAATGGCCCGCAGGTGGGCAATCTTCTGATTCAGCAGGAAGAGGGTAAGAAACTCGTTCCCGATATGCCGCTCGACGTTGTGGGCGCCATGACGCAGGGTCAGCTTGGGTATATGTTTGAGCAGGCGCTTGGCAATCTTTTACGCGCCGAAGGCATCCACACGCCGGTGGCAGCGCTCGTCAATCAGGTGCTTGTGAGCGCGGATGATCCTGGTTTCAAGGATCCGACGAAACCTGTGGGTCCCTTCTTTACCGAGGAAGAAGCAGCGGCGATGGC
>JAFOHE010000121.1 GCA_017421975.1 Pseudomonadota bacterium
AATACGAAGAATAAGAAAAAGTTAAAACGCCCGAAACGATAAAGTGCTGCTTTTTAGAGGCATGAACAGCAAAGGGAAGCTCGATTAAGGAAATCAGCGAAATCAGGCCTACACAGAAACCATCAACCAGGGTTTTGGCAATGGGGTATTCAAATGTCATTTTCGCCCATGCCGTGCCTGGCAGAAGCGTTATGATGAGTATGAGGGCGATTGGAAAAATCAATGGATGAGATTGGAATAACATGGTGGACGATTTTTCAAAATTAAGCGCACATTAATACTGTTTTTGATATATTATTTGCTTTGTGTTATATTGTTTGTGTGTTGATTGATAAATAATGGTAATTATTCAGCCCCACCTTGGAAAACATGCGTCCCACCTGCAAATCCGACAAATCAGGACTCTAAGGGAAAGTGACTGAATAGTTACAAATAATATGCCTTACGGATTGTAGTGTCCTTCAATGCTCTTGTATTACATTGCATCATTCTTTGTCCGTTATATAGAGTGTTCTCTGAATTATAATAAATATAAAGGGTACTCGGAAGCCATGATTTAATCCCACCTTTGAAAAATGGAACGTCCATATATGGGGACACACGTGTACTTTATTTCGTAATAGGTGTTGACGCAAGAGATTCGTGTGTGACATAATTAAACGTGTGTACGTTATCGTTGTGTTCGTTATCGTTTGATGTGCCATGCAAAGGAGTCGTTATGAGAACTGGAATGATTTTCATTTTTTCGCTTTTCTCGTTTTGTTTTGTAACAAACGGGTATGCTGAACCAAAAAATGATACGGGAATTCATACAAAACTTGGTCAGCCTTGTGATCCCAAAACGTTTGATTCCTATTGTGATGGGGATTTGCTCGTCAAATGTTCCCGAAATACAATCACGGCAACCAACTGTGCCATGAAAAAAGATGGCGATTTTATTTGTGCCGATTACTCGGATGATGTTTTGAAATGCAAGAAGGGGGATCGGGATTGTAATCGTGCAAAAAATGCGCATCGTGCTTCGTGTGTTTCAACGAGCGAGTTATGTGATATCGAAGGAACGTCTTTTACAACGTGTAAGCCCAACGCTACGGGTAAAACGTATACCGAAATCTATACGTGTGACCGGACGACGAATGGACAGCTCGTCACCCATCTCACCGAAAAAACACCGTGCTATGATGGATATGGTGTTTGTTCTGACGATGGAAAATGCACGCCACCTGTCACTTGTACTTCCAACTATGAATCAAATTGCAATAACAATATTGCTTATAATTGCAAAAATAACAAAGTGTTGACTACGGATTGCAGTAAGTCTGTAAGTGTTAAAATGTGTGTGATGCAAGATGGGGAGGCTAAGTGTATGCCTCCCAATAAAACATGCACAAATGAAGGTGAGATTAGCAACACGCGTTGTGTAGAAAAGAGTCAGCATGAAACGTATAACATTTGTTCCAAAATGGAAGATGGCAGCTTGTTTGAAGTCATGCAAACACGCCCGTGCCTTGATGGCTGCAGTGCAGATAAAAAATCCTGTAAACCCGTGTTATGCGACAAAATTGGAACGACCAAAAACGTGTGTCAGGCCAGAGGCAAAGGTTTCAGTGCGAAGGCTGAGATTCAGACGTATGCGTGTACGCTCGTCAATGGCCAGAAACAATGGGTCGCTCAGGGAAGCACAACGTGTAAGGGAACTTGCTCGGCAGACGGCAAATGTGTGCCGGCTGAACGCTGTGACAGATCAAATTTTGAAGCACACTGTGACGGTAGCGTGGGTGTAAGTTGCATCAAAGACAGCGTGATGGAGCGCGATTGTGGCGTCAAGGGGGAAGCTTGCTATATCATGAATAACCATAGGCATGTGGGGTGCGTCAAAACGGAGGCGTCCTGCACTTCGGACGGTCAGGTGCTTAAGCGCGAATGTAAGGAACGCAATAATGGGCAGGCGACGGAGGCTACGTACATCTGTGAAGCGATGGATGGTGGAAATTTCCGTTTGGTTCGGTCAAACACGCGATGCCCGAACGGGTGTTCGGCAGATGGCACGACATGTGCCGAATAGGCGAATGAACCTCGTCATGGGGGAGCGGGCGTATTGGCAGGAGCCAATAGACCGCTCGCGTGCCGCGTATCGCTTGAGGCGATAGCGGCCGCAACATAATCGCCTTTTTTGGTGCCATTTTTTCGAATTGTGTAGATAATGCGACGACTTTTTCTTGCGTTTTTATGACGCTTTGTTCGATGCAATGGAGGAGATCATGGCCATACATCCCGAAGCCGGCAAAAAAGCCGACCCGCGTAGTCTTTGTAACATTCCACGCCTCATGTCACAGTACTTCACCGTTCATCCGGATATGTCGGATGCGGGACAGCGCGTATCGTTTGGAACGAGCGGACACAGAGGCGTGTCGAGCCGCGGCTCGTTCAATGAGGATCATATTTTGGCGATCGCCCAGGCGGTTTGTGAGTATCGAAAACGCGAGGGCATTGAAGGGCCGCTGTACATTGGCATGGATAGTCACGCGTTGAGTGAAGCGGCGTTTTTAACGGCACTTGAGGTCTTTTGCGCCAATGATGTTTTGAGTGTCGTTCAGTCTGGACTCGGATATACGCCGACGCCCGTCGTGAGCCACGCCATCTTGACGCATAATCGAGGTCTCGGCGATAAGGATACGGCGCGTGCCGATGGCGTCATCATCACGCCTTCGCACAATCCGCCGGAATATGGCGGCTTTAAGTACAATCCTCCGACGGGGGGGCCGGCACCGACCACTGCGACAAAGTGGATCGAAAATCGCGCCAATGATTTGCTCGAAAACGGTTTGGCACAAGTGCGGCGCATGGCTTTGCGCTCCGATCTGTGTCATCCGAACATTCGCCATGAGGATTATGTAGGGCGATACGTCAGTGATCTGCGCACCATTATCGATATGGATGCCATTGCTGCTTCGGGCATCCGATTGGGTATTCATCCGCTCGGCGGGTCAACGCTCGATTTTTGGAATGCCATTGTCGATCAATATAAACTCAATGCCGAAGTGACGCTGCCCTACATCGATGCGGCGTTTGGCTTCATGACGCGCGATCACGATGGCAAGATTCGCATGGATTGTTCGAGCCGTTATGCCATGGCGTCGCTCATCGAACTCAAGGCGCAGTTCGATCTGGGATTCGGTAACGATCCCGACGGCGACAGACACGGAATCGTGACGCATGAGGGCGGTTTGATGAACCCAAACCATTATCTCGCCGTGATGATCGAGTATCTTTACACGTCGCGCACAGCTTGGGATGCCGATATGAAAGTGGGCAAGACGCTCGTCTCAAGTGCGCTCATCGACCGCGTGGCTGCAGGTATTGGGCGTGAAGTTTATGAAGTGCCCGTCGGTTTTAAATGGTTTGTCGATGGCCTCTTTGAAAAATTCCTGGGCTTCGGCGGCGAAGAAAGTGCCGGTGCGTCTTTTTTGCGTTTCGATGGCGGCATCTGGTCTACCGACAAGGATGGTATGATACCGTGTCTTCTCGCAGCTGAAATGACCGTCAAAGGCGGGCGCGATCCTTATGCGCGTCATCTGGCACACGTGGAGCGCTACGGACTTCCGGCGTATGGGCGCATCGAAAAGGCGGCTTCACGCGAAGTCCGTACACGGCTCGGCGCTTTGTCGCCGAATGATGTGGCGATTAAGACGCTCGCCGGTGATCCCGTCACAAAAGTACTCACGGCTGCGCCCGGAAATGGTGCCCCCATTGGCGGACTTAAAATAACGACAGATTCCGGCTGGTTTGCCGTCAGACCGTCGGGAACGGAGGATATTTATAAGATTTATGCCGAGAGCTTTAAGGGGGAGGCTCATTTGGAAGCGATTGAGGAAGAAGCGCAGGCCGTTGTTCAAAAAGTGACAAAATCTTGAGGAGTTATGCCATGTTGATCCAGGAAAACCATCGCCTTTCGCCATACACGACGCTCGGCATTGGCGGTACAGCACGCTACTTTGCTTCTCCTTCGACAAAGGATGAACTCGCAGAAGTCCTTCGTTTCGTGCATGACAATGAACTGCGCTGTTTCATCCTCGGCGGCGGCAGCAATACGCTGATTTCGGATGATGGCTTCGACGGCATTGTTATTCATCCGGCCATGAAGGACGTGACATGGGAAACACCCGATGCCGACGGCTATGTTACCGTCCACGTCGATGCCGGGTGTACGTTTGATGATGTCGTTGTTGAAGCTGTCAAGCGCGATCTCGCTGGTATCGAGAGTATGAGCGGTATTCCGGGAACCATGGGGGGCGCCGCCGTACAAAATATCGGGGCCTACGGCCAGGAACTCGCCGATGTCTTTGTTGAAGCTGAAGTCATGGACCTCGTGACTGGCGAAACAAGTTTGATCAAAAAAGAGGATATGGCCTTCGGGTACCGGACGTCAGCTCTGAAAAATGCCGAAAATACACGCATCGTTCTCCGTGTATCGCTTCGCCTGGCGCCTTTTGATGTGGATAGTGCAGTGCGTGTTGCGGCTGAACACGGGTTTGCAAAGCTGACGCTCGTTTCGCCCAAATCCGCCTCCGATATGCGCCGACGCGTTCTCGAAACGCGTCGAAGTAAGGGTATGTGTTACGACGTCAATGATAAGGATACGCACAGTGTCGGCAGCTTTTTCGTCAATCCTGTCGTCTCTCAAAATGATGCGTCGCGCATCAATGCGGCTTATATCCTCAGCAACGGTAAATCAATGCCCATGTTTTCCGTCGAAGGGGGCGTGAAACTCTCGGCGGCATGGCTCATCGAACAGGCCGGATTCTCTCGCGGATATCTTTGTGACGGCGCTGCATTAAGCGCACGCCATTGTCTCGCAATCATCAATCCGGGAAATGCCAAAAGCGCCGACGTCATTGCACTTGCCAATCGACTCGCACGAACCGTCGCCTTTAAGTTTAAGGTCAGGCTTTCGCCAGAAGTGATCTATTTGACGCGGACGGGGATTGAACCTGTGCCGCTCGACTTCGAAAACCTTGAACTCGATAACAACGTTCGAAATAGCGCTGTTTCTGCAAAATGCTGATTATACCGTAGTCCTCTGTTCCGCAGATATGTTTTTATGGTATAATCAAGGACAGGTTTGGGCCTGTCCTTCTTTTGTGGTCATACTTTATGGTTGATCCAATATTTGTTTTACTCAGCCTTTGATGGAGGCTTGTATCCCTGATAGGGTGCGTTGCTCACGTGTTTCACGCCATGTACGATCGGAAAATGCCTAGGATTATTCGTCATGCTGTCGCGTTTTGCGGCATATTAGGTCTGTGTTCGGGCTGTGGAACAACACAGCCGCCAGCACCGATTGCATTTCCTCAGACCGTGCCGGACGATGTGCCGGAAGTCTCTCAGGAAATCGCTTCTCAAGGCATACAGCGTGCATCGCTTTCGCGCATTACGACGCTACCCGATCTTACCGAAAAACCCGCACAAGATGCTTGTGCCGTCTCTGTCGTCGAAAGCAATACCGATGATGGCGTGATGATTCAGGGAAAGGCGTATATCCGACGAACGTTGCCGGAGCTGTATCGCGATTTGACGACGGCTGAAGTCGTGGGGCCACGGCACATTACAAACGATTTTGTGCGTGACAATTTCGTCGAAACGCCGCTCTCCACGTCTTACACACTTCACGTCAAAGCACGCTATATTCTGGCCATCGAATTTGATCTCGAATGGCGCGTCGAGCCCGTCTTTGACAGCGGAAAACACGTCGGTTACGTCGCACAAACCCATAAAACAAGTGGGACAAGATATCTTACTGAGATCACGAACCACCTTCAGATTCTTGAGACGGAACCTGGCCTCTTCGAAGTTGAAATCACGAGCTTCAATCGGGCAACCATGAATAAGGAAGCCGAATCAAAAGCGTACGTCGTCGGACTTTTCGATTATTGGGCTGAAGCATGTCATCATGCTTATGCACCTTCAGACGAAGCCATGGCTGTCACGCAAACAACGACCAGTGCTCAATCATCTGAGGATTTTGCCGTTTCCACAGCTTCCGAAGAGGAGTAGTCCGCCATGTTTTTTGATCCCCATAATGACTTGGAACACGCGCCCATCAGAACGGAGGCTCAGCTTCATGCGCTTTATCGAAAACTTGTCGTGATGATTAGTGCGACGCCCCATCTGCAGGATTTTGCGTCTCCGCTCGCACATACACTCATTAACTTTTATGGCGCTTCGGGTATCATCGTGGGCAGAACACAAGGTTTCTCGCTTCAGATACTCACGTCCATCGGATGCTTCTCGCACATGGAAGGGACGCTCATCGAGATACAGCCCGCGTTCGCTCGAAAACTCATGGCGAACGATGAGGCTTATATCTTTAATCACGAGGAACTCAGACAAAAGTATCCGATCGACGATATTACTTTGGGCGCACAGTTCGATGCCCTCATCATTGCACCTATGTTCCTCGAAGGACGACCCTACGGGTTCATATCCCTCATCGCGCAAAAGCCCGGTTTCTATTCGATGGAGGATGTGGAATCTCTGCGCCAGATCACGCGCTTTTGCTCCATCATTCTGTCCGGATTTTATAAGGCTTCGACGCAGTCCGAGCTTCAGCACTACGAGCGTGTCTACAATATGACCATGCCGCTCATCAGTGCGCTTCAAAGCTACACGATCGATATGCTTCAGACGCTCGCGCATCTGCGTGAGAGTTATATTACCAATAATTATCGTGCAATGGTCGATCCCATGTCTCAGGCTTTTGCACGTATTGAGGCGATTGCCAAGACTACGCAGGATCTGCGTGCCATCGCCGATTTCGGCAAGACGCCTGAACTCCTCACAGCAAGTGTCCGTCTTGACGAACTCCTCGAAAGCGTCCGCGAATACAATGATACGCGCCTTGAAGATTCACATATTGAAGTGATGATGGAAATCGAATCGGATATGCCCGCGATTGAAGCTGATTTTTCCATGCTCTGGCAGGCCATACACGAGATTATGCTCAATGCAATGGATGCCCTCGAAACACTTCCCGACGCTGCTCCGCGCCATCTACTCGTCCATGCGTATGCCGCACCCAACCTGCTTCAAATCGATATCAATGATAATGGGCCTGGTGTCGCCCCCGAAGATATGAATAAACTCTGTGAACCAGGATTTACGACGCGTCAGGGGCACAAAGGACTGGGGCTTGCCAAGGCTAAACTCGTTATCATGCGTTGTAACGGGGAAATGTGGCTTGAACCAGGAAAATCGGGCGGCATGACCGTGCATATTTCTTTTGCTGACGAGGAACATACGCCGCAACAACGCGTGTTTTGAGGTTTTAAGGGGGAAAGCCCCCTACGCGGCTATTGCTATCGCAATACGCCGCTACCCCCTGTGCGGGGGATTGTCCCCCCGCAACGCCCCCATTGCGCACACAAGCTTCATTGTCTAAAACATGAAAAAATACCTCGGAGAGAACCAAAAATAAGTCACGTATGGTATGAAGTACATGCTTTTGGCATGGTAGGCAATGTTCAGGGTGGATGAGCATTAGGGCATCATCCGTCTTTAATTGAAGGGACTAGACCGACCATCCGAGCAACGAGTTCGTATGGGGAACCCATGTAGCCTGGATTCTCAAGCTAAACATGACGATGTGGAAATATGCAAGTCCAGTTGTTCGTATGTTTTTATCTATACACGCAAAGTTTGTAGATAACGCATTATATAAAGCTCGTAGGGCTTTGGGCGAGTAAAAGCAAAATCAACCCAGATTATATAAAGCCCGTAGGGCTTTGGGCGAGTAGCCCCCGGCAACGCCGGGGGTAAAAGCAAAATCACCCCATATTATATAAAGCTCGTAGGGCTTTGGGCGAGTAGCCGGGGGCAACGC
>JAFOHE010000122.1 GCA_017421975.1 Pseudomonadota bacterium
ACAACCGCTCACGTTCGGCACACACTCGTGGGCTGTACACAATTCATTCGCACCACAATGTGCATCCGTCGTGCAGGAAACATCTTTGCAAGTGCCGCCTTCGCATATCTGCTTATCGCCGCAGTCCGTATCACTTGCACAACCGCTCACGTTCGGCACACACTCGTGGGCTGTACACAATTCATTCGCACCACAATGTGCATCCGTCGTGCAGGAAACATCTTTGCAAGTGCCGCCTTCGCATATCTGCTTATCGCCACAGTCCGTATTGACCTTACATTCAGGCTGATAAGGCACAGTACAACTACCAGAGACGCATTTTTCCTGCGGGTCACAAACATTGCCACAAACGCCACAATTATTCACATCGACCAATCGATTCACACACTGTCCATTGCAGTCAGCAAGTCCAATATCAGCACATGACAAGGCAGGTTGTTGTGATTCAGCCACACACGTTCCCTTTGAACAGACTTCATTATCCTTGCACACAGTAATACAGCTGCCACAATGATTATTATCATGTCTCAAGTCACGGCACACGCCGTTACAGACCTGAAAACTCTCTCCGTTACATTGAATGGGTGGTTTATTCTCCTCTGCGTAATTGACTGTCTCATTACAAGCGGAAGCAAGAAACGCTGTCAGTACGCTCATTATAAAGAATGGATATTTTTTCATGAACAATACTCCTACAAGAAAGAGGTCACTTCGAGCTTAACGATGCACGACACACCTAGTTTGATGATAATATGCAACTCTATTTAATACAAATTATTATAATAATACGTTTTCCCGCTTAAAATAGGATACACTTCATTTCGATCACGTATGCCATCTGTTGTCGCACAGGGGGACGCGCATAGATCGAGCGCGGTCCGGCAAAAATCCACCAAGGTTCCTGTTCGCACATAAGTACAGGCCAATCATATCTGCATACGTCTGGGATACCAGATTTTGCTAAAAGCTCCATTATTTTCGGACACCGCCCGTCAGTCAGCACCATGCGCTCCGTGAGACATGCAGGAACAAAACGCAACGCTCCCCGACAAACGGAAGCATCAAGACATAATTTTGTTCGCGTATTTTTGGGTACATCCAAAAAAATCATACGAGAGGACGAGGCACTGGCCATCTCCCATATATCCATATTATCCACGGGCACCGGCACTTCCACCGACGCAGGCAGCTCTGGCTCCGCGCCATGTGGTCTTCCCATGACAAAAAAACGGTTCCATGTCCAATCAATCTTCTGGTTTGTCGCGATCTTTTTGCTTTCCGTTTTGGCGACGAACATGACACGCGTCTGCTCGATAAATTGAGCATCTGGACAATACCCACGAACGATATGACGCGCAGCATGCCTAAGCAGCTGCGTCTGTGCCTCTGCCGACAATGCTTCAAATTGCGACAGAGGGAAGACCCATCTGTGCCCAAACATATAACGCATGACAGATGCTTCCACCAGACTGTCCAGTGCATCGCCATCACAACGCATCTGTATGAGCGAACGATAAAATGGACGCATCGTCTCAAATTCATCCATAAGCTGATCAAGTACATGATGACGCAGCCGGTTACGGCGGTAATGATCCGTGGCATTTGTCGGATCCTCCGCCCAAGATAACCCAATATCCCGAAGGAAAGCCAAGATTTCCCGCTTTCCAAGACAAAGGAGCGGACGAATGCGAGGTATGCTGTCATCTGAACGCATCGCCAACGTCGCACCTTCAATACCGCAACCTCTCCCCATGCGCCATAGTGCCGTTTCAATGTTCTCATCACCATGATGCGCCGTCACTATCGCAGCGTTTTCTATCCCAGACGCCTTTACCACGCTTTCAAGTGCTTCAATTCTCGCCTTACGCGCCTCCGCTTCAATGTTTGCTAAAACACACCCAAGTTTTAATTGTGTCAGTACAAATGGAATACCCAATCGCCTTGCATTAATCTCAGCCACTTCGGCATCCAAGCCGTCACTTTTCCTTAAACCGTGTTGAATGTGATGCGCCGTCACATGGATATTGTGCGCCTCTTTCCAGACTGCCAAAATAGCCAAAAGTGCCGTCGAATCAGCACCACCACTATACGCAAGATAAACGTGTTCAATACCATTAAAAAGATTATATCGTGTCACAAACGCTGCGACGGCTTCATAAAAGGAATGTCGCTTGATGTTGTCCAATACCAACACCCGATCTTGCCTATCATCCATACCACAATCCCAAAATTGCGCATCCCCCTCCCTTTTACCCGCTCTCATTCACGCGTATCCGCCATCCCCCGCACGACGCATCATAGCATCAAATGCGCTTTATCCTGACATAAGATTTTACCACTTTCTTGACAATGATTTGAAATGAAGTGTAGAAAGCATTTGTTTTATTAGGCTTGTTCAATGCCTGTTTTGTTTAACTTTTTGCGTATAGGTTTTTAAGATATGAGGATAAGTCCAAAATTGGTTGTTGCCGCTTTGGCTGCCGCTTTATCGATCAGTACCGTCGGGTGTGAGGGGAAATTGCCTGATCCCCCCAAGGATTTTCAAGTTGCAGAGGTAGCTAATAACCAAGCGGCGATCTCCATTGACGCGTTTGAAATCACCACGCCTGATTTTGTCAACAACAAAAAAGAAGCCATGCGACCCATGGAAGGACAGGGAGAAGTCGCTGTCGTCCGTCTCAAAATTCATAATCCCACACAAAACCCTATCACGTATAAACCCTTACACTACGAGAACCCGGCACAAGGTATTCAGCTATGTACAGATCCCGACCGCGAAAATAAAGGTGCGCGTAAGAACTTCAAAAGCGTCGTGTTGAATCAAGCCGAAATGATCCATACCACCAACCAGACCATTACGGATACCGAAATTCCTGCTGGTGGTACGCTCCTAGACGACTATCTTTTCGAAAAACCCGTCGTCTCTGCTGACAAACTCGTCGTACTCGTGCCCGGTACCATCGTCGGTGACATCAACACAGTTTACCGATTCTATGTACCTAGCAATCCACAGAAAGTCGAACCCGAACCCCCAAAAGGACTCAATGTACCTGAAACCATCGACGGTTTGACTGTCAAAATTACAGAAGTTTCCAAAGAATATGCACAGCTTGATCCGCGCAAACGCGATCAAAAGCTCAAATATCCTTATGCCTATACAAAAGAACCTATCCTCGCCATCTACGTGACCATTTCCAACACAAGCGGTCAGCAATTGAACTACGAACCCAGCCATACGGCGGAAGCCGCCGGTATCATCCTTGAGCCCATCGGTGGCGGCGATCCTTATAAACGCATCAAACTTGATGCCAATGCCATCGGCACGGGTCAGGTCAATGGACGTATCTCCATCAAAGATGGCGAAACCATCAAAGACGTCTACTTCTTCCAACCACCTGCCTCCGACTCGGATCTCGCTTTCAATATCTCCGGACACATCTTCGGCGTCCGTGGTATGTATCGCTTCGCACTGCCTTTCAAAGATTCAACGCCTGAAGAACCTGATCTTGAGCCCTATAAACACGCCAACGATAAAGACGACGAAGCCAAAGAAGCTGACGAGAACAAAGAAGACGACGCTAAAGCTGACGATGCTAAAGCTGACGATGCTAAAGCCGACGACGCTAAAGCTGACGATGCTAAGGCTGACGGTAAATAATCTCGTATGACGCTTTCTTTTTATCGGGTCAATGTACGCAGATCCGAAGTGGGGATTCTCTACTACCATTGCCGATTGTTTTTTCGGCTAATGATAATTTGGGGTGCTGCTCTGGGCAGCGCCCTTTTTTGTTTGTATCCCAAGACGGTATTTGCACAAAACGCGCTAATACAACCCTATACAGACGAAAGTAGTCTGCCTGCTAACGATATCTTCATCCTTGATACCATTCAGACTTCTGCAGCAGAAGAGAGCACTCCACCTGCTGCACGTGCAACTTTCGAGCATAAAAGGCAGATAGATACATCCACATCAACAGCGGCTTCTGCGCTATCCGATCTCCTTGAAGGAGAAAGTTTGCTCCGCGTGCAGGATTCGGGTGGTCGATTGCAACGCCAAACCTTATCCATGCGCGGAAGCGCCGCACAGGATATTCTGCTCACCTATCACGGAATCACCCTCAATTCGCTTTCCTGGGCTTCCGCCGATCTCTCCCTCATCCCCGCTAAACTCCTTTCACATGCCGTCATTACCCCATCCTCTGGATCCGAAAAAAACGGTTCCGGCGCCATAGGTGGACTCATCGAACTCGAATCCGCTTTTCCCACAAACAACATCGAAATTTCGACTTCCGTCGGTTCACTCAAAGATCTCGCCCTATTCGGCCGAAAAACGTTCTTCCTACCATCGTTCGCTGCAGATATAGCCCTTTTTGCCGACACGACCGCTGGCGATTTCGAATACATGGATGCCCAAAACACGCGACACATGCGTACACACAATGGTGCATGGCGTTACGGCACACAAATCCACCTTCTATTCGATGCACAGGCCGCTTCGATCGACTTCTTGCTCTATACCGCCCTCTTCTCACGTGAAATCGCCGGACTAGCCGAGTTTCCAGAGGCATACGCACACGCATCTGAAACAGGCGCACTCGTGCTTGCTTCCGCTCAGGCTGATTTCATCCCCTTCGAACTCGGAAAAAGCGAAACTGACCTCTCCCTCACAGTTAATCACCGCTATACCCAAGATATTTACGATAATCCACGCGCCTTCCTCGGCCAAAGACGATTCAGCACACATTACAATGAAAATGACACTTCGATCCAACTCAATGCCAACTTTCATTATGCCACGTCTTTTCTCACTACCATACAGTTGGCTTATGACTATCAACGCGTCGATGCCCAACACCTCGTCATGCTCTCAGAACAAACGACGTCGCACAATCGTCATATCCTCAGCCTTCGCGCAGAAGAGTCTGCCTCCTTTTTTGACGACACGCTCTCAACCTTTCTAGGCCTCCGCCTCGACATCCTGCCACATGACGACTTCGCCTTCTCACCACGTCTCAGCATCGGTTATGCGCCCACATACTGGTTCTCACTCAAAGCCTCTGCCGCTTATGCCACACGTCTTCCCGCGTTCGATGAACGTTATCTGCGCACAGAATCCATTCGCGGCAACGAATCCCTCTCCAAACAAACCGCATTTCTCGCCGATGTCATTCTTCGATTTGACATTCCAAACCACTTTTTTGTCGAAATATCAGGCTTCTATCATCTCCACCGCGATCTGATTCGCTTCCTGCCGATCACCGCCTATATGTACGAGGCCCAAAATCTGCCGCTATCACAAGCCCATGGCCTCGATCTGCAAACCGAGCTGACCTTGTGGCGCCACTTCCACCTCAGCTTGGGGTACACCTGGAATGCATCTTTCGTCCGCGAAGGCCACCTACCTATCCCCGGCATTCCCACCCACAAATTAACAGCTCGCGCACGCCTCTTGCTCGAATACTCTGACCTGTGGTTGCAGGCCACTTACAGCGCCCATATCGCGCAAAACCTATCCGGACAATACGCCCGACATAATCCCTTCCGCCTCGACGCCCACGCAGCCCTCATGCTCTACAATCATCTTCGTCTGACGCTCGATATCCATAACATCACCAACGACCGCGAATCTGAAGACTTTCGTCAATATCCCCTACCAGGCATCACCGCCATGGCAGGCCTCGAACTCACCTGGGATTAATCCAACACGCCCCCTATCCACGACATATATATAATGATATGTACACCACCTTCATGGATGCGCTTCACTTTTTCAAAAGACAGACACACGCCGGACAAGCCTCAGGATTATGACCCGTGGCCTTGCACCACGTCCGCCCAAACAAAATGAGCTGCAAATGCCGCCTGAGCCACACTTCTGGTGCAAAAAGCTGACACAGATCCTTTTCCACGCCATCCGCCGTCTTGGCCGACGACCATCCCCACCGTCTACTCAGCCTCAAAATATGCGTATCCACCGGAAACGCTGGCACCCCAAATGCGTGCGAAAGCACGACGCTCGCCGTCTTTCTACCCACGCATGGCAAGCGCTCAAGCGCCTCGCGCGTCTGAGGAACCTCTCCTCCATACTCGTCCCGAAGAATTTCGCTCAGATCATGTATGGCTTGCGCCTTGCGCGTATACAATCCACACGGGCGAATAATCTCCGTAATCTCCGCAACACGCATGGCTGCCACTTCCGACGGCGTCTTCGCACGTCTCAATAGCGCTGGCATCACTTCATTGACGCGTTTATCCGTACACTGTGCCGACAAAATAACAGCCACAAGCAACGAAAATGGATCCTCAAACTGAAGCGGTATCTGAGGATCCGGCACATACGTATCCAACACACGTACGATTTCACAAAAATGTTTCGGTTTGCGCATGGCTCTCCCCTTTCGTTTCTCGAAACACACGCCCATGCGCTTTTATGTCCACATTCCAAGTTCCGTCAATGGATTTTTGAGGGCGGCCTATCTCCCTTCGGGATATACGGCCGCCTTCGTCGGGCTATTGCCTGCGGCAATACGCCCGACGGCGTGCGCCTTCTCGCGCCAAAGGCGCTTCCATACGGCGCACATCCCCCATGCCATGACGCGCATTTTCCAAAATCATAATGTTCGTTTCCATTGCAGAGCATACAAAACCATGACATCATCCATCGGGGTTTATCTTGAACTCAAACAAAACTGTTTATAAGAAAGGAGCGCCTGCCATGTTTTTCAAACCTCGTTTCCTCTTAGCCGTATGGATACTCTGCATGTTCACCATCGCATGCAACCGCGGTCACGACACAGAAAAAAGCACCCCTACGCAGCCATCATCGCCTCAGTCTTCCCAAACGCCGTCAGATAACTCACCAGCAGCTGCCTCACAGCCACAAACGCCGTCAGCCACAAATCAACAGCCGAACGCTGCCGATGACAAGATCACCATTCCTCAGGCTGGAAGCATCGAAGAACAAATGGCATCCCTCACATGGAAAACCATCCATAATGACCGATATCAGTTTAATATCGATTACCCTTCTTTCATGCAGCCCATGCCAGTTTCTGACAACGGTGATGGCATGACGTTTCGCTGGAAAGACATGGCTTTAATCGTATGGGGAGAAAATAATCTTGAAGATGGGGACGCCGTACAGAGCGAATATGACAACCAAGTCTCTTTTTTAGGACATGATCCAGTTTATAAAGTCATACAATCTGACTATTTCATCATTTCCGATTACGATGATGAGGGAAATGTTTTTTATAGAAAAAGTGTCCTCAAAGATGACGTCTGGTACACAATGATGTTTGTTTTTCCAAAAGAATATCGCAAACGCATCGACAAACTCATAGAAAAAGTCGATCTTTTTACCCCAACTTCCAGTCATTAATCCACCTTAGCGCGTTGCATCATAAAATAAATAAAGCCTATTCATATTTCTCAATCATACATTAAAACACTCGATATAACGACGACTCTAAACAAACAATGATATATTATTTATGAAAACATCAAAAAACATTAACATTTCCATTGTACTCGGCATCATCGCCTGTATCATCACCGTCGCTTTCAGGCTTTTTTCCGAAGCAGACCTCTGGTTTCAGATGTTTTCTGCAATCCTCGGCGTTATTATCACGATCATCATTACGAATCTGCTTCTTAACAGCCAATTCTGCGCGAACGAAATGCCGAGATATTTAAAGAGAAACTCAGAATTTATCAGGATTTTTTACAAGCACTCTATTCCATTCTTAAAGAAAAAGCTGTCACCCCTGATGAAATTATGAAACTTCAGTTCCAAACGGCTTACATTGCTATGCACTCGCGAAGCGATCATATTCGAACATCCACGGCTCTGTCAAAAACTATGGCTTACCCGTAGCCAGAGGCTGGTAGTGTCCGCACCGCCTTGTTGGTAAACTACTATTTTTTGATCAGTAATCATTTAATTAGTAATTCAAAGTTCGTTTTAAGCATCCAACTGTAGGCTGTAATCTCGGGAACGTCCCCTTAGGGACGTTCTATTTTCCCCTTGGGAGAGCACGTAGCGCAGGGGGTGGATTATCTACGCCATAAGGCGTAGCGCGAATTTTTTTAGCGTATTCGGGGCGCTGCTACCCCAAATACGCCAAAAAAAGCCGAGCGTAGTTTGACGGGCGCAAGCCACAGCAAACATAGCACGACCCTAAAAACCACCCCATGTCTCTCTTAACTATCTCTTTTGCCTCGCAATAATTCCCCCTTTTCGCTATAATACGTTTTGGCGTATGCCAAAGGAGGGCGTCATGGCAAAGCAGGGCACAGGCAAGTCAAAGAGCCAAACGAAGCCAAAAGCCAAACAACAGGCGATTGCTAAAACAAAGCGAAACACGAAGGACAGCGTGTTCACGCATCTATTTTCGTTTTCCAAATACCAGCTTGAGCTGTACAAGACGCTTCATCCGGAAGATACCGACGTGTGCGAAGCCGATATTGGCACCATCACGCGCGAATGTGTTGTGGCAACACACGAACACAACGACCTCGGCATACTCATCAAGGATAGGCTGATGGTCTTTGTCGAAGCGCAGAGTTCGTGGTCACCCAATATCGTGATTCGGCTGATGTCTTATGCTATACAGAGCCTGATGGATTATTTTCGGGAACGCGATGTGTATTTATACAGCAGCACCAAAGTGTTCTGCCCACGCATTGAGCTGTATACCATATTTAGCTACGCATGTGAAAACATGCCGAATACACTTTCATTGTGCGATGCGTTTTTCCCAGAAGGTAGATGCGATATGGATGCGACCGTTCACATCATTCATTTCGATGAAGGCAAGACGGATATCATCAACCAATACATCATGTTCTGTCGTGTTTTCAATGACCAGCTCAAGAAGTACGGCTATTCGTCTCAAACCATTCAGGAAACGCTTCGCATCTGCCGTGACAAGGGGATACTCTCAGAATATATCAAAAAAATGGAGGGTGAAATCATGGATATCATGACATATATGTTTGACGAAGAGAATAATAAACGGTTATTCGGATTGGAACAGTGGAGATTAGGAGAAGAAAAAGGAAGAGGGACAGAAACTCACTGCTATCAATCTACTCAATATGAATATGGATATATCTTTTATCGAAAAAGCAACTACCACCAATGTGTCACAGGTTTGCAGGCATAGACAGCATGGAGCCCTATTTCCTGAATCGTCCTATCCGGATGATATTTTTGAAATTCAACATGTAATTTTTCCAAATGATCGCAGATAACAATCGCAATTTGTCCGATGTTGGTATGAATAAGCCAATAGCATTCCTTGTAGTAACACGGCACAGGCCAGATATTACCGTAGCCACCATGAGACAGAATCTCTATCAATTGTTTCAAACTGGTTTGTGGCGGGATGTCGAGTTCATAAATGCCTGCCCCGGCGTCATCCCCCATACAAATACTTTCGCGCGAGTACAGTATTAGCATGTTCAATATCCTTATTTTTAATACGTTGATCGCATCCCTCTGATTTCGCAACATTGCTGAAAGGATGCCGCATGCGCTTATACGTCGGGCGTATCGGCGAAGACGATAGCACGACGGCGGCGGCGTATGCAATAGCCGCCGCATACGAGCCGTATGCCTAAGGCATAGGCGAGTACGCACGCGTCCATAAGTCTTTTGTCTGCGGTTATAAGCGTTTTGCGACATTATCTGTGCATTTCGGACACAAACATGGTATAGGCAACTATTTTTGATGTACGACCACAGTGGACTACATCTGCGATCGTCATTCTGTGTTTATGCGTAATGAATCATATTGAAGGAGAAACCATGACGAAACGACGTCTTTTAATTACAAGTGGTCTTCCGTATGCGAACGGAGCCATTCACCTTGGCCACATGGTCGAAACGATCCAGACGGATATTTTCGCGCGTGCGATGCGCATGTGCGGCCATGAAGCCCTCTATATGTGTGCCGATGACACACACGGGACGCCGATTGAAATCAGCGCGACGAAACGCGGCATTACGCCCGAGCAGCTCATAGCCGAAGCCGCTGCTTCGCACCGCAAGGATTTCGAAGGATTCAACATTGGTTTTACGCACTACTACACGACGAATTCCCCCGAGAACAAAGCGCTGGCCTACGACATTTTCGACAAGCTTCAGAAGGCCGGCCATATTCGTGAAGAAGTCGTCAAACAGCTCTACAGTGAGACGATGCAGCGATTTTTGCCCGACCGTTACGTCAAGGGAATCTGCCCGAAGTGCGGCGCGGCGGATCAATATGGCGACTGTTGTGAATCATGCAAAGCGCATTATGACGCGCTTGACCTCGTCGATCCCAAGTGCGTCCTGGACGGTTCGACGCCGGTTGTCCGCGAATCCCATCATTTGTTCCTCAATCTGTCAGATCTCGAAGCCGAACTTCGTGCTTTTGCGAATTCGGATGCCCTTTCGGACGAAGTCCGCAATTTTGTCACGACCTGGCTCGATGAGGGCCTTCAGGCGTGGAACATCTCACGAGACAAACCCTATTTTGGTTTTGAGATTCCGGGATATCCCGAGAAGTATTTTTATGTGTGGATGGATGCGCCGATTGGCTATATAGCAACGACGAAGTCATGGTGCGACCAGAACGGGCGTTCTCTCGACACGTACTGGCGCGATCCATCGACAGAGATATGGCATTTTATCGGCAAAGACATTATTTATTTCCACACGCTCTTTTGGCCAGCGATGCTTAAAGTGGCGGGTTATGCGATGCCGCACCGCGTCCATGCGCATGGTTTCCTGACCGTCAATGGCACGAAGATGAGCAAATCGAGAGGTACGTTCATTCTGGCCTCGAAATATCTTGAGATTCTTCCGGCGGCATTTTTGCGTTTTTATTTTGCGAACAAGCTTTCGACGGGCGTCGATGATATTGACCTCAACATCGAAGATTTTTATTTCCGCGTTCGTTCGGGTCTTGTTGACAACCTTGCGAATCTGCACAATCGCTCATTCACGTTTGCAGAGGGCAAACTTGGCGGCAAACTCGACGATTCGCGTTATGACGATGCGTGCCGCACGCTGATTGCGTTTGCGCGTCAGCAAATGGCCGAGATTGTGAAATCGTATGAAACGCTTGACACATCGGCAGTCGTGCGTCTGATCTGTGAAATCGGGAACAAAGCGAACCTATTTTATCAGGAACAGGCACCATGGACGTATCTCAAAGGTGAGCAGGCGGATCCCGAAAAAGCACGCGCCATTGTCACGGCGTGTGCCGAAGTCGTCCGCATCATTGCGATTGCCATCAAACCGATCGTCCCTGATTTTTCCGAAAAGATTTTTGCCCAATTAGGCCTCGAAGATCAGAATCTTTGCGACCTTGAAAAAGGTCTGAATGCCTCGAACACAATTAGGAATGTGGAGAAGACGTATCTTCGTCCGGAGCGTGAGACGTTCGATCTTTTAACGGCAGTCGAACCAGCGGCTTCATCGGAAGCGTCGCCAGACGCGCCCAAAACCGCCGAAATTGAACGACGTCCGCTCAAGGAAGCCATTTCATACGATGTCTTTGAAAAACTCGACATCCGCGTTGGCAAGATTTTGTCAGCCGAAAAAGTGAAGAAATCGAACAAACTCGTCTGTACGCAAGTGGAGATCGGTCACCCCGATGGCCCGGTCCAGATCGTTGCAGGCATTGCCAAACACTATGATCCGGAACAACTCGTTGGCCGAACAGTGCTCGTTCTTACGAACCTCGAACCGCGAACGCTCTTTGGTCTTGAATCACGCGGCATGATCCTCGCAGCCTCAGATTCCGAAGGTCTTGAATTACCGACGGTTTCACAACGCGCGCCAGGTGCTCAGGTCAAGTAACTTTGTCACGGCGGTTTTCTGCACCACGCAGAAAGCCGTCCATAGAATCATCGAACGCAATGATTACGCTCAAAAAACCAGAATTCAAAGACTACGTTGACATCTACCATAAGCGTTTTCAGCCGGAAGTCGTCTATTGGGCAGACGACGAGGATCCGCAGCTCACCATGGAGGAATATGCGGAATCCCGCATGGAATCACAGGATGACGGTTCAGTCTTTGAACGCATCATCATGCTCGACGACACACCGATTGGCACCATCACAGCCCGCGATCTTATTCGCAAGACGGGACAATGTACGCTGGGCATTGTCATTGCCGATCCTCAATACTGGGGACATGGTTATGGCACGATTGCGCTTCGTGAATTTCTTGGCCTTCTGACGCGCCAGGGCATTCAAATCGTCGTACTCGACACGTATGCCAGCAATAAGCGCGCCCAACGTTGTTTTCGGCGTCTTGGCTTTGAGAAGCACCGCGTCTATTTTGCCTCCGTCCCTGGTCGCTTCGTTGTACAGATGATTAACCGTGTGAACCGCTGGCAAAAGCATATCGCCCACACAACGCCCATGCGATGACCCTATATTTCGTCTGCAACGTACAAAGCACTTCATCCGCACGCATTTTTATCGCCCCACTCAGCATTGAAGCGTGCGTTATTTTAATAAGGTAAGAATCAGCTTATGAAAACACGCATTAAAACACTCGCCATACTCGCAGCCACAACCGCTTTATTGACAGCCCCTGGCTGCAATGCCAAGAAGGAAGCACCCGTGACAGATTCCGCACAAACCGTTGAAGCCCAGGCAGCCGATCAAGCCGCTGCCGAAAAAAAAGATGAGGTTGCTCTCGACCGTCTCACGCGCGATGAATTTAACCGCGCCGCGCTTCGTCTCAATCTGCCCATTTTCTGGATGCATGAAGATACACCGAACAAGACGGTTCGTCCCGAAATCCTGACGACACTCAATTTTTACCCGACGAGCGACACGTTTGTTTGGAAAGACAAAGACGGCAAATTCACGCCGGCATTTATGGATGCTTACAATCAACTCGTGACCATTCTCGCGGATCCGGCGCAGGGACGCACGCTTGATGCAAACGAGGCGCAGCGTCTGAAAAACGTCGCATCCGAACTTGACCAGGCTGCCGTGACCGTTATTCGTACCGATTTTTCGTCCGCCGATGATAACGAAAAAGCTTTTGTCAAAGCCATGCTCAAAGTCGGTACGCTCATCGACGCGCTCTACGCGCAACAAATTGGTCTTGATCTCGCGCTCACGAAGATCCCCGAAAACGATGTTCTGTCACGCAGCATGGCGCGTCGCAACTGGGGTATCAAAGCGCTCAGTCCGCAAATGAGCAAAGTTCAGAATGCAAGTGCCCTCGCCGGCGATGTCCGCATCCCCGTCGGCGTTTATCCTGACACGCTTCAAAGCGATCCGAATTTCTGCCAGACACTTGCCGAAGCCCCCAATGCACAGCATCTTCTGACGCCGTTTACCGTCGTCATTCAGGAAGGTGAAAAGCTCAAAGCCATTCCATATAATGAATATTACAAAACAGACATGAAGGCGATTTCCGACGCCCTCAAGGAAGCCGCCAAAGTACTCGAAAGCAATGCGAATGAAACCGCTTTGCGCACATATCTCACGGCTGCCGCCGAGAGCTTCCTGACAAACGACTGGGAACCGGCCAATGAGGCGTGGGCTGCGATGAACTCCCACAATTCCAAATGGTATGTCCGCGTTGCCCCGGATGAGACCTATTGGGAACCCTGCTCACGCAAAGCCGGCTTCCATCAGACATTTGCCCGCATCAACCCCGATGCACTCCAATGGCAGGAAAAGATCACGCCGATTCAGCAAGAAATGGAAGAACGCATCGCCACGCTTGCCGGTGAACCTTACAAAGCACGCCAGGTCAGTTTCCATTTGCCTGACTTCATTGACATCATTTCTAATTCCGGTGACGACCGCGATCCCTTTGGTGCCACCATCGGTCAGTCATTGCCCAACTGGGGGCCTGTGGCAAACGAAGGCCGTGGCAGAACTGTCGCAATGTCGAATCTCTATACGGATCCCGATTCCCTCAATGATCGCAAGACCCTCGCCTCAAGCCTCTTCACCGAAAAAGACATCGTCCTCATCAATGATGCCGTCGGCCCAGGCCTCCTCGGCACGATTATCCACGAAGCCACACACAACCTTGGCCCCGCACACGAGTACAAAGTCAATGACAAAGTGGATGACGACATCTTTGGCGGTGGACTCGCTACAATGGCCGAAGAATTCAAGGCGCAATCCGGTGCCCTCTGGTTCCTCAAAATGTTCGTCGAAAAAGGCATTATTTCACAGGAAATCGCCGAAAAGAGCTACGCTGATTCCGTTTATTGGATCTTTGGTCAAATTTCCCGCGGCCTCACTGATGCTGACGGGCACATTCAGCCTTATCCTCAGCTCGCCGCCATCCAACTTGGCATGATGCTCGAAGACGGTGCCGTCACCTTCGATCCCGAAGCCCTCGCAGCCAATGGCAAAGACAAAGGCGCTTTCATCATCAATATGGAAAAAATGCCCGCCTGCGTCGAACGCATCATGTCCGAAATCACCAAAATTAAAGCTACTGGCGACAAAGACGCCCTCGTCAAACTGCAGACAAAACACATCGATGGTACAGCGATTCCTTTCTCCCTCATCAGCGAAAGAATGCTCCGCGTCCCCAAAACAAGTTTCGTCTACAGCATCAATTTCGAAAAATAAGACGTTTCTCCCTTCACCGTTTCTCCACATGCCTTCTTGAGACACGAAGAAACGGTGATTTATTTTGATACGATTCAACAATATTTCGATAAACCTATCGAATTCAACACAAAATCGACAAAAAAGTGTCGCTTTAATGCGTTCAAACTACTTTTTTTTTGAATTATGTTCTAATAGGTCTTACACTATCGAATAAGTTTCAGTTCACACGGTTATTTTTGCACTTTTTGCGAACTTTATTCATTATTATTTGACACCGCCCACAGATTCCCATATAGAGCGACATAGGCCTACATTACACACAGGTCTAAGTTCAACTGTGTAGCAGGTATTTTTCCCGTAGAATATAAGGAATACGACCATGAAAACGCGAATGACAGCTCTCCCTTTGGCAATCGGCGCGTTACTTTGTCTTCCGACGAGCGCCATAGCTCAGGAAGCCCCAGCAGACGCCCCAGCAGTGGAAGCGACAGACGCAGACAACGCTGCTTCCGTCCGCTCTGCAGCCCCCTCCGATGACAATTCCGCATCCGCCGATAATAACACTTCCAAAAAAGAACAGGCCTCCAATCAGGATGCCAAAGCAGGTCACGACGATACCAAAGATGGCGAATCCGCCGATGAGGACGATGACAAAAACTGGGGTGTCTCAGCGAGTGTCGCCTTCGATCTCGGCATCGGTGCCTTTACCAAACACAAATATGCCCGTCGTGTCCGCTCACGTATGGTCATGGAATTTTCCGGGTACTACACCATTCCCGTCATTGATGTCGATGTATCCCTGACGACGGGGTTCAGCGTATGGCTCTCTGAAGGCGGCGATTCAAACGGCAAACACGGTTTCCGTTGGGCCGATTCTTCGGTCAATTTCAGCCGCGAAATCTGGTCAATCAAATCCAAAGTCGCTAACACGACAGATATTGCATTTAGCATCAATGCCGACCTTGGCTTCACCCTTCCGACCTCCCAGGCATCCATTACTTCGGATCTCTACACGCAAATCGTGCCCACGATTGCACTCGCTTTCAGCCTCGACAAATTCTCGCTCAGCTACAGCATCACCTACGCCCACAGCTTCCATAAATATACGAGTACGACGCTCAATCCCGATGACCTCGATGTTCTCTCCAGAACCAACGGCGTTGAACTCATCGGCGCGACAGCCATTGCCGTCGATGGCGTCCTCACCGAAATCGAACTCGCCAACGTCTTTACCGTCGGATACAAATTCCTCCCCAACTTTGGCCTGACCATCGGCTTGGGCAGTGCAGACGCCTGGACGTATGACAATGGCACCATCACCGAAGCCGATGACCTCACCAACCCCAATGCTCACGTTGGCCGCGGTCATCAGCAATTCAGTCAGGGTATCGTCGCTTTAAGCTATCAACCTGCCAAATGGGTTGGACTGAGTTTCTCCATGGTGAGTACGCAACCTTGGAAAACCGCAGACAACAAATCCACGCGATTCCCCTGGTTCGATGCGATTTCACCATCCAAAAACTTCACCAAATTCATGATTGGCGCACAATTCCAATATTAATCTTTCAGAGCCACATCTTCCATGATGTGGCTTTTTTTACAGCAGGGGGACGTCTCCCCCTACGCGTCTATTTTTCTGTTGTAGGTACGTTCCACGGAACGTACCTACAACAGAAAAATACGCCGCTACCCCCTTTTGCGGGGGCTTCCCCCGCAACGCCCCCAAAGCGTTTGTACGCACGACAATACACATCATCTGTAAAATGGCTTCTCCACAAAAGCCTCGATTTGCGCTACAATCACACGATTGGTTTTCTGTAACAGGCAAAGGCTTAGCCTATCGCAGTTTCGCACAATTTCAATTTCTTATTTTTGATATACATAATGGCTACTTCCAAAAAAAAGTCATCCAAATCTCCCAAATCTTCCAAATCCGCCAAGAAAAAACAGCCTGAAAAACGCTCTCTGTTAGGCCGTATTTTTCGATTTTGTATTATCGTCGGCCTCGTTTTAGGTCTACTGGGCTGCCTCGTTGTTGCAGGTGCCTTTTGGTACTATTCACGCACGCTCCCTGGTATTTTTTCATACGATGATTATAAACCCAAACAAATGACGATCATCTATGACAAAAGCGGTGAACCCATTCTCGAACTCTATGAAGAAAAGCGCATCGTCATTCCGTTTGATGAAATCCCCATGCACATGCGCAAAGCCATGATTGCTGCCGAGGATGCGAATTTTTACCAGCATCAGGGATTGGATTATTTTGGCATTGTTCGCGCCGTCATTACCAACATCAGACGCGGTGGCTTTAGCCAAGGGTCTTCAACCATCACACAACAAGTCGTCAAAAACCTGCTTCTGACCCCCGAAAAACATCTCTCCCGTAAAATTCAGGAAGTGTTATTGGCGCGACAAATCGAACAGGCCCTTACCAAAGACGAAATTCTCGCGATCTATCTGAACCACGTCTATTTTGGTCATCGCAACAACGGCGTCGAACGTGCCGCACAGTTTTATTTTGGCATTCACGCCAAAGAACTCAATCTCAACCAGGCGGCAACAATCGCAGGGCTCGTTCAGTCTCCGGAACGTCTTTCACCCAAAAAACATCCAGAAGCCGCACTTGCAAGGCGCAATTATGTATTAAAACAAATGTATGAAAAAGGTTTTATTGATGAGGCAACCTACCGCCAAACCCTTGAAGAAAAAATCGTTTTAAGCGCGCCTCCGACCTCACATATTGGCATTGCCCCCTATTTTGCCGAACACGTTCGTCAACTGCTCGTCGCGGAGTATGGCAAAGAATACGTTGAAACGGCCGGCCTCAAAGTTTACACAACGCTTGATCCTGTTGCCCAAGCCATGGCAGAAGCCGCCTTCAACAAAGGTTTATATGATTACGATACACGCCATTATATGAACCGTCCACTCAAAAATCCGAGTAAAAAGCAAACGACAAAATTCAAAAAAGATACGAATTACGAAGCCAAGATTGAGCGTATCGACGGCGATACGGTTTATTTCAAACTCGGCGATCAAACGCTCTCATACGTCCCCACACCTCGCCAGAAGAAGCAGCAGCCCATCGAAGAAACATTCAAAGTCGGCGATACATGGTTTGTACAAATCACGGAATTTGAAAATGATAAACCTAAAAAGATTATCATTCCAACGGGTGCAAACGGCGGCATGATTGCCATCGATAATGCGACCCGCGAAGTGCGTGCCCTCGTCGGCGGCTACAGTTACAAAGAATCCGTCTTCAATCGCGCAACCCAAGCCCAGCGACAAACGGGCTCCTCTTTCAAAACGTTTGTCTATGGCGCCGGCCTCGAAAACCACATCATTACGCCCTCAACAATTCTCGATGATGCGCCTAAGGTATTTTATATTCCTGGCAAAAAGGAACCCTGGTCTGCCAAGAATTCAGATAATAAATTCAAAGGCCCTATGACGACACGCATGGCACTGGCACAATCGCGCAACACGATTGCTGTCGATATTCTCGAACGTACTGGCATTGAACAAACCATCGCCTTTGTGCGCAAATTCGGTATCAATACGCCACTCGTCAATAATTATACGCTTGCCCTGGGGTCTTCATCGATGACGACCATCGATGTAACCAATGCTTACGCAACCATTGCAGATGCCGGTATCTATAAATCACCCATCTTTATTACAAAAATTGTTCAAGGCAATCGCACGCTTCCCCTGCCACCACAAACGAGCCATGTCGCCATTCAACCAGACGTCGCTTATGTTCTGGCGGACATGCTCAAAAGCGTCGCTTTTCAGGGAACAGCACGAAAATATCTCGGCAAATTTCCGCGTGATATCGCTGGAAAAACAGGCACGACAAATGCCACAAAAGACGCGTGGTTCGTTGGCTTTACACAAGACATTGCATGCGGCGTTTACATTGGCTACGATGATCCCAAATCACTCGGTAAAGGTGAAGGCGGATCTTCAACAGCAGTCCCCATTTTCGCCAATTTTATGGCCGAATACCACAAAGATCTTCCATTACGGAATTTTACAAAACCAGATTCCGTGATAGAGCTTGATGTCGATGATGCCACGGGACTGTTACCACGGGATCCAACGCAAAAAACGCGTCACGAAGTCTTTCTTCGCGGTACACAGCCAACCCAGATGGCACCAGCCACCGACGATAACAGCGGGCAAAATTGGATGCTCAGACAATTTGATCAACCGCAAGACGCGGATGATTCCGCTGATACAGACGACGGGTTCTGATTATGAAACAGCATATTCCATATTTGCTTCTCCTCATGTCGATGCTGTTCGCCACACACACGGCATGGGCACAAGATGGACTCTACGACACTTCTGGTTCTCAACCAACCGAAGACGCTATCGCTGCAAACGACGTGCCCAAACCGCACGAAGCGCTTGAATCCAGTGATACGCCTATCCCCACGCAACCAGAAGAAAGAAGCGTCTGTCGCGGTCCCGTAGCCTATAACAGCATCATGTCTAAAGCCGTAGATTCCCTCTTTAATCATCGTCCGGCAGAAGTCATCGATCTCCTTTTACCTTTTGAAGACAAACTCCATTGCATAGATGATGCAGAAGCCGCAACAAAACTATATACCATACTGGGTATCGCCTACCTCGAAATCGGCGATCAGACGGAATCGGATCGTTATTTGACGGATGCCATTCTGCTTCATCCAGGGGCTGATATCAAAGACCTGATCATGCTTCCGCCAAATGCTGAACAGCGCATTGAAGAACTCAAAATTATGGTCGAAGAAAGGCGCCGCGCCAACATGGATCCGGGCGTGATTGTCAAAACAAGCTACGTTCCTGTGAAATACGAAACCCACCCTTTCTGGCTCAATTTTGTGCCCTTCGGCACTGGTTTGTTTCAAATGGGCAAGACGGGATGGGGCATATTTTATGCTTCAACGCAAGTGACTGGCATCGCCCTCTCTATTATGGGCGGCGGAATGGTCAAACACTATCAAAACGAAAATAATTACTATTATACGCACAACAGTTACACGCAAGCCAAACGCTGGCAAGGTGTGCAAATCGCAGGTGTCAGTCTCTTGGTCGCAAGTTACGTCGCCAATGTCATTCATGCCATTTGCATCCATGAAGATGTGACACAGATGATTTTATCCCCTCAAGATACAATACCAGATGAAGTGGCTTACACCATATCACCGATTGTTCTGGATCACGGTGCAGGCCTCATTTATGCCACAGAATTTTAATACACAACAATTATTTTATATTGTTTTGTAATAAACAATCATTAGATGTAAAAGACGTCATTCAATATAAAAAGAGCGTGAAAAAATCACGCTCTTTACAATTCATTTTTTACATAGCACACAAAACTGCATTTGGCAAACAAACGCACACAATCCATGCCAATCGATCACCAAAACATTCCGTTTGATAAAAGATCAGGAACCTTATCCGTTATCTGCCTGTTCCGTACTGTTGAGTTCTTTGAGAGCCGATTCCACCTTAATACCAGTGCGCGTCAATTTTGTTTTACAAACTTTAATCAGTCTGACAGCTTCTTCAACACTCGCAATCATATTATCAATATCAGCAGACGGATCACGAAGCGAATCCGTAATTTCCTGGATTCTACGAATCATCTCATTATAGCTCAAATTTTCCATATTATCGGAAATCTCTGCATGATTATCCTTTTTCGTTGCCATCCTTGTTCTCCAAAACAGTATTTACAGTTAAATCAAGATGTCCGTCAATAAGCGTCGCTCGGACATTTTCCCCTTTTTTAATATGATGAATGGTAGTAATGCGTTGACCATCGTGTTTGCTCAAACATACAAAACCACGTTTTATCATGGCACGTGGATCTCGCGCATCAACGAGTTGCGCATAATTATTGAGTTCTTTCATCTTATTGTCGATATGCGTTTTAACATAAAATGACATACTCTCAAACAGACGGTTCATATCGCCTTCGGCTTTCTCTAATTTTGCATGCGTCAGATCACCAATCGTCTCGCGCATCAGACGAAGCCTCTGCATTTCATTGTACGAAACACCACGCACTGTATTGACCAACACTTCTGACAATTGTTCTTGATGAACTTTCTTTTTTTCAACCGACATGCGTGCCTGTGAACACAACAAATGGCTCAGATGATTCAATTGATTTTCTGCATCACTTTTTCGCCATGTTGCTGTAGTTAAGATTTGATTACCTAAACGGATCAATTCTTTATCATATCTTTCAATTTTATCATGCACTGCATCTATCAAATCAAGTGACAAATCCTGAATTTCATCATCAGCATCGCGATAAATCGTACTAATTTTATCTGCTGCATCCGTTGGTGTTTTGCATCTCACGAGCATTTCATCAAGAACAGAAGAATCAATATCATGACCGATGGCGACCATAAATTTGACATGACAACGCGCAATTGCCGATGCAACATTATAATTATTAAAGCAAGCCAGTTCTGTCGTATCACCGCCACCACGAATGATCACACCATAATCAAAATAGCCTTTTGGATAATAGTTTTCCATATCTGACAAAGCTTTGATAACGGACGGTTCCATACCAGTTCCCTGTAACACAACACGGAAAATCGTCAACGTTACTGGTATTTTATTTTCTTGAAGCTTATTATGAAAATCATAATAACCAGCCGCACCTTCATTACTAAAAACAGCAATTCTTTTGGGTAATACTGGCACAGGAAGATTTCTATTCAAATCAAAAAGTCCATCTTGAACGAGCCTTCCGATGATAAGCGCCTTTTGCCTAAAAAAATCCCCCTGCGAATAATCCAAATCAATATCTTGTATTTTAAGTTGGAGCGTCGTCGTTTTTTCATAAAAATCGATCTCGCACAAGGCACAAATCTTATCGCCATTTTTCGGAAGCGGCACACCTTCTATCTGACATTTGTCTTTAATCTTGCGCCATATACTGGGTGCAACAATCGTGTTAAACTTTATCGGATCTGCACCATTCGCATTGGGCTGAATCAGCTTGGGATAATAAAAACTCGTGGCCTTGCCCTCTTTCCAGCCACTCAGTTCACCCACAACCCACACACACATCTTGCCAAACGTATTTTTTAGTTTTTCTGACACAAATGCCGCCAACTTTGCAACATCATAGGGATTCGCTGAAGACCCAAATGGCGCGTCCTTGACATTCGTTTTCGCCACAGCCTTGATCATTAAATTAGCTGATCGCTCGCCTTCTGCGGATACTACATTTGGCGTTCCATCTGGTCGACGGGTAGATTTAGGATGAAGCGTATAACCGATCTGCGTCAACAAACCTAAGATTCGGCGCAAACCTTCAGTTGTCACAATCCAATACTTTTTTTCAATGCCATCTTTAATTGAAGACACCATACGCTTAGAACCAAGTTGGTTCTCAAGTACGGCATCTTCCATATAGGTCAGTGCCCAACCGCCATATATCTCGCTGTAAGCATAATAAAGTTCAAGCATTGTTCCTCCTAAACACACACCCAATCCGCCATAGACTACACCATTTTTCTGGCCATAAAAAGTGTGCGAAAGCACGGCAAGGCGTATTTGTTGAGGCTCTGTTGGCAAAACAGCCTCAACAAACAGCCTCAACAAATAGCCTTGCCCCCAGAGGGCGTATCGGGGGACGACGTTCCCCCGATAGCCCGCCCCATCTAGGATTATGCCAATAGAATGAACCGCGTTACGCGTGTTCACATGTTTTTTATGTTTTTTTGAAAAACTACATGTAGGCCTGCATACGCGCCCCCATCTAGGATTATGCCAATCGAATGAACCGCGTTACGCGTGTTCATATGTTTTTTATGTTTTTTTTACAAAACTACATATAGGCCTGCATACGCGCCCCCATCTAGAATTATGCCAATCGAATGAACCGCGTTACGCGTGTTCACATATTTTTTATGTTTTTGTGCAAAACCACATGTAGGCCTACATACGCGCCCCCATCTAGGATTATGCCAATCGAATGAACCGCGTTACGCGTGTTCAGGTAAAATGAGCCATCGATTGAGCCTCCAAAATAGCGGCTAAGTGCAGTGAAATCCTATCCATAAGGACACTGCAATCATGGAGAGCAAGGCGATCCAAACCTTGATTTCACGATAAAGACGTTTTTTGCCTTCGACATAGAGGATGCGTCGCTCATCATGTCCAACCCAGCCATGTGAAGCTGCAAGTGGCCAAAACCACATTTGAGCCACAAAAAGCATGACGAGCGACCAAGTCATGAAAAAGAACAAGGCATGCAAAGGTGAAATCGCTTCCAGAAAGAGGAAATATCCGGCCCCCCACGCCATCGTAAACAACTGCAGCTGCTTTTTGCCATAGAAGGAGCGTCTTTGCGCTGACTTTGCTGCATGACACGTTTTCACAGATTCAGGTACGCGCCAAATCGAAAAAATAGCAGCAGCAAAACATAAAAGCCACACACAAGCAGAAAACACCGTCTCAGGCGCGTTCCACGCAGGGCAAAGCAATGCGGCGCACGCCCCCCACAACGCGCCTTGTACAAGCGATGCTCCAAAGCGAAACGCCGCAGAACGCACAAGCGGAATAAATAAAATTTCCCCTAATACAATCCAAAGCTCTGGATGGGCCAACTGACCAAAGCGCATCAGTGGCTCGGTGCAAAAGTAAAGGCATCCGCAAAGACTTGCAATCACGAACAGCAGCACCGAAAACCACTTCATAATACGCCCAAGAATATGCTGTGCTAGGCAGATCCGATGCCTTCAGGTCTGCCACACATGGTTCTAAATAAACTGTTTAAGACGCTCAATGATCAGGTCTAGCGCAATCAGATTGCTACCGCCTTCCGGTATAATGACGTCCGCATAGCGTTTGGACGGTTCAACGAATTCAAGGTGCATGGGACGAACTGTCTTGTAATACTGCTTACGAATGGAATCAAACGTTCGTCCACGTTCACGCATGTCGCGTCGAATTCGACGAAAAGCGCGAATATCCGAATCAGTATCGACAAAAATCTTGATATCAAGCATATCACGCAACGGTTCGAAGCAAAAAAGCAAAATACCTTCAACGACAATGACGGGAAGCGGATCAATATGCACAGTTTCCGTCGTACGGGAATGGGTCTTGAAATCATACATGGGGACATCGACACCTTCGCCGTTTTTAAGCATTTTGAGATGTTCAACGAGTAGCTCGCTTTCGAGGCTAGACGGATGATCGAAGTTAACATCCTCCCTGTCTTTCATCGGAAGATAAGACAAATCTCGATAATACCAGTCAAACTGGATAAGGTTACTGGCTTCCCCCAGACCTTCACGAATTTTGCGAGCGAGTGTTGTTTTGCCGGATCCCGTGCCACCGGCAATCCCTACGATCTTTGGTACAGTCATGTGTGTATACCTTTTTTAAGAATTTGAAGAGCCCACGCAAATGCACGTCAAGGTGCATGATCAATGTATTTTATATTTGAGCGATATGTCACGCAAAAACCGAACGCTTCAGCATTTTACGGCCAACATCATACGTAATCAAGCGAAGCAAATCTCGAGAAAGTTTCCATGCCACGTGCGTTGGGTTTATTTTTGAACATTTTCCACGCCCGAAGCCACCCCGCATCGACGAACCATTCAAGGTCAAGCATGCCATCGTCATCTTCATGTGCGACTTCGTATGCGGCACCAGGAAATTGTTCGAGCATAGCCTGATCAAAGATTTCGCCGAACTTGCCAGGGCCGAGGAGTTTAGCAGCAAGCTCAGGTGAAAGCGCAAGAAAAACCTGCCCTGATCTTTTCATGAGTTCCAGGGCTATGGTGAGAAGGACATCAAAACTCGCTTCATCGTCATAAGCCGTTCTGCAAACCATGTGTTTTTTCGGTGCAGCGCCCAACGTCACCTGATACTCCTCGCGCTTTGCTGCGCCCATCCGCATGGGAAGCGTAACGATGTCAAACGCACGGGCATCAAGGAATGGCCGCGATATCGTATCAGGCACATGGGTCAGCCATAACCGCAGGCCTTCGTCGGTCATTTCTTTTTTTCGGGCAATGGATGTCAACCATTTGTCCATCGACTTTGTTGCCGTCTCATCCGGCATAGAAAGAAAATAGATATCAAGTGACTGCATGGCCACGCTCGAAGTCCGAAATCCCTCTGTCCTTCGCAAACTGTCCTTCAGCATCCCCAATGGATTGGGGGGAAACTGACGAACAGGCGATTTTGAGCAATACACGAAAAAGGGAATGACCTCATGAAAGACCATTCCCCAAACGACTCGTCCTTATTCAATTATTTGGCAGGACGAATTTTCTGATAAAAGTTTGCATAATTGGTGACTTTCCAGTGATCACCGCGTTTGATAAGCTTCACCTGGCGAGCAGAATCCGAACCGGAACTCTGAATATAAATCGTCCAGACGCCTTCTTCATAGGGGCTTTCAAGTGATTTGGTAATCATGAGATCACAGTTATCGGGATCCGCTTTATAGTTGTTCTCAGGTGCAGAACCCGCACAATAAGAGCGGAAGATCTGCTGCTCAGTTTTGAGACGTTCAACAAACATGCGGTGCGCGGAATTGCGTTCAAAATCATCCGGAAAACCATCAATGATGGACATCATCATCTGGCTGCCCAAGGATCGCGTTGCAGGATTCTGATAGAGAAACAGGGCATCCATCCAAAGTTTAACGGCACCTTCAGGCGTCTTCGCATCCTTTTCAAAACGTGCCTGATATTCTTCCATATCGGCGGGAAGTTTCGCCTGGGCATTCATGGCGAGACCACATGTCATACCGATAACGAGTGCAGTGGTTGTGAGAATACGTTTAATGCTGTTCATCATGACCTCCGTAATTGAGACGAGGAGCACACACTCCTTAACATCTCATTTTGCATCTAAATCAAAGTTTTTTCAAACCATATTTTCCGAAGATGCTATGGCCTGATCACTGCCAGAAATAAAAGCAAAATTTATGCCTAATACTTTATTGTATTATATTATTTTTTGTTGGGGGGAAGTCTCCCCCTACGCGGCTATGGCGCGGCGTATTGAGCAAAGCGAGAAGCCGCGCCGCGTTGCGTATCGGCTTTGCCGATAGCAACGCCCCCACTTGCGCCATACGCCGCTACCCCCTCAGCGGGGGATTACCCCCGCAACGCCCCGCAGCATGCTACGTTCTACAGGAAAACTCAAGTTCGCGTTTCAAGTCCCGTCCCATGAGTTCAGACAAAACCGTAGCAGGTGGTTTTCCTTCGTAAAGTCCTTCATAAACGCGTTGTGTAATTGGCATATCCACGCCACACTGTTTTGCGAGCGCATAAGCGCCAGCCGCCGTTCGCACGCCTTCTGCAACCGTGATGCGTGAACGCTGAATTTCGTCAAAGGAAACACCGCGTCCGAGCTTAAAGCCGAGTTCCCGATTTCGCGAGAGCGTTCCGTAACAGGTAAGGGCGAGATCGCCCAGTCCAGACAACCCGGAAAGCGTGAGTGCCTCACCCCCGCGTTTGACACAAAGGCGCGTCATTTCTGCGAGCCCTCGCGTGACAAGTGCCGCAACAGCATTGTTGCCAAGCTCCAAGCCGCTTGCTGCACCAGCGGCAATAGCGATCACATTTTTTAATGCGCCACCCAATTCAACGCCAATGACATCGGGGGTTGTATAGGCTCGAAACGCCTCATTGCTGACACAACGCTGAAGCACGGCACACAACGCATCATTACAACTCGCGAGGCTCACGGCCGTCGCTTTGCCACGCGCCACATCAAAAGCGAACGATGGCCCAGAAAGGATGGCGAGGCGGTTCGGCGTATCCGGCCCAAGGACGGATGTAAGAACTTCATCCATCGTCATCCATGTCTCATTTTCGATACCTTTCGTGGCACAAATGATCGGAATGTCTTTTTTAAGCCACACCGACAGCTGGGAAACAACTGTACGCAAAACGTGACTCGGCACAACGACGACGAGGAGCGTCAGCCCATCAGCGAAAGCCTGCAAATCGTTCGTCGCAACAAGTCCTTCGGGTAACATGATCTCCGGCAGATAAAGCGGATTCACATGGCGCGTTTGGATGGCATCGGCAACTTCCTTCTCAAAAGCCCAGATTCTGGCTTTGCCATATTTCAAGCTGAAATGGCGTGCCAAAGCCGTCCCCCATGCGCCAGCCCCCAAAATACCGATTTCTTCCGCGTAATGCATCACAGCCATCCCTTATCAGACAAGCAATTTACGATTTCGCTTTATCGGCTGCAGCTGGCGCATCCGATTTTACGTCCGTTGCTGCAGCATCCGCACTGTCCGCTTTATTTTCCGACTTGGCTTTTTTAGCTGCTTCGTCAAGTTCCTTAGCCTTTTTGGCTTCCTCAATTTCCTGAGCCGCCTTAGCTGCTGCTAATTTGATGCGAGCATCCAGCGTTTTTGACGTATAATTCGCCAGTCGTCCCAAAGTCGTCATAGACTCAGACATACCCCAGTTATTTAAGGGCGTGCGATCTTTGACCAATCCCTGAAGGAACGCCACGTCATTTTCCGTACCATTCACCGACAGACATGCCATTGAAAGCATGCGCGTTATCGTCGTCGTGCCTTTTTCGGCCAGCTGTCGGAATACTTCCAGCGGAACCTGGTTATTCAACGTCGAAGGCAAATGCGAGCAATAGACAAGCATGGAATTCCAAAAATTCATGGAAGCATGGGCCACAAGCGTCGGGTGATCTTCCGGAATCTTGAGCGCATCATAACTGTTCGGAATGGTCTGAAGAAGGCCGGCAAGACCTGTACGTCCGGCATCCGCCGTAAGAATATCAAGACAATCCCATCGAATGTAGCCAGTGCGATCGCTTTGCAAAAGTTCCGTGCAAACGGCAACGCCCGATTTCTTCTGGATTTTGGGATAATACGTCAAGAGAATCACATTCTTAAAATAATTCAGTGTCTCATTTTTATATTCCGGATCCGTCATAATTTTCTTGGCAAGCGCCAGGAATTTGGGCGATTCATTCATGCTGAAAGGCAACGCAAGTGCTTTCGGCATATTGGGATAACGCGCATTGATCTCCGCAATGAAGAGATCAGCCACCATGTCATCGCCCCCCTCGAGGTTGAGTTCATGGAGCATCGTCAAAGTCTCTGAAATTTTCTGGGTATAGAGATCACTCGAACGTACAACGCGCTTAATCTTTTTATTGGCAGCCTTGGCTTCGGCAATCATCCTATCTTCCTCGGCCAGAGCTTCGTATAATTGATCGAGCTTATGTCGAATCGCTTTCTGGAAAATCGGTAACCCGTCTTTACCCAAGAGTTCAAGAAGGCGCTTTTGTTCGATACGCCCGGCTTTGGCAATCGAGATAAAGAAATTGTTATCATCGCTGAGCCAGTTCGTAATATAGCCCATCAACCGATCTCGGTTTTCATCGTTGACCGAATCCATTTTGACGAGAATATAGGCTGCATCTTTGATTTTCGTCTGATAATTCTGATTCTCTTCGAGAAGTTTGTCCATTCGCTCAATCGCCCCGGCAACGATGCGATTGATTTCATCCGGCTTCATGGCTTCATTCGTCTCGAACGGCGTCGTAAGCGCTGTCTCAATATCGAAGATATTGTTTCGCTCAATAAGAACCATGAGTGCTTCCACTTTGGAATCGAGCGAAAAGCGCTCATTTTGGATGAACTCATGCATTTTTTGCGGCGCACGTTTATCGCGGATCCATTCCCTGACCTGCTCAGGCGATTTTGTGCAAGCGCTGCTCATGACCAATAAAAGCATCATGAGCACATATAATATACCGCGTTGCGCGCGATTACTTTTCATCGGATGTTCCTTCCTGGTCTGCTTGATCTGATTTTTTTGCGCGGGATCGTTTCGTCTTTTTTGCACCAGCGCCCTTTTCTTTCTCATCTGGCTTTACGCCCTTCACATTTTCACTCGAAGTGGGCTGAACGTCATTTTCGTCATCCGTCTCATTGAGCGGATCATTTTTTGACGTTTCTTTCTGCACCTGAATGACATTTTTGGGAATTGGCCCATCATCCAGCTTACATCCCTTTTTGAAGACGAACTGGAAGACCTCCCTGTAGTGATCCACAAAGAAGAAAGTCAATCCTTCTTTGATATAATTGGCCAATTCATCAACATCGCGACGATTTTTTGAACACATCACGAGCGTCCTTGCACCAGCGCGTTTTGCGGCGATCACCTTTTCTTTGATGCCACCGACTGGAAGCACGTTGCCCGTGAGTGTAATTTCGCCCGTCATCGCAAGGCGCGAAGGAATCGGACGGTTGAGGAGCAATGAAATGATACTCGTCGTAATCGTGATACCAGCACTGGGGCCGTCCTTGGGTATCGCACCTGCCGGAAAATGGACGTGAAAATCACATTTCGGGAAACTCTCTTCCGACATGTCGAGCTGATCCATGTGTGCCCGGATATAGCTAAAAGCAATCTGAACCGATTCGCTCATGACTTCACCGAGTTGTCCTGTCAATTTCAACTGTCCGGCACCTGGCATTTTGGTCGTTTCGATAAAAAGGATCTCTCCGCCGACCTGTGTCCAGGCGAGGCCGACAGCGACACCGGGCAAAAGCGTTCGACTAATGACTTCATCGGTATAAATTGGCGCACCGAGAAAGTCGTTAATGTTTTCAGGCGTAATTTTGTGAACAGCTTCTTCCCCCGTGGCAACGCGTTTGGCATTTTTTCGACAGATTTTCGCAATCTGGCGTTCGAGATCGCGGACACCGGCTTCACGCGTGTAATGGCGAATGACCGATTTGAGCCCCGACGGCGTAAACTGCATATCCTTCTTTGTCAGTCCGTGTTCCTCAATTTCTTTTGGCACAATGTGACGACGCGCAATCTGGAATTTTTCTTCTTCAATGTATCCAGAAAGCTCAATGATCTCCATGCGGTCAAGCAAAGGACGTGGAATCGTCGAAGCATCGTTGGCCGTAGCAATGAACATGACTTCAGACAGATCGAAAGATACGTCAAGATAATGGTCATTAAATGCGTTGTTCTGGGAAGGATCAAGGACTTCAAGCATGGCGCTTGAAGGATCGCCGTGCCAGTCGCTCCCAAGTTTGTCAATTTCATCAAGCACAAACACAGGATTGCGCACGCCGACACGTTTAATCCCCTGAATAATCTTACCAGGCATGGCGCCGATATACGTTCTCCGATGACCACGAATTTCCGCTTCATCACGAAGACCGCCAAGCGAAAACCCAAAGAATTTGCGCTTCAGTGCGCGGTTAATCGAACGTGCAAGACTCGTTTTACCGACGCCCGGAGGGCCTAAGAAACAGATGATCTGTCCCTGATGATCCGGTTTTAACTTTTTCACGGCGAGGAATTCGAGGATACGCTGTTTAATGTCATCCAAACCAAAGTGATCCTGTTCCAGAACTTTGGCTGCATAATTCAAATCCAGACTGTCTTCCGTCGCTTTATTCCAGGGCAAATCGCAGAGCCAGTCGAGGTACGTTCGGATAAGATTTGTCTCGCTTGCCTCCGGCGTGAGAAGCGCCAGACGCTTCACTTCTTCTTCCGCGCGTTGTCGTGCTTCTTCACTCATACCGGAAGCTTCAATACGCTCTTTATAATTCTGAACGCTCATGGCGATTTCATCTTTTTCTTCGCCAAGTTCCTTGCGTATGGCGCGGAGCTGTTCACGCAGGAAAAATTCACGCTGGCTCGCTTCGATCTTCTCGCGTATGGAATCCTGAATTCTCTGTCCCAATGCCGCAAGATCGAGTTCCTTGACGAGGAACTCATAGACGAGTTCAAGTCGTTTGCGGACATCGAGTTGCTCAAGAATCGCCTGACGCTGCTTCGGCTCAATATCGAAATGCGCCGCGATCATATCGGCGAGTTTGCCAGGATCCGTAATCGACGTCATGCCCGAAATCACATCGCGCGGAAGGGCTGCCGTCTCCATTTCGAGAAATTTGGAAAGGCTATGCTGAATATTGCGATAGTATGCCGTCATTTCATCCGATTCTTCCACCGGATCGCTCGACACATACTCGACTTCCGCGATAAGCCTGTCGCTCTTGAGGAATGACACAACCCTGAAACGACTCACGCAATGGACGATCATCGTGTAGGAACCATCCTGCATTCTGGCCAAACGCATAATGTGACCGACACAGCCAATCCGCGCCATATCTTCGGCCTTGAGGCTCGTCGCATCGTCCCCTTGTCCCCAAAGAAAACCAATATAATTGTCGCTATGGGTCTGCGCACGTTTCACGATTTCAAACAATGGCCCAGCTGGCACCATAATCGGTACCATAATATCCGGGAAAACGACCGTGTCCGTCACAGGGAAAATAAACAGCTTCTCAGGCATATCCGCAGAAGCCACGCTTTTGACGGCATCAAGGATATCCAAAATGTTTTCGCTCATCTTCTGCATCCTTTCGTTAAAAGAATCCACCCGACTGCCTCGGGCATACGCATACTATTCTACCTTCTTCTATTACAGTTTTATCCAATATCGCGAAATTTTTAACGTCCGAGAGCATTTTTTTGCAAATCACAGTGTCAGAAAACCGCCCACATCAGGCAGAAAACCAATTTTGTTCACATTATTTAATAAATTTGACGCCATTTTATATGAACATTCTTTTTTTGCGTTATAAATCGAAATCGTTTGGCATTATCCTTCAAGGGGGGCAAAGTTTATACCTACATGCAGGTATAAACTTTACCAAACACCCACATGCAGGTGTAATTTTTACCCCCTTATTGTGTTATGCCACCCCCACTTGAAATGTTACGTTTTTTTTGCATTTGTTCATATAAAATAGCACTATTTTCTTTTTTATTCACATAAAATAGCATCCTCTGCAAAGCCCGGGGGCGTTGCGGGGGTATCCCCCGCACAGAGGGTAGCGACGTATTGCCCGAAAGTGGAGCCGTGCGCACCACGTCTCCACTTTCGGGCAATAGACGCGTAGGGGGCATCAGCCCCCACAATGAACGCGCGCACAGCCTCACATCCCCAGACGTCAAGTTCCCATGCAGAGCCAAAAACATTACCCAAATTTTAAAAGTCGTGGCTGAAATTTTCCATACCGTGAATATAATTTGCCGTATGACGTTTGATACACATGTCACGGCGCATGGAAGCGCCCTATTGAACAGGGAGTAGAAGCCATGACGGAACGATCAGGAGAAACGATGAAAAACGCAAAACAGGCTGTGCTGGATCTTGATCCAATGCTTATCCAGTCTTGGTATGACGGCGAACTTGACGAAGATGAACTTGAGGACATCTCTGTCAATGACATCGCGAGTCATCCCATGGTTGAAGCGCTTGATGAATTGGGTTCACTCGTCCGCGAGGATGTCCAGTCGGCATTCGAAAACTTTGACGAAGCGGCTTTATGGGCTGCCATAAGCCACGATATCAACGCCAAACAGAAGAATACCGAACATCAGGCAGCCTGCGACAAGGTGAGTATTTCCCATCCATCACACGTGGAAAGAGAGGCGTATGCTCAACCGTCACGTAGCAGCGCGACGGCATCCAGCCATGTCTCCCCAACGCGAAGTCGGATGATCCGCTGGCTTCCCACGCTTATTGGCGCGGCTCTGTTTTTATTCAGCCTCCCCGGTCTGATCACCATGATTCAGCGTAGCGACAACTCACAGGTTTCGTCTGCTTCACAACAGCCGCAAACCGTCGTCGTCGTCGATGCCAAATCTGTCGATTCCGCAACACAGAATGCGCTGAACTATGCAGCTCAGAAAGCATGGCAGCCTTCTAGCCAAGACCAGGCACCGCTCATTCCGCGTGCTAGAATCAACAATTCCGATGATCAGCTCACCGTCGAGGAGATGGACAAAGCGCTCAAGCTCATCCTTCAGCGTCTTGAGTCTCTGGAACAACAGAACCAGCAACGCATTGAACGTGGAGAAATGCCAATTCAGCCGACCCTGTGACTTGCGTTCTCCCAATCAGAAAAGCCGCTTTATGCGGCTTTTTTGTTTTATAGAAGCATTGTAGGATATATGGACATAGGCTGTGTGTCCACGTCCTTTGCCTTCCAAGATGTCGTAACTCCAATGCACGTACTCCAGACAGCTCGGCAATGACTGTTTTACACAACGCGTGATGGCGTTTCGACGCATGAAGATGTACATTAGCCGTCGTCGTTGCCGAAACATCGGCCGATTTCCATGACAAAAATCGAACAACCACCAAGGGAGAATTGATCATGCAGAGACCGGATTACATTTGTATTGACATGGATGGCGTACTTGTCGACCTTCACACCCCAATGGTCAGGCTTTTTGGGGATGATCCCGCCACGTATTCCGAAGCCCAGTGGGCAGAAGTCGCCGAGTGGGGCATCAGCATTCCCGAGGTAGAGGGAAAGTTTTCTGACGGTCATTTTTGGGACAAAATCAAGGAACAGGGAGCCGCCTGGTGGGCAAATCTCCCCAAACTTCCGTGGACAGATGCCCTTTGGCAAGCAGCCCTCGAAACAGGTGCATCCGTGACTGTCCTTTCGACGCCGGCTTATTTTCCTGAATGTGCCGCAGGAAAATGGGCATGGTGCCTTAAGAATCTCGCACCCAAACCGGGCGTTATGCCCAAAGATGACGTGGGAGAATGTGACCCGCTTCCCAATATTTTGATCGGCAAACCTAAATATGCCTGTGCCAAACCTGGTTCCTGGCTGATTGACGACCGTGCCATGTACAGTAAACGCTGGGAACGCGAAGGTGGCACCATCGTTTCGCTCAAACGCCCATGGAACACGACGGGCACCGATCCCCAAACCATTATCGACATGCTTAGAGCAATGAAAAAAGAGGATTAATTTTATGGCCGTATTACTTGATGGCAAAAGCGTTTCAGCGCAATTACAGACCCAAATCCGAAAACGTGTCGAAGCACAGTTTTCTCAGGAAAATGCCCCCAAACTCTGCGTTATTTTGGTCGGCGAAAACCCTGCGAGTGCCTCCTATGTGCGTACGAAATGCAAAATGGCCGAGAAATTGGGGTTCAGGCATGAACTCTATCATTTTGCCGAAGACGTCACGAGTGAAGTCGTTGAGGCGACGATTGACCGTCTCAATGCCGACCCGGAATGCGATGCCCTGTTTGTCCAGCTTCCGCTTCCGCGCCACCTTGATGGCGTCGCCCTGCCAAACCGCGTGCGTGCCGACAAAGATGCCGACGGCCTTACCCGTGCCTCCATGGGCGCCTTGTTATTGGGTGAAACAAATGGTTTTCAACCATGCACACCACGCGGCATCATGCAACTCATTCGCGCTTATGATATCGACGTTGCCGGTATGGATGCCGTCGTCATCGGACGAAGCAACATCGTTGGCAAACCCATGAGTGTCCTTCTGACGCGCAACAATGCCACCGTGACGACGTGCCACACCCACACACGCAATCTTGAAAGCCACGTCAGACGCGCAGACCTCGTTGTCGTCGCCACAGGTGTCCCTGGCCTCATCAAAGGAGATTGGATCAAACCAGGGGCCATCGTCGTCGATGCAGGTTTTACCAAAACGCCGGATGGCGTCATCCACGGTGATGTCGAGTTTGAAGTTGCCAAAGAAAGAGCCGCCTATATCACGCCCGTTCCAGGCGGTGTCGGCCCCATGACTGTCATCACGCTCATGCTTCAGACGCTTGAATCCGCTGAAAGACGCCGAAGCAAAACATCATAATGCCATTCCAACGGGAGGCGTAGCCTACGCTTCGTTCCTAAGTTCCATCATGGACGCCAACGCCTCCGGTTCCTCAAACTGGGGGCAATGACCAAACGTCTCAGGGAAAATGCGTCGGCACGATTGTGGGAGATAGTGGTCATAAAACTCACGCATCTCCACGGGAAGCACGTGATCCTGGCGTCCCCAGATAAGCTCAACAGGAATATGGCAGGAAGCGAGGTCTTCCGGCTTAAAAATCATCTGACGTATGACGCTGTTTTCATCGCTGTCGTATTCGAGCATAGATCGAATGAACGAAAGAAAGCCCGGACGCGTCGTCGTATAATAAATATGCGGAGCCAAAAAGCGCGTGCTAAAATGGTGCGATACAAAAATCGCACGAAGAAGGTGCTGTGCCTCTGACAAAGAATGGGGCAAAAACGGATCGAGAACAGCGTGTGCCCCCCATGGAAACGGCGCCCCCGCTGGAGATATCAAAATCGCACGCGATAATAAATCCGGATGCTCCA
>JAFOHE010000123.1 GCA_017421975.1 Pseudomonadota bacterium
GTTGCCGGGGGCTACTCGCCCAAAGCCCTACGGGCTTTATATAATGCGTTATCTACAAACTTTGCGTGTATAGATAAAAACATACGAACAACTGGACTTGCATATTTCCACATCGTCATGTTTAGCTTGAGAATCCAGGATGTAAGGAATTGCAGTTAAAAGTTTAATTGTAATACAAGCTCTCAGTCTCACCAATACGCCAATTTGCCGATTTCTATGTACCTTTGATATATACACCAGCGTTACAGCGTAAGTTACTACATTCTAAAAAACTTCTCGCATTTTGTGACAAAGCGCGTTATGAAAGAAGCAAAGCAAGCGCCTCGGTAGCGTGGCGCGGTTACCTGTAAGCAGGAGACATACGATGGCAGAGCGCATATTCCCGATCGGGATTCAGACTTTTGAGAAAATTCGTGATGTCAACTATGTTTACGTTGACAAGACGCAACAAGTATATCGCATAACGCATGGATCATCCATGTATTTCTTTTTGTCCAGACCGCGTCGGTTTGGCAAGAGCTTGCTGTTATCGACGCTTGAATCGTATTTTGAGGGTCGGCGCGATCTGTTCGAGGGACTGGCCATCGCTGCACTTGAAAAAGAATGGAAATCGTACCCAGTGCTTCATCTGGATTTGACCGGTACAAACTACCATGAACCGGATGCACTCCAGAAGACGCTGAATTTGTCGCTCATCCAATGGGAAAAGATTTATGGTCATGGCGAGGGTGAAGATACATTGGGTGACAGGTTCACAGGTATCATTAAGCGAGCCAAAGAGCAGACCGGACTCCCTGTGGTGTTGCTTGTGGACGAATATGAAAAGCCGATACTCGACACGCTCGACGATGAGGAATTACAGGAGAAACATCGTCAGACATTAAATGGTTTTTATGGTGGTATTAAAAAAGCCGATCGTTATTTGAAATTTGTATTGCTCACTGGTGTAACTAAAATTGGTAAACTGAGCGTATTCAGTGCGTTAAACAATCTGACCGATATATCGCTGATGCCGGACTTTTCGAATATATGTGGCATTACCGAAAAAGAGCTGGAAAGCAATTTTCACGAAGATATCCAGGCTATGGCAGATGCCCGTGGAAAGACTTACGAAGCGATGCATGCCGATCTCAAACGCGAATACAATGGCTATCATTTTTGCGAGGAAATGACTGAAAGTGTTTATAATCCGTTCAGTTTGCTCAAGGCACTTGCCTACAAGAAACTCGACCACTTTTGGTTTGAATCGGGAACGCCGACTTTTTTGGTTCAGTTGCTCAAACAAACCCGTTCGAATATCGACAAACTTGAAGGCGCAACGGTCGAGAAAGATATGATCATGTCCATCGATACATACAAAGACAATCCGTTGCCCATACTCTACCAAAGCGGTTATTTAACCATCAGTGGATACGATGAAGAGTTTTCTGAGTTTATGCTTGGTTATCCCAATGTTGAAGTGAAGGAAGGGTTTTTAAAGGGAATGATTCCCCTTGTGACGGGTAGTGAGAAAGCGTCCGAATTTCAGATATCCGGTTTTATCCGAGATGTGCGAAAGGGGGACACACAAGCCTTTTTCAACCGCATTGATGCATTGCTTGCCAATGTACCTTATGAGATCAAACTCGATTACGAAGTGCATTTCCAGAATTTTGTATATTTGCTGTTTACGTTGATGGGATTTTATACCCATGTGGAATACCACACGGCTATGGGGCGTGCGGATGTTATTATAAAAACAGACAAATATATTTATGTTATGGAACTCAAGCGTGAAGGCAGTGCCGAAGCTGCCATACAGCAGATTAAAGATAAAGAATATGCAAAGCCATTTATGTCAGATGGCCGCAAGCTGATTTTGGCAGGTGCAAATTTCAGGGCTGATATGTGTGCGCTGGATGGATTGATTGTCGAGTAAACTTCTATTACATTAGACGTGATGCGTGTGTTGTTTTAATTTGTGAAATATAATATCCATGCCTAATGCAATATGAAAGAATAAGGTTTCCACTGGATAGCAAACGCCGTCTACAAATAACATGGAACCCATACGTGATGTGGCACCAAAAGCGGCTTCGAGCGCGGAATCCTTGCCAATGATGAGCGTGCCAAGGCGGTTATGGCAAAAGCCTTTTCGAAGGATGCGGCGAAATAGACGCGCTCGATACGTCGGTTTGAGAAGAATGACTTCATTTATAAAATGATAAATATGATATACTCCAAAACGTCGAATGATATTTTCATCGATCTTGAGTATATCGACGGCTGCGGCGAGGTCAATCCATGGTTTGATAGCCCACACGTGTTGCAGGGCATGGAAAATAAGGCCTAACATCGTATAAGTGCCAAATCGGTATCGTTATCGGTGGCGGTAATATCTTCCGTGGATTGAGCGGCGTGGGCCGTGGTTTCGATCGCGTGAAGGGTGACCAAATGGGTATGCTTGCAACCATCATCAACTCGCTCGCCCTCCAATCGGCTCTCGA
>JAFOHE010000124.1 GCA_017421975.1 Pseudomonadota bacterium
ATAAAAAACCACGCGGTATAAAACACGAATCATACGGCTGAGCAAAGCTCGAAGTCAGTGGGCGGACAAAGTCTGGTAATTTGAACGTTGAGTCAGTCATGGCGATGGATTCCAACGAAAAATACATAAAAAGTTCGGACAAACGCACTCCCCAAAACAACGTTTCAGAAAATGCGCTAAAACTCTAAACGATTCAATTGAGACAGGCAACATTTTGAAATGACTAAGACCTAGCTTATTTCTCCATCCGTTTCCGGCGATAAGTACGTGATTGACCGTACTTCGTCAATTCTATCGCCGCATATTTCTCAACTTCATGCTGATACGCGTCACGCGCAAACCAGGCTTTCGCTTCATCACTCGTCGGAATCACCATCCTCGCTGGTACCCATTTATACGTCTGACCGCCGCATCGCATGCCATTGGCCAAAGCTTGACTCGCCTGCTGTATATTCATGCCCGCCGTAATCGCCTGTGCTACACGAAATCGGGCTTCATCTCTGGGACGCTCAAAATAACCTTGACCTTTGGCAAGAAAACAAACGTGATAATGGGCTGGATTAAAACCAATGCCATCAAAATGAAGCCTGTCTGCAACCATAAACAATAAGCCAACCACCTTCGTCAAACAGCCAAGACCAGGATACGTCTGACCTGGCAAAAGCGGACGCTCTGCCGTCGGCGCTTTCGTCGGATTCTGAAGCAATAACCATTCAATCCATAAAATCCGACGGTTATCCAGACACGTCTTTTCATCAAGAATGGCTTCCATCAATAACGTTTTCTTCGAATCACTACTCCACATCCGGACTGCCTGACCATTCGGATGATCCAACTCAAAAGCCATATATGGCATTGGAAAGCCGATACGCCTCAGATGTTCGTATATACCAACTTTTTCTAACGCACACTCCACGCCGTACAATGAATAATAATCAAATAACTTTGTGCGCTTGCCTGCATCGACAAACAACTCAAAAAAATCATCCTGCTCATCCGCTTTGTCTGCCGTCAGGTCATATACTGGAAGCTGACGTGATATGTGTTTCATTGCATTTAAAAGACGTTCGTTGTCCGATGCAATCGGCTTCGTTAAACCACTCGTCAGATAAGCAAAAAAACGTGCCGAATGTCGCCACGCATTTTTTCCATATCCACCAGCTGTCACAATGACCATCCGTCGACGACCTACAAGGCGATCTATCAGACCGTCCCTGGAAAATATGCCTTCATGCGTGATTCGCCAATCACCAAGCTCATCATCTTCCGCCACATCCACACCCGCAAGGTAAAAAATAAGACTCGGATCTTCTCGCTCAATAATCTTCGGTAGACTCGTCTGAATCGCTGAAAGATAAGCTGTATCACCGATACCTGGACCCAAAGCAATATCATAATTGCCACTAAATTCCTCTTTATCCCAGCTCTCCGCATGAACAGAATACGTAATAACTGTCGGGTCATGCGCAAAAAATTTCTTGCTGCCATCCCCCTGATGAAGATCAAGATCAATAATTAAAATCTTTTTATCATATCCATGCTTGCGCAGATGGGCAATGGATGCTGCAACATCGTTAAAAACACAAAATGCATAGCCGCCTTCAGGATAAGCATGATGAAAACCTCCACCAAGGTTAATGATCCGTTTCGGATAAATACTTGATACGGCCATTCGCGCTGCTCTCAACGTACCGCCAACCATCAGGCGTTGCTGATCGACACACACACGCAAAGCTTCCGAATTGACACCCTGACCAAAAATACGCTCCCCAACTTCCGGCTCCGTCAACTGCGACAAATAGGAAAAATCATGAACTAAACCCAATTGCGTAATCGTTGCTGGCTTCGGTGATACGATCTGCGATGCGTTGATACATCCTTCATAAAGCAGATATTATCGACAAGTACGCGGATCGCAGACAAGTCGTATATCTCGTTGAGCGTCTTGTTTTTCTTCACCATCTTGCGATAGATACTGAAGAAATGCTTCTGACGTCCGTGTATCTCACACTTGATGCCCGCACTTTTGAGCTTATCACCGAGCACCCCGATCGACTCGTCAATGAGAGCCTTACGCTCTTCACGTTTTTGCTTAACATCGCGTACCAGC
>JAFOHE010000125.1 GCA_017421975.1 Pseudomonadota bacterium
TCAACTTTTCACACAGAGATCTACCTCTACCATACGCCTTATCTTTATGGACAATGATTGAAAGAGCATCGCAAATCTCACCATTTAGCAATATGTCTAGTTTAACCAATTCACTTTCCCTATATCCGCTTATTTCATAATCCATGCTTGCATAGCCTTTGCTTATTGACTTAATTTTGTCAAAAAAGTCATAAACAATTTCATTTAGTGGCATTGTGTAAATCAATCTTGTGCGGTTTGCTGACCGAATTGTACGTGCCAAGGGCTTCAATAAAACGACCATCACGGACATTGCGGCTGTCCGTAGCTACGAGTTTGTAAAAGGGACGGTGCGTCGCACCATGTCTCTGAAGTCGAAGACTTACTGCCATCTTTCCTCCAATATTTTCAAAAATAATCTGCGCATGCAGCTTCGGGTGATCTTGCCGTCTGCCTGAAAATTTGACAGACCTCATAAAAACGCGTCGCCTTATACGCACCCAACTTGAATTAGTCAAGCCTTATTCATGCCTCACATCGCTTCATTATGCATTTTTAATGAATAGACGTTTGACAAAATGATGCGGTCTGTCTAAACCTAGTCGCCTGTTTTTTTCGAGACACAGGCAAGCATTTTTGCTTGTTTTATTTTCTTGATTTTTGAAGGATGGGGGCAAGCCCCCTACGCGGCTATGTTTTGCCAGGGCATAGGCCCTGGCGACAAACATACGCCGCTACCCCCATGCGGGGGCGATCCCCCGCAACGCCCCCCATCCGGTTTACCTAAATGATTAAAGGATCTTTCTGACCTTATGGCACCCAAAACCGTTCGCTGTTCATTTTGCGGAAAAGAAAAAAAAGACGTCCGGAAACTCATTTACCGCAAAGATTCCAATGAAAAAGGCGTCTGTATCTGCGATAATTGCATCATGCTCTGCAAGGAGATCATGGCCGAGGAATCCGCCGCCGCCGCGCCGGAAGAAAACAAGCCGCTTCCTTCATCCGCCGATATGTTGCCCAGAAAGATCAAAGCCTTTCTCGACCAAAATATCATCGGTCAGGAACGCGCCAAAATCGCCATGAGCGTTGCCGTGTACAATCACTACAAACGCATTGAAAACATCAAAAGCGATGAAAAAGACGATGTGGCACTGACCAAAGGCAATATTTTGATGATCGGTCCGACCGGCTGCGGCAAAACGCTCATCGCACAAACCATTGCCAAGTTGATCAATGTGCCCTTCGCCGTCGCCGATGCCACCACATTGACGGAAGCCGGTTATGTCGGAGAAGACGTCGAAAATATCATCAAAGCCTTATGGATGGCAGCTGACAAAAATATCGAACAGACTGAACGCGGCATTGTCTGCATCGACGAAATCGACAAAATCGCCACGCGTGGTGCCGGTGGGCGCGACGTCGGCGGTGAAGGCGTGCAGCAGGCTTTGCTCAAAATGATTGAGGCAGGCTCCGTCACCTTCTCGCCCGATGCCACCAAAAATCGCCCCGGACAACAGGATCTCATTCGCGTCAACACGACGAACATCCTCTTTATATTTACCGGTGCTTTCAATAACCTCATCGATATCATCGAAAAACGCGTCGGTTCCGCAGGTATGGGCTTTATGTCCGACAACACGTCGCGATCGGAACAAGATGCATCCAAACTCATCGCACAGGCGACGACACAGGATATCATCAAATTCGGTCTAATCCCCGAATTCATGGGGCGTATCCCCATCATCGTGACGCTCGATGAGCTGACGGAAGATATGCTCCTCGACATCATCTGGAAGCCAAAAAATAGCATTTTGCGACAATACGTTCGCCTCTTCCAATTCGAAAAAGTCAAGCTCACCGTCACTCATGAAGGCCAACTCGCCATCGTGCGCGAGGCCATACGCCGAAAGAGCGGTGCCCGCGGTCTGCGCTCTATCTTCGAAGAAGTCATGCTCGATATCATGTACGAAATTCCATCCATGAACGACCTCGATGAAGTCATCATCAATGAGGATGTCGTTGCCAAAAAGTGCCAACCGATCCTCAATTTTCACAAATCAGCCTCGTAATTCATGGTGGCACAACGCGTTTTGTGGTTTTTTTCTGATGAACGCCGTTCTGCCCACCTGTTAGCCGAACGAAACGCCTCGTGTTTTATCATGCCACAAAACGCATTTACCGCTGTATCAAAGCCCGAGCGTATCGGGCACACGCCCGATAGCAAGGGCCAAAGCCGCGTATCGGCATGCCGATAGCGGCTTCGCTTCGGCGTATCGGGAACCGATAGCCGAAGCCTTCCCCTTTCACATCCTATTTACCTCCTCATAAGTGAAACAGTATATGCCAGACACATTTCATTCAGGATTTATCGCCCTCGTTGGGCGAACGAACGCGGGCAAATCGACACTCATCAACGCCCTGACTGGAGAACGCGTCAGTATCACGAGTGCTAAAGCGCAAACGACGCGAAACAAGATCCGCGGCATCGTCAACCGCCCCAATCATCAATTCGTCTTTATCGACACGCCAGGTCTCCATGACTGGCTCAAAAGGACGCTCAATCAGGTCATGATTCAGTCAGCGCTTTCGAGTTTGGGCGATGCAGACTGCGTTCTCATGCTCATTGACGCGCGTCACTGCCTGACCAAAAACGGCGAAATTGAAGAGATCGAAGCCAATCTCATTGATGCACTTAAAAAAGTGAACAAACCCGCTATTTTGGCCATCAATAAGCTCGATACGCTTTCTGATCCAGCCCTCGTTCTGCCTGTCATCGCAAAGTACAGCCAGGCTTATGATTTTAAGGAAATCGTTGCCGTCAGTGCGCGGAAGCGACGAGAACTCGACACGCTTCTCGACTGCGTGGCCAAGTATCTACCCGAACAACCTGCGCTCTATCCAGAAGAGCTCTACACCGATCAATCGGAAAGATTTTTGGCGGCTGAAACGATTCGTGAAGTCATTTATTATCAGATGAGCAAAGAACTTCCCTATTCCGCCGTCGTGGAAATCGACGATTTCAAATCGCTTCGCGACCGAAATCGAATCGAAATCAAAGCGACCATCTATGTCGAACGCGAAAGCCAAAAGGCCATATTTGTCGGCAAACGCGGCGCACAAATCAAAGCCCTCGGCATTGAAGCACGCGAAAAATTGTCGAATGTGCTCGGTGCAGCCATTCAGCTCGAACTCGTCGTCAAAGTCAAAGCCGAGTGGAGCGAAAATATGAAAGATTTGAAAGCCTTCGGCCTGGCGGAAAACACGAAGCGGCCGTCGTAAACCAAATTATCCGGCGCACTTTATCAACAAAATACGAATCTTTTAGGAGAAATATTAAGATGGCCAAACGTCAACGCCTTCCCGTGATCGCCCTCGTTGGGCGTCCAAACGTCGGTAAATCCCGACTTTTCAACCGTTTTATCGGTTCACGCAAAGCCATTGTCGAAAATACGCCCGGCGTCACCCGCGACAGGAATTACGGCACCGGCAAATGGAACAAACATCCCTTTACCATCATTGATACAGGCGGTTTTGAACCGGATTCGACCGACGTTCTGCTTGAGCAAATGCGCATCCAGGCCCAGCTCGCCGTTGAAGAAGCCGACGTCATTGTGTTTGTCGTCGATGCCCGTGCTGGTCTTCTGCCAGCCGACTGGCAAATCGCTGAAATTCTGCGAAAATCTGGAAAACGCACGATTTTGGCTGTCAACAAAATCGATCAACCAAAGCTCATGGAATTGTCTTACGAATTTTATGAGTTGGCATTTGAAGAACTCTATGCCATTTCTGCCGAACACGGCTTGGGCTTCGAAGATTTGGCCGACGCCATTACCGAAGATTTCCCAACCGTCGATGAAGACGAAAACAACCGTCACAAGTTCAAAATCGACAACGATTTTGCCGAATTCACAGAGGAATATGTCGAACAATTCGGCGAATATCCCAAAGGGTATCATCCTGAAGATGACGACTTCGAGCAGAACGATGAAACTTATGAAGATGACGAAGCCGATTTTTCGGATGACGAAACATACGATGATGACGAAGCCGATTTTTCGGAAGAAGAAACGGAAGCTCTGACGCGTGCCCATACGTTTGAAACGGAGGACGATGCTGAGCTTTATGAAGTCCCGTCAACGGCAAGGGATGAACACGCACTCGAAGATCAAGTGCTTCAGGAAACCATTGCAATTGCAGTGTGCGGCAAACCTAATACGGGCAAATCGACGCTCATCAACAAACTTCTTGGCTATCAACGTTTGCTGACAGCCGATATTGCCGGCACGACGCGCGATACGATTGATGCCGAATTGGAAGGCAAAGACGGTCAGCCCTATCTTCTCATTGATACAGCCGGCATAAGACGCAAATCCACCATCAGTCAACGCATAGAGAAATTTTCGATTATCAAGGCTCTCGATGCCGTCGAACGCGCCGATGTCGTTCTCATCGTCGTCGATGCACGCCTTGGCGTAACGGATCAGGATCTCAAAATTGCCTCTATCGCCATTGAAAAAGGCTGTGCCATTGCCGTTTTGCTCAATAAATGGGATCTCATCGAAAATAAGACGGATCAGACAGCGACCGAATATATCAAAGAAGCTCGCGAAAAATTCTCATTTATCGACCACATTCCCATTTTTACGATTAGTGCTTTAACGGGCACACGTACGCACAAAATCCTCGATATTGCGAAGAAGCTCTATCTCCAGGCGAGTATGCGCGTTCCGACAGGTGAATTAAACCGCGTGTTCAGGCGTATTTTGGCGCAACACAACCCGCCGATGGTCGGCAGTCGCACGCTCAAATTTTACTTTGCGCAACAAGTCGCCATTCGTCCACCGACATTTGTCATTCAATCGAATGCGCCCGAAATCATTCCAACCGACTACAAACGTTTTATTATTAATCAAATCCGTGCTTACTATGGCTTTGCAGGCACCCCGATTCGCATTATGTACAAAAAACCCGCAGGACGCCGCAAATGGACGCCTCGTCCGCCCACCAAATAAATAAAAAAGCACCGATGATCATCGGTGCTTTTTTGTGCGTACACACATTATGTAGACGTGATTATGACTTACAGCGCTGTTTTCCAAAGTCCATGCAGGTTGCAATAAGCATAAACAGCAATCGGCATTTCATCGCTGTTGAGCATAAAAGAAGCTTCGGGCTTATCGGAAGCTGAAAGCACGCGACGGTGGCCGCCCTTGTTCGTTTCAACAAAGATCCAATTGATCAAATGCGCAGCCGTCATGGGATGTGCGACGCTACCGATTGCGACGTGTACGCGCATACCGCGATCATCCGACTCGACAGTCACGACAGGCAAATGTTTTTCGCCACTCGCATCGACCGTGTTCGGCACAAGTTCAACCATATCGTCGCCACAACACACTGGATTCACGCCAGAATCCTGAACCATGCCGATCAAATTGCCGCAATGTTTGCAGATGTAAAATTTTGCCATTTTGTTCCCTCCTCAAGAGCGTTGCCGCGTCGGGCAACCAGTACAATATATACAGTTCACCCCAAGTTCTATCTTCTGATGAACTGTCCAAGACCTGTATTTATCATTTATGTCTCTGAACGCGCATTTAAAAAAAACTTCGCCTCAAATAAAGTGCAAATACACATCTATTTGAGGCGAAAAGCAACACAGAAGCAGAAAAATTAGCCGAGTGTTTCGTTCGCTTTATTCATTTTTTGATTTACTTTCACGAGGACATTGAGCATTTCGTGCGCATTTTCGGAGACGGAAGGATCGAGTCCCTGTGTTGCATCGATAGAATTGGTCATTTCCTGAGCGAATTCGATGATCGATACAAAGCGCGGTGTCCATTTACGAACGAAATCGGCACAAGCGGACGATGCCCCGCCTGCCTGCGCGGAAGCGAGTTGTTTATGAAGCATCTCATTTTGCTGAGCGACTTCTTCGAAGGCCATTTTAACTTCATCGCGCTGACGTATGGATTTTTCAACGCGGGCACGAAGCTGATTCATTTCTGCTTCAGAAGATTCACGCAAGTTTTGGAGTTCATTTCGTAGCGCTTCAAGCTCACCTGTATCTGCTGGTGCTTCAGATGCATTTGCCATCTGATTTTGCAACGATGCATTTTCGGCCTGCAGCTGAGCCAATTGCATATTCAAAGCAGAAACGCTATCGTTTTTCTCAGCAGAGAGGCGTCCCACATCTTCCTGAAGCATCTGAATCTGGTTTTGTGCTGCAACGTTTTGATCCTGCAAATCGAGGAGCTGCGCACGAAGGGATTCACTTTCGTTTGTAGCAGCATCACGATCTGAAACGAGTATTTCCATTTGACCATGGAGCGCATCAACTTCCCCCTGAAGCGCCTCCATATCTCCATGCAACGCACCATTTTCCTGCTTCACCTGTTCGAGTTGTGCATACGCGCCCTCAAGTTCCGCTTTTTGAGCTTCAAAATCCTCAATATTCACGGAAGGCATCGATGTCGCTTCATTCAACTTCAAGCGGAGTTCTTCAAGTTCACTATTGGAAGCAGCGAGTGCTTCATTGAGTTGATCCCTCTGCGCAAAGCCATCATCGCGCTGCGCGGAGACTTCGTCAAGACTGCGCTGAACCGCTTCAATTGTGGCATTTTTGGCTTCCAACTCGGCTGCACAAGAAGCTTTTTCCTGCTCAATCGTCTCAATGCGTGCCAACAATGCATTTTTCTCGTCGATGAACTGATTTTTATTTTGCTCGGCTGCCTCAAGCGCTGCCTGCGTCTGAATCAACTCATCGCGCAATTCTTCCGCAATTTGTCGCGCTTCACGAATGGCGTTTTCCGAATCGGAAGATGAATCACGCAAATGATCCAATTCTTTCTTTTTCGATTCAAGTTCCGCAAGCATAGACGCCTTAACGCTTTCCGCCTGTTGAGAGCGAACGAGCCACTGTTCTTTTTCGGCGACTGCATTGTTGCGGTTCTGCTCGGCTGCCTCAAGCGCCGCCTGTGTCTGAATCAACTCATCGCGCAATTCTTCCGCAACTTGTCGCGCTTCACGAATGGCGTTTTCCGAAGTCGAAGCCGTGGCACGCAGACTATCGAGTTCTGCCCCCTGAGAAGACTGATCATGGCGTAATTGTTCCATCTCCTGCCGAAGGATATCCAGCTCACCTTCGGCTTTATCGCGATCCTGAATCGCCATATCAAACGAATCTCGGAGTTCGATCAATTCATCCTGAGCCTGATGCAGCTTATCTTCGGTTTCAGTCAAAGCATTTTCAGCATCTTCAAGACGCTGAAGAAGCGTCGATTTTTCTTCTTCAAGTTTATCCCGAACAGCGATGGCATCTTCACAGGCTACGCTAAGTTTCTGAACTTCGAGCTGAGCCGAGCTCAGGCGTGCCTTATATTCAGACACTTCGATTTCTGCAGCGCTGACATCAGAATTCACGGGATTAAGGTAAGCCGAACTCACTTTGAAGCCATCCTGCCGATTACCAACACAACAAGGTTCTTCTCCCTGCGCCACGACATCAGGTGAAAGCGTTTCGTCCACCATACTTGGATCGACGGTTTCGCCGATAATCGACGGATTTGGCGTCAAACCTTCTGGTACAATATGATCCACAGTCCCAATCTGATGCAGTTGCCCGTCGGAACGGAAATCTTCCGGGGACTCCACTTCAGAAACAGCCACAGCGATCGGACTTTCTACAGAAGCTGCTGCAGGATGCTCTTCAAATTCAGCATGAAACTGCCCCGAAACACGCCCAACATGCGTCATGGGCACACGACCGCGTTGCGGTCTTCGGCCTCCTGCAATTGGCGTAATCGACGAATTTGGAATCGGTATGGAGGGATTGGAGGGATTTGTCGTTCTGTGGACAGCAGGTTGCTGTGACGAAGCCGTCGATGTTTCAGCCCGACTCGGCGAAAGCGTAGGCCGCTGTGGCATTCTGCCCATCACGCGTCCGCGGCCACGCCCACCAAATCGATCCACGCCTGGTCTAACTTCAACATCTTCCATACTTTCTACGACGGGTTCCTGATGAACTTCCTGTCCCCGCTGCGCTTCCGCAGCCGGCACTTCGATCGGCACACTGGAATCCATCGGTTCAGCCATATAGGCACTCTCTGCTCCCATTGCGTTTTCTGCCGGTCTGTCATACGCATCAAACGCGTCATCATCGTGATGACTGTAGTGATCCATATTGCCATCATCGATGCGGCCATCGTAGCGATCAATCTCAACATCATCGGGCGAACCGCTATAGGGATTGCCATCGTCATCCATGCGACCATCGTAGCGATCAATCTCAACATCATCGGGCGAACCGCTAGAGGGATTGCCATCGTCGATGCGGCCATCGTAGCGATCAATCTCAACATCGTCGGGCGAACCGCTATAGGGATTGCCATCGTCATCGATGCGACCATCGTAGCGATCAATCTCAACATCGTCAGGCGAACCGCTAGAGGGATTGCCATCGTCATCCATGCGGCCATCGTAGCGGTCAATCTCAACATCGTCGGGCGAACCGCTAGAGGGATTGCCGTCGTCATCCATGCGGCCATCGTAGCGATCAATCTCAACATCATCGGGCGAACCGCTATAGGGATTGCCGTCGTCATCCATGCGGCCATCGTAGCGGTCAATCTCAACATCGTCGGGCGAACCGCTATAGGGATTGCCATCGTCATCCATGCGGCCATCATAGCGATCTATTTCGCCGTCATAATTGCCATCATCGTGGTTATATGACATATCGTCGTGCGAAGCATAGTCATCGCCACCGAAATCCGACCCATTTTCTGGATAAGGCATATCCACGGGTGATTCAACCGAAGAAACGGGTTCAACAGGCGTATTTTGAAGCGGTGCAAACCCTGGTTGAACAGGTGCCGAGCCAGATCCAGAATTACCATTTTCCATCTGGAAATGGCCATCCATATCGGATGCCCCGTTCATATAAGGCGGCATCCCCGAAGCATTTGCTGGCGGCATAGCAGACCCACGCGCATTATTCTGTTGCGCAAGTTGCTGCGCGGCATAACGCTCCATATCCTGATCAAACGAAGGCTGATTGATCATTGTCGGACGATAATTGCCCCCGCCAGATATCGGACGCAAATTCATATTGGCATTGTTTGTGGCTGGACCACCAACCGACTGAAGCCCAGGTGACATCATTTGAAGCTTCGGCGCATTTATTGCCATTCCCTTCTGACCTGGCATCATCGGCATCGGACGTCCGCCGATCCCCCCAGGAGCACCGTTGTTGCCTCCATTCATCGCATTGTTCGGCCCCATTGGAGGCATATTTGGCTGACTTATCGGGCCAGGCCCCATCGGATTCAACGACGGCATCGGGCCATTGTTCAACGGCGGCATCGGGCCATTGTTCAACGACGGCATCGGGCCATTGTTCAACGGCGGCATCGGGCCATTGTTCAACGGCGGCATTGGACCCTTGCTCAACGGCGGCATCGGGCCATTGCTCAACGGCGGCATCGGGCCATTGTTCAACGGCGGCATCGGGCCATTGTTCAACGGCGGCATTGGACCCTTGCTCAACGGCATCGGGCCATTGTTCAACGGCGGCATCGGGCCATTGTTCAACGGCGGCATTGGCGATGCTCCACGTGGCTCATCTATAAAATCGAATGTGACATTGCCACACCGTATTTTATCGCCAATATGGATCTCCTGATTCGTTACGCGCGTGCCATTGATATAACTTCCATTAGAGCTGTTATTGTCCACCAAAAAATAACGGCCATTTTGAAAAACAATTTTTGCATGAACACGCGATAACGCATTTGATGCCATGCGAATCTTATTGCCTGCCTGTCGGCCTATGGTTACTTCCACTTGTTGGGCGTTCACATCAGCATAAACGGGCGGAAAATCAGTACCACTATATACAATACGAGCCACGTTACAATCTCCCTAAATGAGATCTGAATCCACTGCATCTTGTGCAGAAAAAATGACACTCTATTCTACCACAACCGCTTTTTGAGTGCGAGTGCCACAAGCAACACAGCCCTTTTTTTCATTTTTTTCATTGTAACAGCGAACAACCTTTGAAGAACGAGGGGGTAGCGGCGTATTTATCTGTTGTAGGGAGGTTCCATGGAACGTCCCTACACAGATAAATAGCCGCGTAGGGGGAGACTTCCCCCACCAAACATCCCACAACGCACTCTCCATCCTACCTGCTCAAAGCAGGGACATTCCTCTACACAAAGACGTCTGGATACGAGACATCCGCTCCGAACCAATTACGGAAATGAACGATATTCGAGTCGCAATGCACCAGGCCAGGCGCGAGATCAACTTTTCCCATGCCATCGGGCAAATCGACGACATAATGGGGAATACCCAGCCCTGAAAGGCGTCCGCGGAGATGCGCCATGATCTCGAATCCCGTTTGAATGGGCGTCCTGAAATGGTATGTTCCTTGAGCCACATCGCATAAGAACAGATAATACGGCCTGCAACCGTTTCGCAAAAGCCAGCGGTTCAAGGCCTCGTGGTCTTTGGGATTTTCATTGACACCGCGCAGAAGGACGCTCTGATTGCCGATGACACACCCGGCCTTTCGCAGAAGCTGAAGGGCTTTTGCCGACTCATCCGTAGCTTCCAAGGGGTGATTAAACTGCGTGTTCACATAAATTGGCGCATATCGAGCCAACGTCTGCAACAGCACATCATCATTCATGCGCTGCGGAAGCGTACAGGGCATACGCGTACAAAGCCGAATGACGTCGATATGCGGGCATGCGCGGAGTCTGCCAAGCATGGCTTCAATTTCGTCATTTGAGAGACTCAATGCGTCTCCGCCAGACAAGAGGACATCACGAATACGCGTATCCGCACAGATATCGTCGATGGTTTTCATCACCGACGCGTGCGTGGGCTGTTCCATGCGTCCGACCTTGCATCGGCGCGTACAATGGCGGCAACGCATAGCACATGCATGTGTTGTATAGACGAGGGCTCTGTCGGGATACCTTCGTGTACCACAGCCAGAATAATGGTGACGCGCCTCACCAAGGGGATCATCCATCAGGCAGTCGATGACTTCCGTCTCCGCCATCGTCGGAATACACTGACGACGAATCGGATGAGAATCGCCGCTTTCAAGACGGAGAAGCGCTACATAATGGGGGCTCACGCACAACGAAAACGTCCTGGAAAATGTTTCAATGGCGCGTCGTTCATCCTCTGAAAGCGGTGTGATTTCGAGTAAATCGTCACACGTCATCACGCGGTTTTGCCACTGCCAGTCATAGGATGCCCATGCTTCGGCAGAGACATCACGCCACTTTGATGGACGCAAATCATACGAGGATGAAGGAACCACGCACACAGGCTGACGATCGAGTGCTGCAGCCTCCACTTTGCCGATCAACGGCTTTGTCTCAGATCCGGTGTCCATTGAAATCGACGTATTTGCCCAAGAGGAGTGCATATTTTGCTCGATAACGTTCATCAATGCATGCAGAATCCGTTGTGATTGCAAGCGAAAGCGCATGTGAAACGGGATCTTCGTCTTCCGTGCCGAGAGGTATCATGGGAATCATGCGCCGAATCACGCGATGAACGTTCGCAACATTATTTTTCATGTGTCCGATGACTTCTTCAACAGTGACGACAGACTCATGCCAACTGTCATAATCCGTCATCTGAGCCACCGTCGCATACGCCATTTCGGCTTCGCGAGCGAGTTTTGCTTCCGGATTGGCCGTCATGCCCACGATATCAGCGCCGAGAATTCGATACATTTTGCTCTCGGCACGGGTAGAGAACGCGGGGCCTTCCATACAAAGGTAGGTACCACTGTCGTGCGTTGTCACGCCTTCTGCGCGACAAGCCTCAATCAAAACATTGCGAAGCCGTTCATCGAACGGTTCTCCATTGGCAACGTGGACGACGATATCATCAAAAAAAGAATTTTGTCTCAACGTTGTGCGATCGATGATTTGATCGGGAACACAAAAATGCTCTGGTTCGAAATCGAGTCTCAGACTACCAACAGCTGAGAACGTGACGATCCAAAAGACACCGATCTGCTTGAGCGCCCAAATATTGGCACGATACGGCACCTGAGTCGGATTGATCCGATGCCCACGTCCATGTCGCGGCAAGAAGGCGACGCGCCTGCCCTCAATTTCTGCAATCGTAATTTTGTCGCTCGGCTGTCCAAACGGCGTATCGATATCAAGTTCTTCAATCACGCGCAGACCTTCTATCTGAGTCAGTCCGCTACCACCAATGACCGCAATCCGTGCCTTGATCTCCACTCCAAGCCCCTCCAGCAAAAACTAATGTTTATCCCCGCCCAAAAAGCAGACCTTTTCGCAGCCATGGAGCTGCTTATGCGTTCCCCCCTGACGAATGGCCAGCGACACGCCTTCTGCATCTGTAATCATCGAACCGCACACGGCATCTAGCCCATAATCCCATAACACCGGGCTGAGCGGGACACTCGGCCCTACAATCATCTTATAAGTATCTGGCCGGACAAAGGAAAGCAATTCTTCCGTTGCATGCGTAATCAACGTTGACGACGTCATTAAAAGGATATCAGCATGACGCAATAATTCCGGCGCTCGCGTGACGGGAATATCTCCGGGCTGACAGCGATTTTCAAGCTCAAAAATATCGAGCGTATGCCCTGCCTGACGAAGACTTTCTGCAAAATGGAAATGGCCAATCAAAGCGATGCGCAAAGGACGCGGCGACAATGCACATCGCGCAGCGACGAGTTCCTGGGCACGCATTTTTTCACATTGTCCCGTCATAGGCCCGCACGAGGCCGACACTGCGGCAAGAGCCAAAGCCCGTGCGGTCAATGATGCCGAGCGATACAACGCAGCCAAATCGTGTACGCTTTTACCGACAAGCGAACCAGCACCATCAATCAAAGCGCCTGGCGGGTCTTCAATCCATCGGTGTGCCGTCGCACACATACCACTTCCATATTGCGTTTTGACAAACGTCCAAAATATGCCGACACAAACGTCTTCAAGAACCGCATCCGTCGGCACCTGACGCAAAATGTCATCAAAAATCATCGCGTCACACTACGGGCTTAATTTGTGGCTGGTGCAGCCTGAACATCCGCTGCAGCATCGACACTTTGATCCGCTACTGGTGCCGCAGCATCCACGCTATCCACAGCATCTGTGGCATCTGTGGCATCCTGCCCCATATTTTGTACGGCTTCAGCACACACATCACCGATAGCGTTATATTTTGCCTGCCATGCTTCATCATTTAATTCTTCATCCGCATAAACTGAAGCACAACCAAATTCCTGGAATGCCCGCTGAGCAAAGCACGTACAATAATCTGCTGCCCACCCCTGATCGACAGGGCCAAGATCGTTCCCATCGGCATCAACATCATTGCGAAGCGCACCATTTTCATCCTTGACCGTAGTTTCAAAACAGGCATCAGCAAAAGACTGCATATACGCATCACAATCGAGTTCCTGATTTTCAGATGCCGCTTGAGCCGCATCCTGTGTCGCCGCATTCGTTGCATTCGCCTGCTCATTAAAACGCACTGATCCACAGGCAGGCAGTACTGATGCACACAACAAAATCGAGACAAAACATGCAAAAATATTTCTCATCATTGACTCCTTCGTCAGCTATTTTCCAAGAAAATCAAAACATTCTTAATGTCTTTACCTTTTAGAAGAACAAACAATTCCCCTTTTTCAATATATTCCTGAACCACATCAGAGTAAAAAAAAAGAGCCAGCATCTACTGCTAGCTCTTTCGAATCGGGGCGACAGGATTTGAACCTGCGACCACTTGCACCCCATGCAAGTGCGCTACCAGGCTGCGCTACGCCCCGGTCATTCAACGGGCGCGGCGTATATTTCATTTTGAAAGACTTGTCAATCATTTTTGATATATTTTCCCTATTCTTTTTCGTGAGGGGGACGTTTCCCCCTACGCAGCTATGTTTTGAATGTGTCGAAACATGCTTCGACACATTCAAAACATACGCCGCTACCCCCATTGCAGGGGGAACCCCCGCAACGCCCCCAAAGTGTAAGCCAAGACGTGTTTTTGCCTCTAAAACGCTGAGAATACATACCCTAAGCTGGCAATAAACCCAACACGTTCACATAAATTCACTTTTTTTTACATGAACACTCACTAAAAAACGTAACAAACGCAATCGCGATGGCATTATAACAAGTGGGGGGCTCTTGCTAAACCTACATGTCGGCATAAACATTTCTCGTGATTGTCCACAGCATTGCTGCGAACCTTCACGCACCTTTTTACGAAAACAAACGTTTACATTTATTATATGCTGACCGAGTTTGCGTACATCATGCATATCGA
>JAFOHE010000126.1 GCA_017421975.1 Pseudomonadota bacterium
AAGTTACGGTAAAAAGAGAATGTTCACCAAAAATAATTTGAAAACAGATGAACAATGACAAAAAAAGTGCCTAAAAGCGTAACGCCGTCGTATGTCTTGGCATAACCATTAAAGGGGGCATTAGAATAGACCTATATGTAGAGTTATGTAGGTCTAGTATTATCGTTCAAGCGTAGATTAAGCTTATATCACAGTGCATTTGCGAATGTTGGCTTCAAGAATGGAACTAAAAACGGGCGATGAGCGGAATGACTGCTTCATCGACTTCGGACATAGAAAGAGTGCCAGTTGTCGGATAGCCACATGATTCTGCATAGAGCGTGCTTTTTTCAAAGATTTGGAGAGCATGGATCCGTGTTCGAATCTCTTTTTCGCCAAAGTCTGTTTCTTGTCCACTGTGGTAACGTCGGATCTCAAGCATGATTTCGTCATCTGACCAATCGAGCAGAGAACGCATGATAATAAATATGGCAGCACTCATATCGTGGGACGCGAGCAGGCCAGCGCGATCTCGCGTGATTACGGCATAACGTTGCCAATGAAGCAGGGCGTCGGCGAATTCTGTTGCCCATTCGGAAAAGCCACGTGTCAGGTGATCGACGAAACGCATTAAAGTGAGATAAGGCACGTGTCCGTTTGCCAAGGCGCCAATCCCCTGCCCAAAAATGAAGCGCAAAGATGTTACGGGAAGTTGGCTGGCTGCGAGGGAAAGTCCAAAAAAGGTTTCCTTACCATCTCCATAGGGTTCAAAAAAGAGTTTTTGCTCTGGCATGAGGCGCGCTTCATGGATAGGTTCGCCAAGCGAGAGACAGACTTCCTGCCAAACGCGAGCACTACGTGGCTCAAGCGATATGTCGCGTGAATTGCGTTGCAGTCTGCGTTTTTCGGTATAACGCCATGCTTGTAATCCCTTTTCCATCATTTGTGGAAGCAGTGGGATTTTGGATAGATCGCGGATATGTTTCATATCCTCAATAAAGGCGTAATTTTGCAATACGACGCGTGGCGCACCTGTTGGGCGGTGAGCCGCGATATAGGTTTGAAAATCAAACGTCATTTTTTCCGCCATCGGTATGATCTGAATTCGAGATCGTATCCCAATCTATTGCGATTTTTGTTTGGGGGCGTTGCGGGGGATACCCCCGCAGAGGGGGAAGCGGCGTATTGTCCGAATATGGAGACGTGACACGACGCGTTTCCACATTCGGACAATAGCCGCGTAGGGGGAGACTTCCCCCACCTATTTATTATGGAATCCAGATGACTGCATGAGAATGTTGCTGTGTATTGGCAAAATCCGGGTCATCTTTTGCGAATTTGAAGCCGTAATTGAGTTCATGTGCGTGCTTCATATCCGTTGGTTTTGTGAAACTGAGGCTTGAGCCTTTTGCTCGGTCGATGATATTGATATCGCCGCCAGCGCCGAGGCCGGAGATGTTAGAGCCGGAAGCACCGACGATGGCGATATGTTTAGGCCCTATAGCAAAACCGGCAAAAGTCATGGAGAAAGGCGGATAGTATTTCGCGCCTTTTAGGGATTTAAGGACGCTGATATAGCCAGCGTCAATGGGATCGTCGAGTTTGAGTGTTTCAGTTGAAATGACTGGTAGGGAGAAAGCATTAACAGTGTAGGAACTGTCGATCTGTATTTTTGTTTTTTCAGAACGGCAGTGCGGGAGTTGAATGATTTGTTTTCCGTCTGGCGTAGGGAGAAGCGAGACGCCACCGCGCCCCATATCTTCGAGCGTGATGCCCTGGACACCGGGACGTTTTTCATTGAGATCGACTTTTTTGAGTTCATCGCCGGAAATATCCCATGCGAAGGTTGCGTCCGTACCTGTCGAGAGGAGAACGGGGCCTTTGGCAGTTTTGACGATGGAGATAGCGGAAACGTTATAGTCACCGATGCCGCATGCGGGCGTCATATAAACTGGATTGTGCGTCTGTGTATATTTAAGTTCATTGAAGAGTGGTTCGCCAAGTTCGTTGATTGGGACGGTATAGATGGTGTTATCCCATTCATTGTCGAATCGTCCGTTGCCGGAGAGGATGAAGAGGCGATCCTGATAGAGTGCGATGTCCTGAAAATTGGTAACGGAGAGTGGATTGGGGGCATTGGCTTTGCCGACGCTATAATAGGAAGCGGGGGTTGCTTTGCCATCGAGTGTGATATCTGCGACGAAGATGCCTTGTTGTCCATTTTTTGCACCGGTATTGGCGACATCCACGGCGTAGAGTTTTTGCATACGACTCGAATAGACGCCACGGCAAAGGCGGGAGGCGTATGGAAAGTAGATGGCTTGTTTTGGGGTAAAAGCTGCGACTTCTTCGTAGGGATCAATGACGAAGGCGACGCCGCCGTTCGTGCTTCCGCTCAGGGCGATGACTGTGCGATCCGGTCCAGGGATGATGCCACAGATGGGGGCACTGAAAAATCCTTCGGAGTCAATGTATTTGGTTGGAACGGTGCCGCGCATTTCATCGGGCACATAAATATAAGCGCCTTGTGTGCCTTTTTTCTCGGAATCGTAGTCAAATTCCTTGATGTTGGAGCCCAAGTCGAGACGTCGGATCATGTCGCCGCCCGATGTGTTGGGGCGGCTTGTTGCAGCGACAAGGAAGCGTCCTGTTTTGGCATTTTTTTTGTAGATCCAGCTATCGAGCCCATCTTCGGAGGCACCAAACGTACTTTTTTTGGTCGATGTAACGGTCTTGCCTAGTTTCATTTCTTCTTCGGTGGGAAGATGAAGCAATTCAATGCCTGTATCGTTGAGTACTGCAGGGGCTCCGGAAGGAATTGCGTCAGAATCGTCAGGAATATCGGCAGATGAACGACGACCGCTATTGGAACCGCCGATGAGACTTTGAACCTGGTCACAGGATGTCAATAAGGTCATGGATGCCACGCAGAGGGCGAGCCATTTGAAGGATATTTGCACGGTACATACTCCCTAAATGTGAGAATAATGAAAGAAGCACTTCCAATCATAATCTACCTAAACTCCCCCGTTTGCGCAACGATTTTAAGATTCTCCTCTGATTCGTGGTGACGGGAAAATTTCACACATTGAGCGCGTCACAGTGGTTATGTAAATTTATTTGTAAAATTAAAAGTAAAAGGGTATATGTATAATGAGGAAAGTAAGTAATGACGCGGATTTTAACGCATTGCGTCAAATTTACAAATAAGGAAATTATATATTGGAGAAGGCAATGAAACTGAGTGAAAAAGGATTTTCCATGTTGTTGTGTATGATGCTGCTCAGTGGATGTGGCAGTACGAACGATTTTGATCTTCCAGAAGAGCAGCCTGGACAAAATGGAGGTAACGGACAGGAAAACGGGCCGGATGTCAAAGTTGAAATATGCAACAACAACATTGATGATGATGAAAATGGTCATGTCGATTGCGATGATCCAGTATGCCAGTTCGAAAAACACTGCAAAGTAGATGTCGTCGAGAATTGCACAAACAACATCGATGATGATGGCAATGGTCATATTGATTGCGATGATCCGGCATGCGTGAAGGACGCGGCCTGTCGCAAATCAAATAAAGAAATTTGTGATAACGGGGTGGATGATGACGGAGATGGATTGAAGGATTGCGATGATCCGGTCTGCTCAAAACATTCGACATGCTATGTGCCCGGAAAAACGGATCCCGTCGAGATTTGTGACAATGAGATGGACGATGATGACAATGGGCTTATCGATTGCGATGATCCGGCGTGCGCTGAAGAATTGTCCTGTTTGCCTGCTGATGGTGATCCCATTGAGCGCGAAGTCGATGGTTTTTTTGTTCTCCCATTGACGCAGAAGCCTTATACGACACTCAATCGCGCTTACCGACCTACGATAGGGACACAACGGTACACAGTGGAAGAAGTCAAAAAACTCATTTCGAATCGCGATTTTTGGGTTACGGAGACGAATAAGTATGACATGTACGGGCTCGGCATTGAACGCGTCGAAGGAGAACCATGGCAGGAACGATACACGCTTGTCACGGGGCGGCCGACACACCAGGAAAATGCGAAAAGTCTCGCTTGGTTTTGGCAGATATCCGATCCTCAACTCGTTGATATGCAATCCCCCTGTCGCATGGAGGGCGTGACCGTATGGCCGTATGTTGTGGCGAGCGCCTATCGTCCTCAGGATATGTATTCTGCACAGATGATGGATGTCCATATTCAGACGGGAAAACGTATTAGCGATATGAGCCACAGACCGTTTGATTTTGTCCTCGTCACGGGTGATGTTGCGGACAATGCACAATATAATGAACAAAAATGGTTCCATACTATGATGAAAGGTGGGGTCATGAATCCCGATTCGGGGGAGGATGATGATCCGATTCCGGGACCAAATAACGACTTTGCGGATCCATTTTATTCGCCTGGTATTGGCAATATCCCGTGGTATATTGCCATCGGTAATCATGATTTGCTTTACATGGGATTTTCACCGACAGATGACAAGATTCGCGAAGCCTGCGTCGCCGATCACGTGACAAATCTCTTTGATTATATATCGAATGCTTTTCCCTTCATTGCGGAACACGAATACAGAAAGGGATATCAGAACGGTTTTCGCGATGCGTCACTTCCCAATGCGCCTGTTGTGACCGATCTCAATGTGAAAACCCCTGCGGATCCTGACCGACGTGTTCTCAGTAAAGCTGAAATGCTTCAGCTTTATTATGATGCGCCAGGTATGCCTGTTGGACATGGTCTTGATCCTGAGATTATGGCGACAGGATGGGCGTATTATTGGACGTATCCCATTCCTGGAAAACCGATTCGCCTGATTACGCTCGATACGAATTCCGGACAGTTCTCTGAAGCCAATATGACAAAAGAGCAACTCGATTGGGTTGAGACTCAGCTCAAGGATGCTCAGGCAAAGCATGAGATCGTCATTGTCCAGTCGCATCATGGCACGTATTCCGGCGAAATGGCGGGTGGTGTCAGCGCATCGCAGTTCCGGACGCTTCTTGCGACGTATCCCAACGTCGTGGCGCATATCACGGGGCATGGGCATAATAATGATTCCCATGCGAACAAGGACAATTATTACTACGATAATGGGGTGCAGAAAATTCGTGGCTATTGGGAAGTCATGTTGGCTTCCATCATTGATTTTCCCTCTCAGACACGTCTTTTTGAACTCGTCTGGGAAGGCGGAGATGCGCTTTCGATTTATATTACGAACGTTGATGCCAATGCGCCTGTCGGGTCTTTCGTCTATGATGCTATGAAAATGGCTTCCACACGCCTCTTCTTCGGCACAAAAGATGATCCCGTTCAGTATTGGGATAACGATAAGGCACACAGAAACCTCATCCTCCACGTTTCGCTGCCGCATGATGTGGCTGAGAATCTCGCCAATTATGAATGGTCTGATCAGATCGAATCGCTGACGACGCTTAAAAATATGAAGTTCGAGGATGCGAGATAGGGCGCGTGTTTTGCGAAGCTGATGGAATCATTTCATCCTCATCATCTCATCCTGTGGCTTGGCGTTAAAAAGTCACAGGGGGAGCTTCAGGCCTGAGAATTTCGTTGAAAGCACCAAAATCCATTTTTCACAGCTCTCGATGTCTATCTATTTATATAGGCTTAAATATAGGCTCGAAGATCCCCTAAATGCTTGAGCTGAATCATCTTGGGATTTGGCTCAAGATCTACGTGTTCGTGTGCCCATGTGATCGCGTATGGAATGTGGGCAGCATAGGCGCCAATCATCAGAGGCGCGAGAACGTCCGAGCGCGGTGAATTTCCGACCATCATAAACGTCGATGGCTCAATATGCATGCGACGAAGCTGTTGACGATAATCTTCAGGGGATTTTCCCGATATAACGATGTATTCTAAACCCATCTGTTTGAAGGGCGAGTTTTCAAATTTGCGTTCCTGTTCGATCAGATCCCCTTTGGTCAAAATAAAAACATGGGCACGCGTCATGGCATACGAGACAGTTTCAACGGCTTCTGGGAGCAAGACTGTTGGCATGCGTAAAAGACGTGTGCCAATGGCGAGGATCTTTTGGACGAGCAATGCATCAAGCGCGTCGGGAATGAGACGTGTGGCCGTTTCGATGAGGGAAATGGTCAAAGCTTTAGAACCGTAACCCAGAAGGGGCATATTTTTTGATTCGGTTTCGGCCAATGCCTGACGTGCTTTTTCACTTCCTGTAAAAGGCGCAAGAAGTTCACCAAACTCGATTTCCGTCGCATGATAGAAATCTTCGTTCTTCCAAAGCGTGTCATCGGCATCAAAGGCGATATGGCGGATATGGCTGAAATCGGTCATTTTCAGGGAACTTCTGTATGTTTGTTAATCCATGATTGGGCATCTTTGGCCCAGGTACTTTGGGGATAATTGGATAAAAGTTGCTTTAAGATGCGTTTGGCACTGACTGGGTCTTTCAATTCGAGATAGCTGTGCGCCAGAAGAATATGTGCTGATTCAATGACTTCGACATCGGGATAATCCTGGATGGCTTTTTCAAGGCGTGCGACAACTCCTTGGTAGGCTTTTTGTTTGAAATAAAACTCGGCAACGTCAATTTCATGGTTGGCCAGGCGTTTTCGAACCTCGCGATATTGTTCTTGGGCGACGGGCGTTTTTTCGTGTTCGGGAAACTTCCGGATAAAGTTATTGAGTGCTCGTTCTGCTTGTTGCGTCGTTTTGCGGTCGCGTTGCCACGGATCCGGCAAAAAGAAATAATCCGCCGGCATGAGCTCATAATAACAGTTGGCTGCTTCGTAAGCGGCATACGCGACTTCTGAGTGGGTGGGATAGGTGCGGATAAAATCCTGATAACTCACGGCTGCCGTCGCATAATCGCCAGTGTTGCGATAGGCATCCGCAATGCGTAAATCAGCAAGCGTCGTCCAGCGTGTGGCATAGGGATAAGCCAGCTTGAGTACGTTGAAGGCTTTGATCGCATCTTCACTGCTTCCCGATTCCAGCGTTTTGACGGCTGCTCGGTAATCGCGCTCTGCATCACTTTTGGGTTGCCCTTCAAAAACCGTTTTCTGCGACGTGCCACAACCGCTGATGAGCAGAAAAACGAACAAAACGACGATTTTTTTTAATAGACGTGTCACGGCATACCTACGGTAATGAGGAGGTTGAAACTCGTTGTAATAAGACAATGAAGACGCGGTTTCGTGATTTCGAAACATCGACGACCTTTAAACAATAGCACCTGCTGAATTCATCCGCATGCCAGAGGGCAGATTGTCTTTTACATTTTCCCGACATGCTTCCGGCACGATCCATGATTTGTCTCTGAAGGATTCCGCAATTAGAGTCAGAACGCGCTGGCTTGTTTCGACGCCAAAGCGTTTGGCCAGGGCTTCAATGCCATAATCATGACCATGGGTGATGACCGCGTCTGCTGCCACAAAGCGAATGGTTTCGTTGTCGTCGCCGAGATAGGGAAGAATGGCTTTGCCAACGGCATCGTCATTGAAGGATTTGATGATGAGCATGAGTTGTTCTTTGCGTTCGGGATTGCGCACGTAGTCGGGACCAATGGTGTTCAGAAGCTCTACGACAAATTCAGTGAGTTCCTGTCGCGTGACAAGCGCTTCAAGCGTGCGATAGGGCCAGTTGAAATCCTTGTCGTGTTTGCGAAGAAAATCTTTGAGCGGTTCAACGCTTGCTCGTCCAAGACCGATGAGGAGACATTTGGTCATTTCCTTTTCATCGGCATCATTGGTGCCGTTGTCACAACGTACGGTAAAACGCGTGATGAGGCGTTTTGGGGCCAGTTCCGGACCCATGGCTGCAAGTTGGTCAAGATAGTAGCGTCGATCCGCTGTCTGACCATACATATTTGTGATTTTCGCTTGAAGTTTGTCGGCTTTTTCTTCCGGGGTCGGTTTGAAAAAACGACGCAATGCGTCTTTGATACTCATGTTTATGCTCCGCTTGATGACGCGTAGTTTCGTTTGTAAACAAATGGCAGCTTCTTCTTCAAAAAACTGCGGGAAACAATTTAGGGACATTGAGGAAAGTGTCAATTTATATTTTGTCCTCGGCTGTCATTTTTGCCTTCGTAAAGGCGTCAGAAAAGAACAACGAAACATGAGGATGAAACGTCGTGGAAAGAGGTAAGCGCGCTGGCAAGGAACACGCAGAAAAGGCCAATGCGGGTAAAATGGGCAGGATGATTTTCCGTTTTCAATTTAGTTTAATAAAATTCAAAATTACTCTATAATGATTAGGTGTGCTTATCGCTTGGATGGAACTTCGGAGACATTCGATGACGAATACCCGAATTTGGGGCCGGAATGGGATACACAACAAAAACATGTGATCTTTAAGAGATGATGGGCATTGAAAGCTTTTTGGGGATCCATGTCATTAAGACTTAGCTCTTTGTCACAGATTGGTAATCGGTAACGGACGATTGATTTGGAAAGCTTTAGGAGGCTTTGTATGAACAAGAAATTTTATTATGCCGGTCTTATGATTTGCTGCTTTGTCATCGCTGGATGCTCGGATGGTGGATCTTCAGACGGTGTAATAGCGACATGTGACCTCAATAATGGCGGGCATTGTCCAGATGGCTTGGATTGCGTGGAAGGCTCATGCCTTAGGCCTATTCAGGCTGGGGGATCGTGCATATCCAACGATACCTATTGCGTGGACGGAACGTGCACGGGCGGAAGATGTGTGGCTTCCTCCGGTGGTAACGAGGAGCCGTGCGGACCGGAAAATCCATGCGCCTATGGTTATCAGTGCCGAACGGATGGCTGTCATAAAGAATCTGCACTCGGTGAAGCTTGTAGCGATACCGGCAATATCTGTGCCGAAGGCACTTGTATCGAAGGAAAGTGCCAGACTGCAATGGTCGCAGGACAGGCTTGTGATACGCTCCACGTCTGTAATACGGGCTTCGATTGCCACGATGGCGTTTGCCTGAGACCAATCTCCCCAGGAGCTTCCTGTAAATCCAGTCTCACCTACTGTAAAAATGGAAAACCTTGCACGGAAGGTATTTGTCCTCAAGCTTCCGGCGGCGGCGGCGGCAGCATCGATAATCCCACTTGCATCGATACCGATGGCGATGGCATTGCGGACGAGTTTGATCGCTGTGATATCGATACAGATAACGATGGTGTCGTCGATTGCCTCGATCTCGACAGCGACGGCGATACCGTCCCCGATGAAATCGAGCGCATCGATGCGCCATGTGAAGAACCGGCTGACTCCGATTTCGACGGAACTTACGATTTCCTCGACCTCGATTCCGATAACAACGGTATTCCTGATAGGGAAGAAGGTGTGAAAATAGTCGAAGGCGTTGCCACTTACCCAGATACCGATAATGATACCATTCCTGATAGCTCCGATCTCGATAATGACAATGACGGTACTTATGATACCGCAGAGATCTACGGTATCGTGAATCCTAAATACGCAAAAGAATATAATGAGTTTAAAGCGCCAAGAGCGGCCGATTGCAATGGCGATGGCATGCCCGATGAACCCGGTTCACCAGAACATCCTTTCGACTGCGATAATGATACCATCCCCGATTACATGAGCCTCGATTCCGATGGCGATACCATCCTCGATATGTATGAACAGAACTTCGATTCCGATTCCGACGGTTACTTCGACCGCTATGAGCAGGATTCCGATGCCGATGGTATTAGCGACCATGACGAACGTGGTCCCAATGCATATCCCATGACGTCCCTCGAAAATAAAATTCCCGATTACAGAAATCCCGATATCGACGAGGACGGCCTCCTCGACGGTTACGAAGTCGTTTGCACTTCCATGGATGTGGATACCGGCGAACCCGTCACGCTCGAAAGCAAATTCTATAAAGATACTGACGGCGATGGCTTCAATGACCTGAGCGAATACAACGCTTCCATTGGCTCCGCTTACACTTCCGCGCAGGTCATCTGCGATCCCCTCGTCGGCGTCACCCAAAAAACCGATTGTGACGAATGTAAGGGCATCTTCAAGTTCTACTTCGAATTGCCCTACTTCGAAGAACATACGGACGAAAATGATCAGGACGATATCCTCAACTTCAAACCGGCCGTCTCTCAGCTCGACGTCATGTTCAATCTCGATACGACTCAGTCCATGGGCGCTGAAGTCAAAAATATTCAGGAAAAAGTCAGGGATACCATCATTCCTCAAATTAAGGCGCGTGTCGAAAATAGTGCCTTCGGCGTCTCCAGTTTCGACGACTTCCCGACACATGCCACAAAGGGAAGCGTTTATGACTTCCTCTCCGGTAACTCCATTGAGGACGGTTACGGTCGCGCAGATATTGACAAATGTCCAACTTCAGGCGTCTCCTATACCAATACCTTGTCAAAATGTGATACGCCCTACCAGCTCCTCGGCAAACCTCTGACGGCGACTTCCGATGCCGATATGGCCGCCATCGTCGCTAATGTCAATAAGCTCAAACTACATAACGGCGGCGATTATCCCGAGGCCGGTTACGAATCGCTCTGGCAACTCGTCAAGGGCGACGATAAAACGGAACCTCTCGTCAGTTGGTACAGATACGGTTCCTATTCTTACTTTGCTGACGGCACCATACCTCGCGTCACCAATTCGGACGACCGCTGGGGTGGCGCAGGCTTCCGTAATTCAACCTTCCCCGTCGTCATCCACATTACCGATACCACTTCGCATGATGGTAACGAATGTCTCAATAAAGTTGAGAACAATGACAACATTGCTCTCACGTACTGTACAACCAAAACAGGCGGTTCAAAGCAATATATTCAGCCTTATGATCCCGCGTACGTCGAAAATACGCACAACTCCGATGACGTGCACGCCGCTTACCTCGAAAAAGGTGCGCGTATCATCTCCATTTATCGTAACGACGGTTCTCAGCTCTCCCAGCTCGTCGATACTTCCAAAGCAACACAAACTTATGTCCCCGTCTGCGCTTTCAAAACCTCGGCTACCGGTTGGAAATGCGGATCGAACTTGTGTTGCACGGGTATGAATCCCGATGGCTCAAACAAAGGTATCGCGCCGACGAGCGATGGACAGTGCGTCTTGAGTTACGGTATTACGACCGGTACAAAATTGTCCGATACCCTCGTCGATGGCGTCGACGCCCTCGTCAAATACGCAACGTCCAATGTCGCTGCCGTCGTCCGCGGAAACCCGATTGAAGGCACAAGCGTCGATACGTCCTGCTTCATTCAGCGCGTCGAGGCCTTCACAACATTTACGACGTCCGATGCTCGCGAATTCTCAGGTTACGTCGCGCCGCCTCAGGAACCTGAAGCATCCTGTAATCCTAAAGCTAGCCCCGCTGCCTTCAAAGGCGCTACGTACAATAACGGTTACCAAAACTTCGCAATCGGTACATCCTCAAGCGCCAAACCTGGCTCGCAGCTCAATTTCCGCGTCGTCGCGCAGAATAACTGCGTACCTTCAACCGAAACGACACGCGTCTTCAACGCCTATATCGATATTATTGATCCCACAACCGGACTTAACTTCGGTACACAGGAAGTCTCTATTGTCGTACCTGGCGTGAAAAAACAGGAAACGATTATTTACTA
>JAFOHE010000127.1 GCA_017421975.1 Pseudomonadota bacterium
AATCTTTCCAGATTCCTTAAGTCCTTTAATCCTTCATTTTATGAGTATGCCATTCAGCGCTTTATAGAGAATCCAATTACAGTAACGAGAACCGCAAAAACATGTACCCTGACATTGGATGGTGAATGTTATTACTACGAACAATTCTTCCTTGACAGCGATTGTTCAGTCAGTATTTCTGAAAAAAATGCATTTATCACAGTGTCCGATGCACAAAAATATCAACTCAACAAAGGAGATGTTTTTCCAACATGCCTGCTTGATAGCAAAAAATCAAACAAATCAGGCACAGAGTGCCAGGGAAAATTTAAAAGCAACAGTTATTGGCAGGTTCTGGAAGACACACCTCGCACGATTTACCAGTGGTCACAAGGTACTGATATTGAGGAGTGCAACGAAGTCACAGATAAAGTGATATTTGTATATGATCAGGAAGGTATAGAAACAAGACGTGCATTGTACAATGAAATCGAATTGGGAATGCAAAATCTCAATCAGCTCTGTCAATAAACTACATGTGTAAGGCGAGCCGTATCGCCGTGTCGTGACACGGCGATAGGCGAGCACGCGAGCCGTATGCCGAAGGCATAGGCGAAGCCTACTTGATGACAGGCTGTGTCGTACCTGATGGTTTCGATTTTTTGCCTTTCAAAAAATGATCGACGGCAATCTGATGTTCGCGGTATGTTTTTGAAAAATAATGTGTCCAGGAACCATCATTTTTTGCCACAAAATAAAGCATGACGGCATTGTCCGGCCCTTGATATGGCTCAAAAACGGCACGCATACTTGCCTCAGACACCGTTGTGATAGGACCTGGCGGCAAAGCCTCAATCATATAGGTTGAATAAGTATTTTCCGGATCTTTACAGCGTGCTGGCGTCGGTTTTTCGCCAAGTTTTTTGGGGGGATAAACACACGTCGGATCCGATTGCAATTTCATCTTTTTTGCGAGACGATTAAAAAAAACGCGTGCAATGACGGGTCTTTCCTTATCTTGTACAGCTTCTTTTTCGACCATACTTGCCAGTGTCAACAAAGCGTGATCATCATAACCCTTTCTTTGGCGCATCTCATAAGCGCCTCGATTTTCTTCGATGAGCGAAGTCCATGTTTTTCGCCATCTTTCATGCATTACAGCGAGCATTTTTTCGGGTGGCGTATCCATTTCAAAAGTATAAATTCCCGGCGCGATATAGCCTTCAAATCTTTTTGCAGGAATACTATTCTCAGCAGCTGTAAATGGATCCGTCGCCTTCGCCAAAAACGTTTTTGCATCGACCATGCGGTTTGCCTGAAGCGCCTGTGCAATATCGTATAAATTCATACCTGCACGAATGCGTATGGAGCGACGTGCATATTTTCCGACGTGTGCCAAGACTTCAGGCAACATGGACGGCGTCATATCGGGTGTCAACACGACATTTCCGGGCTGAAGTTTTGACGAAAGTGCGGACTGACGCAAGCACCAATACATATAGGGATACGATTGGATGGCGCCCGCCTGATGTAAAATATGAACCACATCCCGCGCCGTACTACCACGAGGAATCTGGATGAGGCGTTCCTGTTCCCCGCCGAGTGTCAGCGGCGTTTTCAGAAACGTCTCGTATTGGGCGCGAATATAAAAAAAAGCCATCGTCAAAATAACACCCAAAACAATCACGAGATTGATCACGATTCTTATCTTCGATCGCGCAGAAGATTTCGACTTTTTTTTATTTGCCATATCAAATTACATCACACACGATCAGTTGGCTTTTTCAAATAATGCACGCAATGCAGCAATAGCGCGACCACGATGAGAAACAGCAAGTTTTTGCGCCTGCGTCAGCTGAGCAAACGTACACGACGTTTCAGGACAATAAAAGAGTGGATCGTATCCAAAACCAGCGTGGCCAGCCTGTTTTTCCAATATAAATCCAGGCGCTTGAGCTTCAACAACAATCTCAGCACGCATGGCCTCTGGCGCAGCACAGCGCTCGCCCGATTTATCATAAAATTCAGCCTGACTACAGAGATATGCATTTTGACGGATCATCGCGACATCTCTCGGTTCGACAATGCAGAGACAAAGCGCACATGTAAAATGCGCCGTTCTTTTTTCGTAAGGCACGCCTTCGAGATGGCGCAACAATTTACGATTATTTGCCGCAGTTCTATCGGAATCCGCATCAACATCCGGCGGCAAAACAGCATAACGCTGGCTATGCACCCCAGGCGCCCCATTTAACGCATCTACACAAAGCCCGGAATCATCCGCAAGTGTATTTTTTCCGAGTTTTTCGGCATACCCACGCGCTTTAATACGCGCATTTCCAATAAAAGAATCCGCATTTTCATCGACTTCGACGGCATACGGAGCCGGTATCACTTCCACGCCATTCACGGCATGCGCAAATTCTTCCGCTTTATGCGCATTTTGGGAAGCAAGAATCGTCTTTAATTTCATGGCTTATCCTTTTTTATTACATCAACGATGCCACGTGGGCGTTTTTAATCCAGGTCTTGCCGAGAGGCGCGTCTGCCAACGTCCGTCTTGATTCATGAGATAAAGGCGCGGCTGTTTTCCGTCACGCGTCGATTCAAATACGATATAACGCCCATCCGGACTCCACGAAGGTTCACGATTATGTCCCTGATCCTGCGTCAGACGAATGACTTCGCCCGTATTCACGTTGATCGTAAATATATCGAACACATTTCTTTCATCACGCGCTGTAAATGCAATGAGATCGCCTTTTGGGGACCAGTCCGGCGTCGTATTGTAATTTCCGACCCAGGTCAGGCGCCGCATTCCCGTTCCATCGACATTAATCACATAGATTTGCGGTTTTCCAGAATAATCGGAGACAAAGGCAATACGTGAACAATCTGGGCTAAAAGACGGAGAAGTTTGAATATTATTCGGAAAGTCTGTAAGTTGCACGACATCCGACCCATCCACATTCATAATATAGATATTGCCATTTTCCTCACGTGCACCAGTGAAAGCAATTTTGCCAGTTTTTGCACAATAATCGGCCCCGCTTGCCCAGCCCTCAAAATCGGTGAGCTGCGTGAGTTCCCCTTTTGTATCGTAGCGATAAATGTTATCACTTTTGGATGAAAGCTGAGTAAACAGCACACTTCCATTAGGGCCCCATTCTGGCATCACATTAATCGCCGGAGGAACCTGATACGTTATCGTTCCGAAGCCATCCGTTTCAAAGGATTGTATTTTTCTAAAATTATTCTGTCCCTGTTCCACGAATAATATACGTGTGCCGAAGACGCCCTCTTCGCCCGTATAATATTTAATCATGGCATTGACGAAAGCGTGTCCCAAAGCTCTGACGCTCGCTTCATTACATTCGCGCGAAGCAAATTGGATAGGAATTTCTTCCGCAAGATCCACATTATATAATTTAAAATGGAATTTTGCGGTATGTTCCCTTCCTTCAATCGTATAATGCGTTTTGATGAGAATCGAAGCGCCGACGTTATACCAGCTTCCGAACTGAATCGTCGAAGGCGTCACGCCTTCTTTTGATGCATCTACGAGCGCATACGTCTCGACCGGCATGACTTCAAAAAGTCCGCTCATACTGAGATCATTCCGAATGACCTCGGCGAGCGTCTGAGCGAGATTATCCGCGTCCACATTATCGCCTAAGCGAATGGCATTGGGCACAGCCACAGGCACGCGCACTGGCGGCCCCCCCGGAACAACAGTGATCAAACTGAGCGGATCGACGCCCAAAGAAAGTCCCTTGTCCTGAACTTCTGCCTGATTCGAATGATCTTCTGGCACCATAGCTGCATCGCCTGATGCTTTCAAAGCACCGACGGCTGCACGCGCTGCCTGAGCAGTCGTTTCCCCCTCCTGGCAAACGGCTACCCGACATATCAGCAAACATGGCAAAAGGTATAGCAATCGTCGTTTCATGGGCGTACGTGTCTTGCGTGACAATCTAATGCTATGGACATAGATAAAGAGACTATTGCATCCAACTAGGGGACATGTCCCCTTGCCATCAAAGCAACTTTTGCTCTAGTGTCATTAACAATGTCCACAGCAATAATGACTTAATGGCCAATAAACTCAACGCGCCTATTGAGCGCATAATCCTGTTCGCGTGAACCGAAGGCCACAGGTTTCTCTTTACCATAAGGCACAACAGAAAGGCGCGTTTCTGCAATGCCCATCGTCGTGACATAATTTTTCACAGTTTCGCCGCGTTTCTGAGAGAGTGCAAGATTGTATTCCGTCGTACCACGCTCATCCGTATGTGCGGCAAGTTGTATAGTCATATTAGGTTTTTGTTTTAAAATCGTAATATTTTTCATAATAGCATCGACGGCAGCAGAGGAAAGCTGTGCCTCGTCGAAATCAAAATATACGACTTCAAACGTCTCATCCGACACAACGACATCATCGACATCGCTGACGACATTATTGTCGAGGCGCTGAGCGATCTCAGTCTGCTGTGCAAGGCGTTTGGCACAATCCTCAGCATTGAGTTCTGCCTCTTCTTTGGCCTGTTTCGCCAAAGTTTGTGCAAGTCTTGCCTTTGCTCTTGCCGTTTCCTGATCTCCAGCTTCCGCTGCTGCCTGTGCTTCTGCAAGAGCCTTTTTGGCCTGTTCATAAGTCAGTGTTGCACATTCCGATGCATTGCCAGTGTCATTCATCGCTGCCACAGCCTCATCAATGACATCATTCGCATTCTGCGTTGTCGCACATGCCGTCAACATAAAGCCCACAGCCAGTGAAATGAGAAACTTCTTCATAATGCCGTTCCTTTAGGCGCCCCCGCCTTGGTTATTCACACATTTCTTTGAATAAAGCGTTTGTATATCACAAAGCGACTGAATTATCGTCGATCCATGTCCACCCCAGGTTTTCTACCGTCCCCACACGGGATTTTCATACCACCCACTCGTCGTTGCAGCAACCTGTGATCTTCCGTCTGCCGTCGAAATGTATATGCGGCTTCCGCCATCACGCGTCGACGAAAAAGCAATATAATTGCCGTCAGGACTCCAGGAAGGTTTATCATTTTTTCCCTGCTGTTGTGTAATCCTCATCAGTTCTGTTCCATCCGTCTTAATCGTATAAATATCAAGCGAATGGTTCTCATCACGCGCACTAAATGCAATCACGTCATTTTTACCCCAGTCCGGGTTTGTATTGTAATTGCCCACCGTCGTCACGCGCGTGATGCCACTGCCGTCGGCATTCATAATATATATTTGCGGATTTCCGCCACGATCCGACACGAAAGCAATCTTGGAACAATCCGGACTCCAGGATGGCGATGTGTCAATCGCACTCGAATTCGTCAGGCGCTTTGGATTCTTGCCGTTCGCATCCAGCGTATAAATTTCGGCATTGCCATCCTTCGACAGCGTCAGCGCAATACGCCCGTTTCCCGCACAATAATCAGCGCCCGAATTCATGCCACGTTCTGCCGATATGATGCGCAACACACCGCCTTGGGAGAGATATAAATCCGGCGTTCCGCTTCGGTAACTCGTCAGAAGCACACCACCTTCCGGCCCCCATGCCGGAAGCATTTGAATCGCACTGTGTTTCACAACATTTGCAACGTTCTGACCATCCGTCGTCATCGTCACGACGCGTGACGGCATGCCCTTGCTTTCTCGCGAAACAGCAATGAGTGACTGCCCCATAAAGCCGTCAGCGCCCGTGAAATACTTGATCACAGCATTCACAAACGCATAAACTTGCGGCACATAATTTCCATCTGTGACTTTGGGAACATCATAGACGAGGTCTATCTTCTTGTTTGCCGTGACATCATAAAGCTCAAGCACCACACCAGTTGCCTTGATCTCTCCCTTTACGAGCACTTGCGCACCAGAAGCAAACCATTTGTCATAATCTGTCTTGGCAAGCGTCTCAGCCGTGAGTCCCGGTAAAAAAGATCCCTGAGGCACGACATCAAAAAGTCCTGACAACAAAAGTGTATGCTCAAGAATGGCATTCAGTTTGGTGACCTGATCTGCAGATCCCGCTTTAAGCGGCAAAATGGCAAGCGATGCCCGGTTCGTCGATACATTGACGACAACCTGCTCCGATACTGGTGTCTGCGCATACGCAACACTCGGCATAAACAAGCAAATCGCTGCACCAAGCCAATAGCGTTTCTTCATTTCTCAAACCTCCTTGTCAACATGATGCCTGGCACCATGACGTCTCTCATGCGACGTTTTTAACACAGTTCTTTATCCTACCTATTTCTGCGAAATTGGCAATTTTTCAAACTATGGCGTCACATGCCAAAATCATACGTTTCCAAGCACAAAAAAGCCCGCCAATACGGCGGGCTTTGCCAATACGGCGGGCTTTTTATACGTTCAACGCTTTAAGCCTTATTCTGCAGCCTTGCAAACGGGAACATCGCTCGCGTCATAACCGCAAACCGGTGCTTCCTCATTCTTTTCACAATCAAGACTCATCTCGTCCGGATACGCAGCCATTTTGCCATAATAATCGGTCACGCAAATGACTTTAGCAGCCCAATCGGTACCATAACAAACATCAATCATGCTCTGTCTATCCGCTTCAGGTTTCGCCTCATTCGCTTCGCAGAGCGCAATGGCTTTGTCATTGCCAGAGCAGAACGCCTCGTACTTACCATTAGATTCAACAGATGTACATTTGCCCATGCCACTGGCAGCACATCCCGTGATAACAATTCTGCCATATATACATTCATACAGATTATCGTCTACGCAATAAGGTACAAAGTTATCATTGCAGCTATTCTGCTCAGTCGCATTTTTCATCGCATCCGAAACACAGATACCACGATCACAGACATCATCGCCGCAGTCTATGGAAGCACAAGGATCATTCGGACGTTCTGCAACGCAAACTTTTGCCACGCAATAAGGTTTACTGGCATCAAGCGCTTCGCAATCGCTGTCGAGTGAACACTCAACATCACCATCCGAATTGCACACGCCCAGATTGCAACCATGTTCACATTCATCATAGCCATAATCGACGCGTGCAGGCGAGGAAACATTGCCATCATCATCATATTCAGCAGCGATAAAGGTGCAACTCTTCACAGCACGACCCGTTTTTTCACCGCTGGCTTCATCCACTTCGCAATAAGCCTTGAAGTTGACACAGACATCTTCATCAACACTTCCCTGGTTGTTGTCACCATTCTGGTTGTTGTCACCATTCTGGTTGTTGTCGCAATTGGCGTCATTGCCGTCACAAACATTATCCTTATTATCGTCGTCACTACTATCGTCACCGCAAGCAACAAAACCAAAGGAACAAAGCCCAATAAGAGCAAGTGTGAAAAGATTCTTACGCATTGTCATCATTTTTTCTCCTTAAAACAGCTATTGTGCGAACTGGATCACACAATCTGTGTTGAATAAAATTCGGATTTGCGAAAGTCATTCATTTTGAACGACTTTCTGTTTTCCTTATAATCGTAAAAAACTCAAAAAGCAAATTTCGCAAAAAAATTTTGTTCTCGCAAACCCTTATCATTATTCACTATGACATCTTTGTCATATTTCGATGCAAATTCAATTTTTGTTTTGGCACGAAATTTAATTCGTTGCCTACATGTGCGTGTTGAATTAAATCATAAATTTTAGACAAATTTTGAATTTAATTATCTTATTTTTGCCATCAAAATTTTTTTCCTTTCGACACATTTTCCGAACGACAAAATTGTCGCTTTTTTTCATGTAGACGAACGCACGTGGTTATCAGCCATTTCCCCAGACGCATGCAGAGCGCTTGGCTATGGGTGTGCTTATCAGCACGCCCATGCCATTTCCCCAGACGCATGCTGAGCGCCGATGCACTGGTGTTTCTGGACACGTGCAGATAGACATTTCCCCAGACGCATGCTGAGCGCCGACGGGGCGTTGCGGGGTGTCCCCGCAGAGGGGGTAGCGGCGTATCAACATGACCATGTTGATAGCCGCGTAGGGGGAGAAGAGGCGTTTGGAGAAACGTCTCTTCTCCCCCTTGCATCCCTATCCACACGCAGAAGTATTTTTCCATCAAAATAATTCGCCATTTATCCAAATGAACGTTATGTTTATTGAGCGGTCATCATGATGCCCACACCAGGAGGAGGATGAATACATGAAAATTTGCTATTTTACAGCAACTGGCAACACCCTATACGTAGCAAGGCCATTGGAGGGGAACTGCTTTCCATACCCAAATTAATGCGCCAAGAATCCATAGACATCACAGATGATGCCGTTGGTATTGTATGTCCAGTCTATGCCGTGGAAATGCCGATGATGGTTCGGGATTTTATCGCAAGGGCAAACATTAAAACAGACTACCTATTTTTCATTTATACGTATGGTATGGGGTATGCTGAGGCGTTTGCGCACGCAAAAAAAGCAACGGATGCCGCTGGAACGAAGATTCATTATATTCATGCGATTCAGATGGTGGATAACTATTTGCCCGTCTTTGAAATGCAAAATCAGATTGACACATTGCCTTCAAAAAATGTCGAAAGTCAGATTGATCGTGTCTGTCGTGATATTGCCGAACGCAAGCAGATAGATATCCCCATTACAGAACATACGGAAGCCGAAATTCAAAATATACCGCTATGCTTGCCGTTCCCATTTTGCGAAAAGATACGGCTAGAAATTATATTGTGTACACGATGTGGCATTTGTGCAAAAGTATGTCCAGCCAACAACATCACGGTCACGGATCGCGTGTATTTTGCAGACCGATGCGAGGTTTGTTACGCATGCCTTCATAATTGTCCGCAAAATGCACTTCATCATCCATCCGAACAAAGTGCAGTCCGTTTCAGAAACGAGCATGTCACGCTCAAAGATATTATTACAGCCAATCAATAACCCAACATTTTTTAGGGAGCATTTATGATTATTAAAGCCGTTAAATTTTACGAGCATGGTTTTGCCACACAGGGATTTGTCATGGGCGGAGAGGAAGGCGCTGATAAGTATGATTCTAATGTGCGCTATCGCTCATGCCTTACAAACTACGTCATTGACACAGGAAAGGAAGTCATTTTAGTCGATACGGGGGTGCCCAAAGAATCACCGGAACAAGTTCCCGATAGCAACACAGCCATTTATACAGGCCGATGCATTACAGATTATGTTTCGGCTCTAAAAGCGGTCGGATATACCCCTGATCAGGTATCCAAAATTCTTGTCACACATAAACATGAAGACCATACAGGCGAACTCCGTTCTTTTCCAAACGCAAAAATTTAT
>JAFOHE010000128.1 GCA_017421975.1 Pseudomonadota bacterium
GATGACGATGATGATGACAAAGCATCTGACGATGATGACGATTCGTCTCATGAAACAATCGAAACGCCCGTCGCAGTAAAGGCTGCCAAAAAGGAAGATAAGAAATCCGCTTCCAAATCGGATGACGATGACGACGACGATGACGAACCGGAAGTTAAATTGGCTTCAAAATCAGCTGCGTCGGCAGTTCCGCCTGTCGCTCCAGCGTCGGCAGTTGCTTCTGAACCTGTCGCGCAGGCCGTTCCCATGATGATGGCACCCATGATGATGGAATCGCCCGTCAGTTCGACATCGCACGTCGAGGTCATTGTGACGCCTGTTAAACCCAAGTTTGATGAAACGCCACTTGAGCTTGTTCGTGCAGCATTTGCCGAAGCGGACGAAGAAGAGGAAGAAAATGACGATGGCGAAATGGACAGTGCGCCGAAGGTTCGCATTGAGCAGTTCCGCCTTGATGAAGAGACGATTGCAAACAACGTCAATGCCGTTCAAACCTGGTGGCGCATGCGCCCGGGTGGTCGTCTGCTTCAGTCCTCGGATTATGGATTTACAGCCGAGAGCTTTGAAGAGGATGCTGCGTATGGCTTGTTCCGCCTGTCTGCGTTGGCTTTGCAGCTTTTCCGATATGGTGGCCGTCTGAACACGAGTCGCGGCGGTCAGTCCTTTGCACTTCTCGACCAGATGGGCCTGTATTCGAACCTGATGCGTTCTAAAAAAGGCGTTGACAAAATTCTCGGTGAACTTCTCGACGGTGGTCTCGGTGGCCGTGCGGAAGATCTCGGAAATCTTCATTGGTTGCTGATCATTCGCCGTTCGCTTGCCAAACTCGGTGACAAGGGCGTCCGAGCGCTTTTGGCTGGCGAATCCATGCAGGAAATTGTGTCCGGCCTTTGGATGGACATCGGCCAGGGGCAGCTGACGTACGAAATTATCTGGATCGCCCGTGAACTCGTGGCTCTCGGCATGATTACGTGTGATGATGCCGCAAGTCTCGGCGTCGTGCCGCTACCGAAAGTACGCGAAACGGCGTTCCGCCTCGGCTTTATCGAATCGCCTTACGCTGCGGATTTTGCGCACCTCGTCTCGATTTCTCGTCGTCTGACGAAATTCTTTGGGGCAGGTGATGCCTATGAAGCACCGCTCGTTTATTTCGAACCCAAACGCGAACTGCGTTATGATTCGTCGGAACCGGCATATTTTACGCGTGATCAGCTGGGAATCGACTGATACTAAGGTGATAAACTGCTGGGGGCCGTCGCCCCCTACGCGGCTATGTTTTCCGTCGTGTTATGACACTCCGGAAAACATACGCCGCTACCCCCATAGCGGGGGCAAGCCCCCGCAACGCCCCCGCGAACATTCTGCTTCAAAAGGGGTTCGCAATTCCGCATGGATGACGTTTCGGATATCCGCCAGCGATCCGTGTCTAAATCATTACAAAACACTTTAATCGGGAGTCATGACATGAGTGATACGACGAATGAAAATCCGGCTGCCAGTCAGGTTTCGGGAGAAGAGAGTTTTGAGCCGAAGGTCGTGAATGAGTTTGAGGTGGCACCGCGTGGCGAAGCGCGTATTGCAGGTATCGATATTGCTGCGATCGATGCGCGACTCGACGAATGTGCAGATTTTTTTAGCAAACATTGTGACGAAACGGATTACCGCAATCTCGATTGGTATCTTCAGCGGTCGCAATTGCGATTCGCGGCGGGCGACGATATTTTTGAAGTCATTGATGATATGTTTATGGCGGCGCGATGCCTCCATGAACGCCATGCCATGCACTTGGAATTGAAGCCACCTGAGATGTTTATGACGCGTCGTATTATGCCTGTCGAACTTGGCATTATGAGCGGTATGCCCATGCTGACGCTGGAATTTAGTGCGACGTATGGTTTGCCGCTAATGATGGTGATTTGCAAAACGGCTCCCGAAGACATTATGAGTGAAGCGAACCTCATGACGTCCTATTTCCGTCGGGATTTTTGTGCAGATTTTTATGAATTTGCGGGCCTGAGTGCCGTCGTTTATGCGGGTGTGATTGCAGCGATTGGTCGTGGTTTTGATGATGAAGCGACGGTGGCACTGAGCACGTATGCGAAAGCACGCGAAAGTCTTCGTGGCAATCCACCGGCATCTGTGCTGCCGAAGATTCGCCGTTATGACAGCCTGAACACGGCATTGGCGTGTCTGTGTAACGGCGATTTCGATATGATCGGCAATATTTTGGCGCCTGTGGCAGAATGGTTTCAGGAAGACCAGGCGAAGCGTGCAGGCGATATGTGGTTGTCGCCGGCGCGGTATCCTGTGCCGAAGTATTATGATACGGCAATTTTGACGATTTTGGCACTTGCTGCGCTTCGCGGGAAAACGATTACGTTCCCCGAAACGGGGGCGATTGCGGCTTACAATGCATTTACACGCGGTTTAATGGAAATGCCGGAGCGGCGTATCGAAGTGCCCGGCCTCAATGAAGAAGCGCGTCAGATTCTTGAGCAGGCGGGTGTCGATCCCGATCAGCTCCAGAATGGTTTTGTTGATAACAGCTTCAGAGATGAGAAAGAGGAGAGCGAAGCGCGTGCGCGTGCTTTGTTTGAAGAACGTCAGCGCCAGGCACAACGCGCTGTCGCGGCGAAGCTTGCCAAGGAACGGGAAGAAGGTGAATCCCATCTCGAAATCGAACCACAGAAGTTTGTTCATGAAGAATTGAAGATGAGCGATGATTCGATCGAGTCGGATCGACGCTATTTTGATGCTTCCGATGCGGATGATGCTGCTGCAAGACGTGCCAATGACGAGAGTGATGCTGCCATAAAGGATGACGAAAAACCGGCGAGAGATTACAGCAATTTCTTTAGCGGTGACGCGGATACAGACGAACGCCGCAGTTCGGATGACGAGCTTCACCTGGATGCTTCTGCCGAATCGGAATCGAAGCCTGCCAAGGATTTCAGCAACTTCTTTAGTAGCGATGAAGATACAGACGAACGCCGCAGTTCGGATGAAGAGCTTCACCTGGATGCTTCCGCCGAATCGGAATCGAAGCCTGCCAAGGATTTCAGCAATTTCTTTAGTAGCGATGAAGATACGGATGAACGCCGTAGTTCGGATGATGAGCTTCATTTGAATGTGGAAGAAAATGCAGATGAATCTGGAGAACAGGGAAAGAATTTTTCATCTTTCTTTGATGACATTGATGAAAGTGCCATTCGCACGACGGACGATGGTTTGCATGATGAGGATGCGCCCAAAGCCCGGACGTTTTCGGCTGATTTCTTTAGCGAAGAAAAGCCTGTCAGCGATCTGAAGATGACGCTTGACGAAGAACCGGAACCTGAAAAGCCTGCAGCCAAAGTGGAGACGACGTCGAGTGCAGTTAAATCAGTCTATGAGATGGCGAAGGATGCCCGTCGCGATACGCGTGTGGAAGATGCGTTTTCAGAAGTGGAATCGAGGGATTTCACGAAGTTGTTTGAAGATGATGCGCCGTCTGCCGGTTATGGTTTGAAGATGACGCTTGATGAGGAACCTGAAGTTTCGAAGCCGAAGGCACAGCCGACAGCGAAGAAGGAAGATATTCATGCGCGTGCGGCGCGTGCAGCGCTCGAAGAGCGCGATGCGCAGATCCGCGAACTTGAAGAAGAGCAGGCACGCAAGCGCGAAGCTGCCTTTGCAAGCCAGCAGCTCGTCTTGACAGAAGATGGTGAAATTGATTTCAGCCGTCTTGATCAGTCACCGGCTTCGGCGTTTGAGGATGTGAAAGTCAGGTCGGTTTCGGTTGAAGATGCCCGTGATGCGCAGATTCGTGAACTTGAAGAAGAGCAGGCACGAAAGGTTGCAGCCGAAGCTGCAGCGCGTGAGCAGAATCGCCTGAAGCTTGAACTTGACGATGAAGAGGAAGTGCCTGCGATGCGTGAATCCCATCAGGAGCGCGTGGCGCGTTTGATCTCGGAACGTCAGGATGCCGAACGCGAACGGGCGTTGAAAGAACGTGAAGAGGCATTGCGGGAACTTGAGGCACTCAAACAGCAGGAACCAAAGAAACCGGTCGTTGAGAAGCTCAAATTGACGCTGGACGAACCTGTTGATCCCGATGAGAAGGTCGAAAAGGTTGCCCCTGAAGATCTTGTCATTAAAGGATTTTCGTATTCTGAACTCGATATGATTCATGCCAATACGGCGGAACGTGAAGAGCTCGAAGAAGATTTTGATATGCATGCGGCTGTTGCACAGAAGAATTTCGAGGAACAGCAGGCACAGCAAGCGCAGACTTCAGCACAGCCGTCGGTGGCGTCAGATGATATCGATGATCTGATTGATTTTTCGTCGTTAAAGGGTGGAGAAACCTCATCAGAAAAATAGGCGTTACCAAGCGTTGCACACTGCTGTGTTTTTTGCTTATAAGTTTGACGAGGTGCCTGTGGCACCTCGTCGTTTTGTATGTATGCCTTGTTTGAAGAACGGGGCGTTGCGGGGTGTCCCCGCAAAGGGGGTCGTGGTGTATTATCAGAATGTGGAGACGTGTCACGACACGTCTCCACATTCTGATAATAGCCACGCAGGGGGATGTTCCCCCTACTAAAAATCACGAAAAGTGCGGAATGAAGATTATGGTGAATCAAGCCAGGTATTTGTTAATTGGCCTTTTATGTTTGGCAGGCGTTGGTTGTAGTACGACATCGGAAGTTCAGAAGACGCAGAATGTGGTGGAAAGTGCTGAAGCGTCGGTGGTTGAGCCGTCTCAGTCCAAAGAAGCGCCGGCAGTGGTGGCAACACGTGCAGAGGCGAAAGAAGTCGTTGAAGCAAAGCCTGTTGTCGTTGAAGCAAAGCCAGTTGAGGCTCCCGATGCCGTCGTCGAAGTGAATGTGCCAGAGGATGAGGCGGTATTGGGCGATCTGACGCGATGCGAGGCGAAGATTGAGGATGACGGGAGTGTTTATACGGGTGAATCGCTTGCACCGACGATAGAGGAAGCGCGTGAAGCGGCCATTGAAGAGGCGTGTGCGAATCCGTGTGCCGAGCAGCTCGTCGAGGAGGATTCAGAGACGGATCGTGAGGATAAGCTTGAGCGCTGCATTGAGACATGTGCGTACGATGCGATTGTGATTGCCGTACAATGTTGGCATGACGGTTCTACGGTTTATACAGAGGGCGCGTGGAGTTCGACGAACGATGCAGCACCGACAAATGGGGAAGAAAGCCCAGAACCGAGTCATTCCCGATAAATGTGGTATAAGCCAATGTGTGGGGGGATGATGGATGATTTGAGTGGCTAAGACAGCGAAAGATTCATGAATATTGGGCAGCAGTTATCACATTATATTATTGAGGATCGGCTTGGTGATGGAGGCTTTGGCGACGTTTTTCGTGCGCGTGACATCAATACGGGCATTGATGTTGCGATCAAGTGTTCGCGTCCAGGCGATGCGAACCAGCTTCCGGATCAGCAACAGCGTTTTATGCGCGAGGTTGCCTGTTCTTCGAAGCTATGTCATCCCAATATCGTGCAGGTGTATGAGTATGGTGCGCTTTCGGATGGGACGCTTTATCTCGTCATGGAGTTTGTCAACGGCAAAAATCTTGAGAAACTGATCAAGGACAGTGCGCCATTTTCGTTTTCGTATGCGTGTCAGATTTTGCTTCAGGTATTGAATGCGCTTGGAGATGCGCATGGTCATGCGATTATTCATCGTGATTTGAAACCTGCGAATATTATGATCGTTCGTCAGGGATCGAAAGATCTTGTGAAGCTGCTTGATTTTGGTATTGCGAAAGCTTTTGACGGGACGCAACCTGATTTGACGCAACAGTTTTTTCAGAATTCTGTAGGTTTTGGCACGCCGCAGTATATGCCGCCGGAGCAATTTTTTGGTAAGAATCTCGGTCCTCACTCGGATCTTTATGCGATAGCGCTCGTTTTTTATGAGATGCTGACGGGGCATCAAGCGTTTAGCGGCAAGACATTGAGTGAAGTGATTCAGAAACAGCTCAAGGAATTTCCACAGATTCCGAAACCTTTTAACGAAGGCCCGTTGTTGGATGTGTTTCGCGTTGCTTTGGCGAAAGATGTGACGATGCGTTATGCGAATGCAGCCGATATGGCAGCAGATGTCCGCAATATTTTGGAGAATGGCGGTTCTTGGCTTCGTCTTTATGATAGTTTTTCGAATAAGCGGCCCAATATCGAAGTGTCGTTTGGCACGAATGTGGCGTTGTCGGCGTATGAAGTTGAGCAGACGTCGGATCAGGAAAACATCAGTTCATTTAATACGCTTATCGTTGATCGTGTGCAGGCGACGGATGTTCAGACTGGTCGGCCTCAGTTATCGGAGACAGTGATTTACGATGAATTTGAGGAAGAGGACAACGCGCCGACGGATGATATGAGCCGTCTTAATCCGGCGTTGATTCCGCCAAGTATGCAACCCTATGACGGTATGGGTGCGGCGCGTATAGAACAGAGTACGGAGATGAATGTGGCGACGCAGGCGGTTCGTTTATCGCAGGCGGAATCGATGGAAACGCAGGATATGTCGCGCCTTGAACTTCGGGATTTCAGTGAGGCAAATACATTGATGGTGCCGACAAATGCTGAAGAGCCGTCTTATTTGCGTGCGACGATACCTGGAAATTATGATGATGATCAACCGTCGCCGGTTTTTCATCTTCAGCGGACAGAGTTTTTGAAGAATCATCAGATCAATTCGAATTTGAGCCGTGAGACGGTTACGGGCATAGGGTCGTTGTGGCAGCGTTTTATGATCAGCCGTCCCATGCTTCGGTTGAGAACATCGTCATTTGGACGGTTTTGTGTCAGCGTAAGGGTTCGAATAGAGCGCTGGATTGATGATATGTATGAGTGGCATTTTGGAGTCCTTGTCACTTGTATTTGTCTTTTGATCGTCATATTGGCATCTATTATTGTCATCATGATCATTCGTTAATCGTTGTGTTTTTAAGAGGCGCATGCGCGACAGGAGCGAATCGATGAAGTGGCTTCGCATGTTGTTCAAATCACACATCAAGGTTTATGTTCCTGTGGATGAGCATCTCAATCCCATAGAGGCGGATGGTCTGATTCATTTTGTGTATCAGCTGAAGCCAGAGGCGCCATCTTATACGACGAAGCGATCAGCGCTAACGTACATTGAGGGCGCAGAACCAGAGGAAATGTGTGACGGAGAGCCTGATCTTAGTCCACGACCGAGTGCGCCGAAGCGTGCATCATCGGTGACGGCGCTTCCTGAAGTGCCTTCACAGGATGAGACGATTCCTCCGGGAACGATTGTCGTTTACACGGATGGCGGATGTAGTCCCAATCCTGGGCCAGGTGGTTTAGGGATTTACATGGTGTATGGCGCACACACGCTTGAAATATGGGAGTATTATGCCCATACGACGAATAATTTTTGTGAGTTGACGGCTATTCTTCACGCGCTTCAGCAGATCAAGAACAAGTCTCTTCCTGTATTACTGCACTCGGATTCAGCGTATGCGATTGGAGTGTCGAGTGGCACGATGAAGGCGAAGAAGAATGTTGAGCTTGTTGAGGAGATTAGAGCGGAAGCGGCTAAATTTACGAATCTTCATTTTTTGAAAGTCAAAGCTCACTCGGGAATTCGACACAACGAACACGTGGATAAATTGTGTGAACTGGCGCGAAATACGCGTGAGAGTGGTTCGCGGCGTCATTGAAGGCGTGCCAAATGTTTGGTTGACTTTTAGATATAGAATTGTGTCACATATAGACACCATTGAGATAAAACGCCATAAAGAAACATATTTTCTGATTTTGTCCAGAATGGCGGATAGTAGCATATCTGGCAGAAGAGAAGATGAAAAGGCGTGTATGAGCAGGTTGGCAATCTTATTGTGTGTCGTTGGCTTTTTGTGTCTATCTTGTCAGCCGAAGAACGACAAGAGTGGGAATATTCAGTCTGGAGCGGATGTGAGTGTACCATCGTCGGCTTCGAAAGAGCTGGTTTTGGCTGAAGGAACTTTGGAATCTGAAGTCAAGGTATCGGTTGACAGTTTCTTAGATGACTATTTCAGCCGTTCCTGGAAAGAGAAGTTTAAGCAATCTGGTATAGCCATTGGTATTCTTATCAATGGCGTTGTTGTTTATACGCGGTGTTATGGTTTGACTCGCGGTGGTGCTTCGGGCAATCGTGTGACGCGTCAAACGATGTTTAATGTCCATCCGATGAATCCGTTTAAATCAGCGGAAGAGCTAAATATGTTTACCATTGAAGGTTTTGCAAAAGCTGGCGTGGATGTACCAGCAACTCCAGATGGATCGTATGCGTATCCACATGCGGCATTTGTTCGGGATGCTAACGAGGAGGAAACGAATGATTTTGTGGAACTTTCGTTCGATGTTGTGGGGCAAAAGGGGGTACTTTGGGCGAGTTTGGATGGTGTGATGCGTTATTTAGTGACGAATCCTAACCTTGAAGGCTTGAAAACATCGTTTGATTAAGCAGGAGGTTTTGTCGCAATCCATGAATGGAAGTGGTTATCATGTTGATGTGGCTTGGGTGCCGTCGAAGAAGATCCACATTATTGTTTTAGAGAATTCTGAAGGATTGCCCTCAATTGTTGAATCTCTGCTAACGCGCCTGATGCCTGATGAAGTCAAAGCTGTCGAAGAAGAGGAAGATCTCGAAGAAGAGGAGATGGAACCGAATTTACGCCAGATTTATTATGCCTTGGACAAAAAGGAAGATTTTGAAGGTGGTTGTGCAAAATACAAGTGTGACGGCGGTTATGATGATTTTGAGATCGTATGGGATGGTAAGAGCTATGTTTTGGAGACAGCGAGATGGCGTTCGCGCATAGGTGCGTATGATACGTATGATGCTTCTATGGTAACCATTACAGACGAGGGTGAGATTGATTTAGAAGATGCCGAGGCGACATATCGGTTATTGGATGCCCCCGTTGCAGATGTGAGGATGGTTCCGACGTTTGATGCGCATAATCGTTTAGAATCCATAGAGCTTGGTTATATGATCGATGGTTATGAGAGACTGGGAGAGACGGTTTATCATTTTAGGACGATCGAGCCGTTTACCGTTTGTATGCGCGAGCCATGAAGGGGAAAAATAAAATAAAAAACTTCTTGACGAAGGGGGGACGAGCGCGTATAAGCCTGCACTCGCCGACGGGGCAAATGCTCCGATGGCACTGATGAAAACCGAAGAAGAGAAAGAAACACAAAGCAATCGTAAAGATTGCAGCAGAAGTGCGAGC
>JAFOHE010000129.1 GCA_017421975.1 Pseudomonadota bacterium
ATTCACGATCTTCAGTTGAAAAAAATTAAAATGACTGAAGCAGAAGAAGGCCCAATCTGTCCGATCGTGCATGGTTTTATTAAGGAACAGCTCGCATGGTATGAATCTTATATTTCATCACTCGAAAATGCTAAATGTAACGATTGGAACGAATTAAATAACCTGTTTTTGAAATTCATATCATAGTTTTTATTTGAAGCATATCATTAAAAGAACGATTGTTTGACGTGAGGAAATGACTGTGATTAGCCCGCCAATCGGCGGGCTTTAGCCATCTTCATCATCGTAATTTTCATCGTCATCGTAATCTCGCCACCCAGGGTAGGCGGCGTCTGCTGCTTGATGCACCTTGTGAAATGAATCTCCCCATTTGGTAATATCCGCAGGCAGATCACCACGCTGAATAAGTGTCCAAAGAACTTTTCCTTCTTCTTGGTGCAGCTGAATGCTTTGTTCGCTCATACCATCGAATTCATCTGCTACTCCGACCACCCGTCGATCTTTAATCTTAAGACATTTATTCGAATCATTGCACCAATAACAATCATAATACGCAGCGGCCAACTTTCGAAGCACAGATGGCGTGTCCTCTCGAACAATAAAAAGGCACGGCATTTCGGTATCAGCAAAATTTTCAGGCCACTCGACGTACGGCGTTAAAACTCGATAATGAGGCTCAAGCCAGCTTGGTTTATTTAATCCGTCAATCATCAACAATTAGCTCCAAATGGTAAAATTTAGTGCCATCTGGCATTTTCCCTCTGCGTAGATAACGAAATTTCGAACCTCTATCAAGCAGAATCTCATATTGTTTATGCACATCAGTTATCTTTTCGAGATAGAGGGCTGGGGCATTTTACGGAATGTCTATATAAACCACCACTGCTTCGGCGGTCGATTTTGGCTTCGAGTGCGGTGGTGCGTTTGGGATCTGGCTTTGGAATCGATTCGTCGAGCTTGGCGGCACGGGCCTGTAATTTGAGCGCGCCGCGTGCCGTTCGTGCCGTTCAAGTACAACGCCCGCGAAATCCCGCTGCTCAAATACATCAAGCCCGCCATCGACGACTACGACGCCATCACGTCCGACTTGTCCAACGCCATCAAGGACGCCCCGAACTCCCTGAAGGTGGTTCGTGGCTATGAGGGGCAGGCCGCGAGCGACACGGCGCAGGAGTTCGACAAGAGCGGCACGACGAAGTTCATCCACCACCTGCACACGCTTGGCGTGGCGTTCGTCGGCGATGGCGGCGACATCGAGATCAAGCAGGTGACGCTCGACACGAATGCGAGTGAAGCGCATCTAGCGCGGCTTCGCAAGGATATCTACGATGCGGCGTGCGGCGTCGATGCTCAGGATGCAGCGACAGGCAACACGTCCGGCGTGGCCATCCGTCTACGCTACAGCGATCTCGACATGAACTGCGCAGCCATCGGCAACGAGTTTTCTGCATCGCTCGAAAGCCTGCTCTGCTTCATCAACATCGATGCGGCGGCGCGGCACATCGGAAACTTCGACGGCCTGACGGCGACATTCGTCTTCAATACCGATGTCAGCGTCAACGAGGCCGAAACCATCCAGATGTGCGCCGACAGCAAGGACATGCTCTCGCAGCGCACCGTTTTGGCAAACTATCCGTGGGTGAAGTCTGTCGATGACGAAATTGAGCGCATCGATGAGGAACTTGGCGGCTAAGATGGGCGTGATGTGTCGGGGGAAGTGTCCCCCTACGCCGCTATTGGCCGTTGGCCAATACGCGTCTACCCCCTCTAACCCAAAGGAGGCTCTTATGCCTGAAAAGTAGGCGTTTATGCGCAACTGGTGCCGTCTGTGGCAAGCACGCCCGTCGATACCAGCACAAACATTGTTTTCATTGGCGCGGCTCAGATTGAAAATGTCGAGGGCTGGGCAAACATGGATTTGATCAACCGTCCGAATGAAAATTCAAAGAATGATCTGGATGAGAAAGACATCGAAACCCAGGGTGAGGAACAGGAAAAGAAAGTCGAAGAACTTGAAAACGACGAAGGAGACGCCCCCGCCGATGAAAGTGATCCCGGCCAGTTAATTTACAAAGGTTCGATATTAACAATCTCTAAAGATTCAGAAATTATAGTTTTCCTTGCAGTGATGGATACGCGTTGTCCGACGCGTAATTGCTTATCAGACTCAAGGACAGGTCTTTTAAAAAACACAATGTCTTCATGCAGCGAATCTGATGTCGTGAGATACAAGTCCATAACCAATCTTTCCACACGACTCGTTTTGCTAGTATCAAAAAAAGTAACTTTCTTAATTGTCCCTTCTACTTTAAAGAAAGAATCCTGCATGTTATCCTCTTGATTTATATTTAGTTCTTTAATATCTCCTTTTTTGTGAATACTATACTTTTGTGTAGTTTTATACCCAAGAGGTGTTATTATCGAAATACCCAAGAGAATTATTAATATAAAGTAATACATAAGAGAATAATCCTATTCCGTTTCATCACCATGCATGACATCTGTCAGTCTACCTGTTTCAGAATGTGGCTTGGTATCAAATGGCTCAACAATTATACGCTTATCTTTTTTGCTATTCTGATAAAGTTCTTTATAGAGTACATTTGGAAAACATATTCCATATTTCGAACCACTTGGAGCAGTTTGTCCAGCGGCTTTTACAGACTCGACCGCAAATGTTGTACAGTTATAATGATATAAATTATAATCATTATTTCTACTTTTATTTACATATTTCATCATCGATTTTACTTGTTCATGCGTAAGGTCATATTCTTTTTTTATTTTAATCTCTTTTTGATGAACTCTATCAGGCTCCTCAACTCGGCCAGGAACACTCTTCTCAAAGGAAAAACCAGAATGTGAGGTGTCTTGACTCGCACCCGCTCCAGGTGTGCATCCTGAATCCCTTTCCTGATTAGTTGTAAACCGATGATCTCGTCCCTGTGTTATGAAAGCCTCTGGACGGTACTTAAGTGGCCAAAATCCCATGCTGGTTTTGCCTTCCTTTTTCACGAGTGTGCGAGTTGGATTATCAAGATATTTCAGAGCTGATTTTGGGTTATAAAATTTTAATGATATCCATGTGTGTCCAACTTGACCATCTTTAAGCTCATCTCGTGTAATCTCACTACGACTAAATGTCTCTGTAAAAACATTTAACGACAGTGTTGCAACTTTTTTCGTTATTCTTATTGTTGGATTTTTGTTCAAATTCATGGTTTTCTGCTTGATTATTATGAATTTGACTATCAGGCTACTGTGCTTTCTGTGCATTGGCTATTTTGGGAATAGACGCATTTATGGCAGTTTTTTGATCGTCATGATGTTTTGAATTTTTTAAAACATTCGCTGGCTTTTTTAGCTTTTCGTAATCCATAACATTTCCTCTCAATAGGGTACAAATCAACTTTTCACTCAAGAATATAGACCAACTCCAGTGTGTCCATTTCTCATTTCTTTCGATAACATTAGCCACTATGTGTGTCAAGAAGTGTTGATACCCCATAACCCATCATCGAACGCATCAAAGCCGCGCTCGATGCGCATTTCGCAAGTAAAGGCTTTGAGTGGAAAACACAAGAAAGCCAGGACGAACACGAACAGGCAAAACCGACGGTCTACGCGCTGACCTGTGCGCAACGCACCGCCGACAACTGGCCGATGGTGTGTCCGTCCGTGACCATCGAATTGCGCGGTGCTGTGGTCGAAAACACAGACCGCATGTCACTCGACATCGCTTGCCATTGCGTCGTCGTGAATAGCGCCATTCTCGAACGTGAAAAGGCCGTCATACTCGATGACGGGATTCATTACGCCTATCTGGATGAAGATGGCTACACGGACGCGGGTGTTGTCGAGGCGCTGTTCGCCGATTGCCTGTTACTGGGCGAGGAGACGCTCAATGCGCTTCGCGGTATGGCGGGCGTATCTGAATTGGCACTCATACCGCCAACGACGCTTGAGGATTTCCCCCATTGCCAGTGTCAGGTCATGGCCACGATCTCGATGCTCACACAATTCATTCCCGAAGATTTGCTATAAGGAGAAAACACAATGCCTGAAAAGTATGGCTCTTATGCGCAACTGGTGCCGTCTGTGGCAAGCACGCCCATCGATACCAGCACAAACATTGTTTTTATTGGCGCGGCCCAGATCGAGAATGTCGAGGGCTGGGCAAACATGGATTTGATCAACCGTCCGATCTACATTTCGTCGCTATCGGACTATGAAAAGAAGCTCGGCAGCGGTCTTGCGTCTGCCGGATTCAACCTCACCGAAGCGGCAGAAGCTGCGTTCAGTGTCGTCGGCATTTCGGGCGCATATTTCATCAATGTGCATGATCCGAATGTTGAGGATGAAGACTTGTCTGCCGACACGGCATTCGTCGGTTCAGCGGCGGCCAAAACGGGCATCTATGCGGTGATGAAGCTGTGGCCAAATTATGGCGCGGTGCCCAACTTGATCTGCTGTCCGGGCAAGACATCGGGTGCCATTGTGACCGCACTCAAAACCGTTGCCACCAAATGCAATGGTCATTGGGACGGCATGGCCGTGTTTGATGTGGCACAGGCCGCCAATCAGGTTGTCAATGGCATCGTTCAGACGGCTCATGTCACAAATGACAACAAGTTTGAGAACGGCATTGCTGTGTGGCCATCCGTCAAATCGACATCCGGCAACGTCATTTCGGGGGCGGCGGTCGTTTGTGCGCTCTATGCGGCCAACGACGCGGCGCGAAATAACATTCCGGTGCGTTCAATCGGTAACACGTCGGTCAGCATCTTGGGCGCGTGCCTTCGCTCAGATGGCGTCATTGTCTCGATGGAAGAAGCGGATGCCACTTTGATTCAGCAGAACGGCATTGTGACGTTCCTCAACGTCGGCGGCGGTATCTACGTGACATGGGGCGACCATACCAGTGCGATGACCAATGGCACCGTGATCGACGAACGCGCACGCTATGACAGCAACATCCGCGTGCTTCAGACGATTACGAACCGATTCCAGCAGAAATACCGCTTCGACATCGATAACCCCATGACACTCACCATGCGAAACAGCGTCATTCAGGAAGAAAACGACTACCTAGCCTACCTGAAATCGGTCGGTGCCATCATCGGCGACGCATCCTGCCAGTTCCTCGCCGACGATAACCCAGCCGACAACGTGGCACTTGGGCAGTGCGTGTGGTCAATTGCAGCGACGGTCACGCCGCCGATGAAATACGCACAGCTCAACGTCGGATTTACCAGCGCGGGCTATTCCGTTTACTACGAAGCCGCATGATAGGAGGAAGACATGAACCGAATTCCAATTTATGGCCAAATCAAGGGATGCACCATTTACCCGGCACCAGACGGAAAACCTGCGGCCAATCCTGCCGCCATCGACTGCACGATTACGCCGCCTGTCGTTACCTTCGAGACGGCACCGTCCAGATGATGGGATCGCTCACCGTGCCCGACCAGAGCCGCATTGCCGACATGAGCCTGTCGATTACCGTGCCTGTCAGCCCTTATTCAGCCAAATTGTCTGGCAAGGGATTGATGGGCTACGAAGCCCGATGGGCGCAGGAAGTCACCGATCCGAGCGGCGCAATCCGCGTCGTGCAGGGCGTGTGCTACATTTCGGGCTATGTCACGCAGGTTCCGGCATCTGCCGTCAATCCTGGTGCCGAAGGCACCGCAGACTACAACGTCTCGGTCGTCAAATACCGCCTCGTCGTGGACGGCAAGGAACTTCACAACATCGACCGTGGCAACGGCGTTCTGATTATCGACGGCGTGGACTATCGGTCTGAGGTCGATAAGCTGCTCTGAGGCACGAAAAAAGCCGCCTCGTGAGGGGCGGCTACCAACAAAACCAAATCAGGAAAGCAACTAGTGCAATGATTGGAAGTAACGCGCCAATCCACACAGCAACAGCATCACCTTTGGTTTTGATGTAATCTTTATCGTAAACGTAAATTGACATCTCACACCTCCTTACTTGAGGTTACATCCATAGAAATAAACGCATCTTCGTATGGAGTCAAATGGAGAATGAACAATGGAAAAGATCACACTGAGCAAAACGTTTAAGCTCAAAGACAACCGTGAAATTACAGAATTGAGCCTGCTTCTGGATGAGTTGTCAGTGTCTGACTTTCGGCAGATCAGAAAACTGGAAGCTCAAATTTCAGACAACCAAATTGTGGATGCCGAAAGCATGGCCAAACCCAAGAATCTGTCATTTGAATTTCAGCTCGCATCAGGCTTTTTGGCCGCTGTGAAAGGAACGGAAGGACTTTTGATTGATGACTTTACGCGGTTGCCCATGACAGACGCCATGAATATCGCCAGAGCTGCCAGTTTTTTTTGGCTGAATGTGGACTAAGGCAAAATGCTGACATCGTGCGTCTGCACGGTGTGATTGGTCAGTTGGCCATTCAATACCATACGGATATTGTCAGGTTACTGGAGATGCCCATCACGGCACTCTACTACCATTTCTTACTTATTATGCGTGGCATGGAGGCAAGAAGATGAGTCGAACGTCTGAGTACACATTGGAATTACAAATCAAGGACGACAAGAGCAAAGATGCCATTCGGGAACTCGAAAAAGGCTTGAAGCACGTTGGTGAAACAGTCAAGAAGGATGCCACAGGGAACGAATTAACCAATAATCTTGAAGAATCCCAAAAGGCTGCCCAAGCGATCATCGACAGGTTTCACGAAATGGCCAAAAATCCAGAGTTGGATTTTCAGACTGTTTCTAAGGCGTATTCCAAGAACGCTGGGAAAGCCATTGCAGAACTCGAAAAGCAGTATGCGACAATCAAGGAGACACAAGAAATCATTCTCGAACAAGAAAAAAAATTGAACGATTTGAAAGCCTCAAGGGCCGACCAATCAGAACTCATAGAGGCTCATATAAAACTAGCCAAATTGTATGAGGAAAACAAAATATCGAGCATTGCTGAATTGGATGCCAAGATTAAGCAAAACCGTCAGATTCGCGCCAATCTGAAAGCTGCCAACCAATCGGCCATGCTAGAACGTGCTTATGTCAAAGATAAAAAGCTCGAAGAGCTTTTGGCCAAACGCAATGCGGCAACGAATAGGTCTGAACAGAAAAGTCTCGATGAGAAGATCAAGCAACAGAAAGCGCTCATCAAGTCCATACAACAGGCAGAACAGGCCTGTGTTAAACAACAGGAGGCTGTGACAAAAGCCATTGAAAAAAGCACTAAATCAGAATCTTGGTTCGCAAAATCAATTCAAACAGCTTACAACGTAACAGGTATGGTCGGTGGTGCGGTACGCACAGCCAAAGCCGTTGCGGGTGCAGGTATTGGGATTGCCAAACAGATTGGTGCGGGCGTGTCGGCGGTTGCCAGCGGCGCGGATCAAGAGGTCGAACGCGAACGACAGGCCAACCGCATCAAAGGTTATGACAATCCCGATGAGCGCGTGGGCATTCTGCGGCAAATCTATGTGCGCACGGGGGCGGATTACTCCACAATTGTGGATGCCATCGGGCGCGTGCAAAGCATTTTGGGCAAATCGCTGAGCAAGGATGAATTGGTATCCGCAGCGGCCATTGAACTTCGGTATCCTGGCATGTCTCAGGCGTTTGCATCAACGACAACAAAGGCCGATCCGGTACAATACCAACGGTATGCCAATCGCATGAAGGCCATACAACACGCCACGGGGGCGAGCGACGAACAGATTCAGGCTTCGACGCAAATGATGGCCAATATGAAAACGAGTGATTTTGGCAGCGCAAGCATCACCGAGCTTCAGACGATTTATCTCGGGCTTCAGAACAGTGGAGCGTTCGACAGTCAGGATGAGCTGGACAAGGCTTTTCGTGGCTTCGTACGAAAACAGCGGGATTCTAAAAAGAACGTGTTTGAATTCGCACAAGATTATGACTGGAATAGATATATTTCTGGCGACAATAACCGCATACAGGCGCAAAACACGCTTCACAACATGGACTGGGGAAGCATCGGCGCGGCATTGAACAAAACGGATGACACAAAAGCCCCGGAAATGAGCCGTGCCGAAACGATGGCCATGAAAATGCGCGAAATCGAAGACAAAAAGAACCAACTTCTGATGAAGCTGATTCCTGCGGTTTTGCCTGTCGTTGAAGGCATCGCACATCTCATGGAAACGAAAGGCGATAAAATCGTGAAAGGATTGATGGCGCTTTTTGAGACGGTTATTCCGTTGCTCGAACCCGTATTTGATGCGCTGGATGCCTTCCTTGGATTTATGAGCCGAACCATTCTGCCTGGATTTCAAAAGCTGATTCAGTCGGTTTTGTTTTGGCTTGAATATGATGATCAAGAATTCAAAGCAAGACAAACCCAACGACAGATTGATGCTGCCAAAAGTGGCTCTACGGCAGCAATCATTGCTTCACGCAGTGGAAGTGATCACGTGATGGGGTTTTCCAATGGCGGCGTTGCCTCTTTTCCATCCATCTGTGGTGAGCAAGGGCCGGAGGCGATCATTCCCTTGGACTATTCGCGGGCACAGCGGGCGGAAAACATCGCAAACACGGTCAACCAGACCTTCAACATGGGCAACAACCAAACGACGGCACTGAGCCTCGCACAGGCCGTGCGTTCGCGTGATTTCACGCGGGCGATGACAGACAATCAGTTCTTTACCCGAAGATGCGGAGCGTTCTAGCCTCGGCCTCTAACCCCTAAATCCCCTTTCCCCAATGGGGCAAGGGGACTTTTGAGGAGAATCCAAATGAAAACTTATACGGTAGTTCATGGGGACACATGGGATTCTATCGCCTACAAGACGGTGGGTGATGAGTTCCTGTGCGACCAGATTTGTGCGGCCAACAGCCGCGAACATGAGGGTGTGGTCATGTTTGAGGGGGGCGAAAAGGTCATCATTCCCGACATTGCGGCCACGCAATCGACGATCATCAAAGCACCATGGAGCTAAGCCATGCAATACCTAGCCTGGGCTGATATTGAGATTCCTTTGTGCCTGGTCACGGGCTTCTCGTATGCGAAGCGAGCGCGAACCGTCAATCATGCGCGAAATTTTGCCTCTGCGCGCGGTTTTGAGGCGAGTGAGATTTCTGTACGGGTGACATTAAATCGTGGCGTGGCGATGGCCTACGGGCTCGAATTCGGGCATTATGTGGAACTACTCGAATCCTTCACCGCATCCAAAGAGAATCCGCAGGGCACGGTCACGGTCGGCGGCTATCCCATCTATCCCGAACTCAATTTCGCGCTCACGAACATCAATCGGACGTATCAGACTGACCTTGCCACCGATGACATCACAGTTTTGGAAGCAGACATCACGCTGTCGGGCGTGAGTTGTGTCAAAGAGGTGTCACGCGAGCGCGTTTTGATCATGGGCTATGAGGACACGATCATTCAGTTGCCCAAAACGACCATTTCATGCAAGGGCAAGGACTTTGTGATTCAGGATTCGGCGGCGGTATCGCTGTTTGTCACCACGCCGAAGACGCTTCAGCTTGAGGTGATGATCGGCCAGGATAACCGCACGCCCGAGCGCGACGGCTTTTTGAACGACATCATTTCGGAATATGCCACGGTGACCTGTGAGCTTCCGCAGGGAACGGTGGTTTACAACGTCATTCAGGCCATGAGTCTCGATTCGGTGCTTTATCTGGATGGTTCGATTTTGCCCGAAGCCGCATCGCAGATGGTCACAAAGACCTATATGGACTGCGACCTTGCCGATATTCTGGGGGATATTTGCAACAGCATCGGCGTGGATGCAAACATCAAAGTCGATGGCCATGTCGATTACTACCTCATGCAATGTACACCGATTCAGGCCATTGAAGACCTGCAGCGGTCTGCTGGGTTTCTCGTGTCGATTCAGGGTAACAAGCTGACCATCGCGTGGGTACCTGACTCTATCGATCCGCAGATCACACTTGATACGCTGAGCGTCGATGACGATACACGGAGCGAGGATGTGAACGGGCTGATATGGCGTGACGGCATTCATGAGGTCATGGCCGGGGATGTGTCGGGCGAAGTGCCAAAGGTCGATTCGGTGTTCAAGACAGATGCCGGGGACGGCTTCGCCGCACATGTTTTGGCTTATTTGCGGTATCAGGCGGCGCGTGTCGTGGTTTCAGGTTCGATTGTGGACAATATCGGATCGCATTCGCAGATTGCCGTGCCGAAGGATGATGTGGAACTGGCTTTGTTAGTGGATGAACCGATGTTTGACTGGTTGGCTGGCCAAATGTCGCTCGAATGCAGGGAGATACGATGATCGGCTTTTTTACCATTGTGGAATTGATGGGCGACGATGACGCGGCGGGCTTCAAAGTCCAGGCAAAAGTCAAATCGCAGATGAATGAGAACATCATTGGCGTGCTATGGCTTCCGCCACACCTTCGGCAGGGACAATCCAACATCGACGTGGATTCGACGGTCTGGGGGATTCTGGACGAAGTTTCGGGGATTGGTTGCGCCATGATGGGCATCGGCGATGCCGACTTTGGGTATTTCTACGACGCCAATATTCAGGTCAAAAAGAAATTCACCATCTCGATGGCGCAACCGCGCTCAATGATAAGCTGGATGTGGCAAAAGACATCACAAGCTCAAACGGGGACGTCAAAGCAGGAACAATCTCGCTCAAAACGCATACGCATCCGATCACTGCAGCTCAATTCACGGGGACGATTGATCCTGTCACAGGCAGTGCAGCTGGCACGATTTCAGGTAACACGCAGCCGCCGCAATAGGCATGGTGAGACGTATGGCGCAAGCCATAGCCGCGAAACGCAGGTCTTGCTCGCCAGAGAGACGTGTCACGACACGTCTCTCTGGCGAGCAAGACCGCGTCCAAAAATATTAATATCTATTAGTATTCCTTTTCTTCGGCGTTGATATCTTCGGGATTGATGAAGGCATCGAGGTTGAGTTTGCGCATGTTGACGTCGAGGACGCGGTTTTTGATATGATCGACGATTTCGGTCTTGAGGTCAGCGGGGGGTATTGCGCCGCGCTCGCCATCCTTATAGGAACGCAGGTTGACGGTGCCGGTTTCCTGTTCTTTTTGGCGGCCGAGTGAATCCTGGATGAGGTTGTTGATTTTGGGGCCGTAGAATGCGCCGTCCTTGGGATTGACTTTGTATTTGATGCCGTTGTCGGTGAGGGCTTTGGCGAGTGCTGTTTCGGCCTGATCCCGGAGGGAGATTTCGCCCATAAAGGTTGCACATAAAAAATAGTGAACATGAAACTTGACATACTTGACAGTTGTGATTACCATCGTTCGTGTTGGCTAGAATAAACAGCTAACATGTCTTAATATGATAATAACTTACCTCGGAGAACATTATGAATACCAGCATTTCTGAAAAATTGTCATTAAGGTTAAAGCAGATTGGAATGACCCAGAGAGACTTGGCCAAGGAAATCCAGATGACAGAGGCAACGGTTTCGAGATACATCAGCGGTGAAAGGTTACCAAGTGTTGAAACCCTGGGAAAAATTGCAGATGCGCTTGAAGTGGATGTTTCCTACTTTCAAGATCAGCCGAATTCTAAGGTGGATGATATTGCTACAATTCATTCATTGATAGCCAGAAATGAAAAAGAACTGACACCGGAAGAAAAGTTGTCCATCATTCGTATGTTGAGCAAGAGTTGAAATGAAGCGATTGTCCCAAAAACGATATGACAAGATTCAAGAATATGTTACGAGGATTTTGTTTTCGTATGCATTTCTTATTTTCCCATTTGATA
>JAFOHE010000130.1 GCA_017421975.1 Pseudomonadota bacterium
CGTGTCGCGACACGTCTCTACAAAAAATACACCGCTACAAAAAATACGCCGCTGTCCCCTCGTTCTTCAAGTCAAAATGGTGCCTCGAAAATGGCAACCAATAGGGGGTAGCTGGTCATGGGTAAAAAAAAGCGAAACAGGTTAACCTGTTTCGCTTTTGTTTCATGATCGCGGAATTAACGTTTTCTGATGCGTGGACGAAGCGTCATCCATGCGCAAAAATCATACGTTTGTTAGCGTCATCTTTTTATTATTCTTCTAAATCTGATGGATCATAGCAGTCGGCATAATCCGAATCATCACAAACAAGAGAACCACATGTGACAATGTGGAGAACTTCATTTTCCTCATCGGTATCGTAGTCACAGAAAACGGCGTTGTTTGAAGAACATGTGCCAAACTCATCGACGGATCCGCACGGCTTGTTGATTTCACAGGTGTCGTTTGCACAGGACGTACCGCAAAAATCGTAGTTCATCATCATCCAGAGATTGCCTTTGCTCGTGTTGATGCACGAATAGGAGTCGAGCGTATCTTCATTGTAATAGCCATAGCCACAAACAGAGATATCTTTGTCGCCAGCTTCACACGGTGCATAGCACGAGGCATAATTATAGGAATAATCTGCGTCATCTGTTTTATAGCTTACTAACTCGGCAAAGCATTTTCCGTGAAAATCGTCATCGTTGTAACAATCGATGATCTCGACGTTGCCTTCTCCAGTGATATCCAAATTGCAGATAACAAGTTTCTCGCCGTCACAGTGGTCTACGAAATTTTCATCGCAAGCAGCGCCTTTGGTATTGTTCTGGGTTGAAGGCACAGGAAGAATATTTTCGTCAGGCTTATAGGTGTTGTCGCCAGAGCCCGTGTTATCGCCGGATCCTGTGTTGTCGCCGGATCCTGTGTTGTCGCCAGAGCCCGTGTTGTTATTATCGCCCGAGGCACTGCCGTTGTTATCGCCCGAGGCACTGCCGTTGTTATCGCCGTTATTGTTATCGTTGTTGTCGTCGTCACCGCAGCCAGCGACGAAGAGTAAGGACATCATACAGAGAACAGAAAGAAGCTTTTTCATGGGAAACTCCAAAAGTGGTATTGTTATGGTAGATGAATGACCTGGCATCTAAAAAAGATAAAGCAACAAGGCCGTCTCGAGTGGTTTAGCAGTAAAATCAGTGCGATTCAAATAAATTGAGAAAATTGGTGTCACGCCATGTGTCGATGTTTATGTGATGTTTTGGTTATCATTTCGCAAGCCAATCGTCGTTTTGCCGATCCCCGTTGGGATTGTTTTGACATTTGTTATGGCGAGGGGGCGTTGCGGGGGCGAGAGCCCCCGCAGAGGGGGGAGCGGCGTATTTTCTTTGCAGGGACGTTCCATGAACGTCCCTGCAAAGAAAATAGGCGCGCAGGGGGAGCCATCCCCCGCATAGAGTGCATGGAAAAGGGCGTATTTAAGGTGAAAGCGTGACAAAATGAAAAAGTTGGCGCAATAAAGTAGGATAAAGATTAACCCTGAGGGGGTGAACGTGATAGATTAGGGTAAAAGCGCGTGTGCAGAGAGCACGAAGCGCAAGCTCCCCGCAACAGTAAAATGAAGGAGAAAGCATGGCAGGGCTAACACTTAAACACATTGTGAAACGCTATGGCAACGCCGAGCCGACACTGAAAGGGATCGATCTTGACATCAAAGACGGCGAATTTTTGGTATTGGTAGGTCCGAGTGGCTGTGGCAAATCGACGCTTCTGCGGACGATCGCCGGACTTGAGTCGATCACGGAAGGTGAGCTTTTCATTGGTGACAGGCTTGTCAACGATGTTCATCCGAAGGATCGGGATATAGCGATGGTTTTTCAGAGCTATGCCCTTTATCCGCACATGACGATTCGGCGCAACATGGCCTTTGGTCTTGAAGTTCGCAAGATGGCGAAGGATGAAATTGACAAGCTCGTTGCGGAAGCGAGCAGTATGCTTGGGTTGGATGATTTTCTGGACAAGCTTCCGAAGCAGCTCTCGGGTGGTCAGCGCCAGCGTGTGGCGATGGGGCGTGCAATTGTCCGCCGTCCGAAGGTTTTTCTTTTTGACGAACCGCTATCGAACCTGGATGCGGCGCTTAGAACGCAGATGCGCGTGGAGATTCGTCGTCTTCACAAGAAACTCAAGACGACGATCATCTATGTCACGCACGACCAGGTTGAAGCGATGACTTTGGCGGATCGCATAGCAGTGTTGAGCGGACGAGATAAAGAAAACGGGACGAAGAATGCGGGATATTTGCAGCAGGTGGGTTCGCCGCTTGAGCTTTTCCAGCGTCCAGTGAACAAGTTTGTGGCAGGTTTTATCGGCAGTCCGTCAATGAACTTTATCGATGCGGAGATCGTTGAAAAAGAGGGCAAAAAGAGCGTCGTCATTGACGGTAAACATTCGATTGCCCTGACGAAAGAATGCGCGGATGCCGTAAAGGATGGCCAGAAAGTCTGCCTTGGCATACGCCCGCAGGATGTCATTTTGGCGGACAAAGCCCATCCGGCGAATGTCCAGGTAAAAGTGGATGTGATTGAGACACTTGGTTGGGAATGTCACGTACACTACAAGTTGGGCGAACATCCGTTTTTGGCTGTTGCGGAAGCGCAGAAACTCATCGGCGTCAAAGATGAAGACGAGATGGGGTTATATATTGCGCCTGAAGTCGTTCACCTGTTTGATCTTGACGAACATGGCACGGCGATAGCGCATGGCGGTGGTTTGAATAATAAAGACGCGTCAGTTGTCGAAGGTGCCAAGGCTGAATGTGAACCCCATTTTACGTCCTTGAATGAAGTCATTGCCTCTGTTTCTGATTCTAAAGAAGATTCCGATTCTAAAGAAGACTAAGCAGAAGAGGAGAAAATGATGAATTTGACACGACTTTTTGAAAAAGGCGGATGGGGAAGTCGCATCGCATCGGGGATATTCAGCCTTGTTGCGTTATTGTGTCTTTTTCCGCTTTCAGCGAGTGCCCAGGACATCACGCTCGATTTGTGGCACGCCTATCGAGGGAATGAAGCGTCTGCGCTTCAGGATGTTGTTTTGGACTTTGAAAAAGCCAATCCCAACATTCACGTCTCTGTGCTTCAAGTACCTGACGAGACGTTTGCCAACAAGGTTTTTACGGGCGTTCCCCAGGGCAGTGGTCCGGATGCGTTTATTACGGCACACGATGTCATCGGTAACTGGGCGGACAATAAGATCATTGCTGATTTGACACCGTATATCAGCGAGAGTGAGCTTGGCGTCTATCATGAGACGACGATCAAAGCGCTTCGCTACACGATGAAAAGCACTGATGGAAATGCGAAAGAAGGCATTTTCGCCATTCCACTGACGTATAAGAGCCCTGTTCTCTTTTATAATAAGAAACTGGTTTCCCAGCCGCCCAAAACGACAGATGAGCTGCTTGAGTATTTGAGCAAAAACACGGTGATGTCCTGTAACGTGGTCGATACGACGTGCAAACAGCACTATGGAATGGTTTATGAGAATACGAATCTATTCTTCCACAGTGTTTGGCTCAATGGATTTGGTGGACGCTTATTTGACGATAATGGCCAGATTGAGCTTAAGAATGATGGTAATGCCAAATCGATTGAGTTTGCGAAAAAACTGAATCAGTACATTCCGAGCGGTATCGATGGTGCACGTATCAAAGCGCTGTTTCTCGAAGGGACAGCCGACATGGTCATCAATGGGCCGTGGTTTATGGCGGAACTTCCAGAACAGAATAGCAATGCGAGCCTGCAATATGGCGTTGTGACGCTTCCCAAGATTACCGAACCGGGAGCCCCTGCCAATGCTTATGGTACGCCATACGTGACAGCCGAAGGCATTTATATGGCACGCTCAACGAAATCGAGCATTGCGCTTTCCAAAATGAAAGAAACGGATAAGGGTTATGTCGAAGCGAAGCAGGCCGAGGAAGCGCGGCGAGCAGCGACCATCAAGTTGATGAAATACATTGCTTCAGATGGTGCGTATAAGCGCATGATCAAGGGCAAACAGATGGTTGCATTTAAAGCAGCGTATGATCAGCTTGCCAAAGATCCTGACCCGAGTACGGCTTTTATTAAGGAAGTTGCACCAGTATTTCTTGCTCAGCTTGATCATGCCCAACCTTCCAGCAATCGACCTGAAATGGGATCGCTCTGGGCATCGATGCAGCAAGCGCTCCAGAAATCTCTCTTTGGTGGTCCATCGGGCGAGACACCTTATCTTCTTTTCCTGTTTCTTTCGCTTGTCGTTGCGGGTTTTGTCTTTATTGCAAAGGCCACAAACCCTAGCGTCACGACGCCGGAAAAACATCGGAATCACATTATCGGTGCGGTTGCATCCTTCATCTTGTCCGGTGCTGTTTTCTATTGGCTTTCGAGTGTTCAGGGCAATAACAAGAACATCGATGCTGTCAGTGCGCTTGCTGAAGCGCAGAGCCGTGTATCGGTGCTCAAGCCGCCTCCAGTTGAAGAAGGTAATCCGTGGGTTCTTGCCACGGTCATCCTTGGCATGATTGCGATTCTCTGCATCCTGGGCATTCGGGCCTACAAGAAACACAAGGCTTCACATGTTGAATACACGGATAACAAAATTGCCGCTGTATTTGTGGCACCGGCCGTCATCGGCATGATTGTTCTTGTATTTTTGCCGTTTATTATTGGTGCGTTCCTCTCGTTCTTTTCCTACGAAAATGGCGAATTTACGTACGTTGGCCTTCAGAACTTCATTCGTCTCTTCTCCTCGGATCAGGCGTCGTTCATCGATTCGATGTCCATTTACTTCACCTTTGTCGTGACGGTACTTTGGACGATAACGAACGTGGCGCTCCATGTTGGTATCGGTATGTGCCTCGCCCTGCTCCTTCGCGAGCCGTGGCTTAAACTCAAGGGCATTTACCGCGTGCTTCTCATCGTACCCTGGGCGATGCCGAACTACATTACGGCTTTGATCTGGCGTGGTATGTTTGACCATAACTTCGGTGCCATCAATGGTTTGCTCAAATCGGTCGGTCTTACGCCCATCGCTTGGTACGATGAATTTCTCACATCGTTCGCTGCAAACCTGACGACAAACACATGGCTCGGCTTCCCGTTCATGATGGTCGTGACCCTTGGCGCGCTCCAGGCGATCCCGCGTGACCTCGAAGATGCGGCCGCCGTCGACGGTGCTACAGCTTGGCAGCGTTTCCGTCACGTCACGTTCCCGCTCCTCAAGCCTGCGCTCATGCCTTCCGTCGTACTCGGATCGATTTGGACGTTCAACGCCTTCAATATCATCTACCTCGTCAGCAAGGGTTCACCAGACGGCTCCACTGAAATCCTCGTGTCCGAAGCTTACAAATGGGCCTTCGAACGTCAGTATCAGTACGGCTATGCCGCCGCATACGCCATGGTCGTGTTCGTCATCCTTGTCCTTTATTCAAAACTTACCCAGCTCGTCCTGAAAGATTCCACTGCGGAGGCAAAATAATGGCCAAGAAACAGGAATGGGTCGAAGAATCCGTCGGCCTCAATAAGAAAGATCGGATTATCAAACAGATCGTCTACAACCTCATTCTCATCCTCGTCTGCGTCGCCGTGCTTTATCCAGTCGTCTGGGTTGTCAAAATGGCTCTGACGCCGAACGAATTGGCTTCTGTTGGCGGGAGTTGGAGTATGGTTACACTCGACAATTTCAGCCACGTGATTTTTAAAACCAATCAAAATGGCGATTACCTCTTCTTTCATCAGCTTTGGAATTCTGTCATCGTTTCTGCCATCACGACTGTGATCGGCGTTCTCCTTGCTTGTACCGCCGCTTACGGTTTCGCACGCCTCAAATTCGTCGGACGCGAAATGGGGCTCAACGCATTTCTCGTCACGCAGATGTTCCCCGGCGTTGTCATGATGATCCCTCTCTACATCATCCTCGGCAAACTTGGCCTCACCGATAACGTTCTTGGTCTTGTCCTCGTCTACAGTGTTTCGGCATTGCCTTTCTGCGTTTGGAACCTCAAAGGCTATTTCGACACGATCCCCAAAGAACTCGAAGAAGCCGCGATTGTGGACGGCGCGTCGCGCTTTAAGATCTTCTGGACTGTTGTTCTGCCTCTGGCAAGACCGGCGATTGCCATTACCGCGCTCTTCAGCTTCATGACCGCCTGGAACGAATTCATCCTCGCCGCCACATTCATGAACAACGAAATTAATTACACGCTTCCAGTTGCTCTCAAACAATACGTCGGCGCACAGTCCGTCGAATACGGTTACTTCGCTGCTGGTGCGATCCTCGTCTCCATTCCTATTATGGCGCTCTTCTTTGCCCTTCAGAAAAACCTCGTCGGTGGCCTTACTGCTGGTTCTGTTAAGGGATAGGCTGCGCTATCCTTTGGCTTTTAGCCAAAGGATACGCTTCGCCCAAAGCCGCTATTGCTCACGCAATACGCGGCTTTTTTTTGTGGCTTCGCTATTTTCGGGCTTTGCCCGAAAATACGCTTCGCCCAAAGCCGCTATTGCTCACGCAATACGCGGCTTTTTTGTTGGGTTATGCCTCTGTTAAAAGTCATATTGAAATGTTAAAATGCTATATTCAATGGAATGGGAGTTGGAGGAATAGCATAAGTCATGCATTGGGGATTGAAGGTAAAATACGTTGTTCGTCAGTATGCCATCATTGTGTGGGTAGTGCTGATTGCCATTTTACATATTTCCTGTGCAGCTTTGGAAGCACGCGATGAGGCGTATGCCGGAAGAGATGCTTTGCTCGCATGTGATTTTTCTTTGGCTGTGAGGCATTTTGAAAGCGCTTACCGCGTTTTGGATCATCATTCAGATGTGACGTTTGGCTATGGTGTTGCAACGATTCTTGATGTTCTCAATGCCCCCGATGTGCGAGATGTATTGATAAAGTTGGGGGCCTCTCGTGATGTGACATCTTTATGCTTAGAATGGAAGGCGCGGGAAGATTCCGCAGATACCGACAAAGGTAATACAGAATCACCAACCGACGATTGCGAACCACTTTTTTTACGTGATATTGTATTTTCAAATACAGAATCGTGTTTGGATGAATCGTGTTCCCTGGTATCAGGCATAGATGCAGCACTGACATGGCATACGGTGTTTTCTGTGATTGAACATCATAAAACGCGTTTGTCCCTGGCGGCGGAGTTGTTGGCGTTGAGTGCTTCGCAATGGGATGAAGCATATACGCTTGACGACGTTTTTGATCACAAAACACTCGGCATTCATCCGGCGGATGCTTTTTTATTGGCAGCCTTGATTGAGGGAATCCTATTTGTTTCAGAGATCTCCGGGCATTATGACACGCAGTTTGGGATTCGTGACACATTTGAAGATAAGGACTGTGAGTCCAATGCGGCTTATTTGAATGCGGTTGTGGGATTACCGAATACCGACGGCGCGGGCTATGCTGTCAATCGGGTACATTTTGAGCGTTGTATGAAATATCTCAAAAGCGCTTTTGAGAAAGCTTATCAGCTTCGTGAGGTTGTTGACCGTGCGCAAACCGTGGATTGTGATACCACACAGAGCCTGTTGTCATGGACAACCGTGCCTTACGGCGTCATGGATAATGTGATTTCGCTTTGTGCGGCGTTTGAACAGGAACCTTATGTGATTCAGGAGCTGTTGGCACCAGATTTGTCGGTGGACATGGCTTATTTTTTGACGCACCTGCCTTATCGATCACCCACTGAACCGTTTTTTGTTTGTACGCAAGATCAATTGGAACTGAAATACGGTTTTTTGATCGACGCCATTAATCGCATGACAATGCCGAAGCTTCTGGAGGAGGGGGAGAGTACCTTAAAGCTTGATTCTCAGTTTTCATACAGGCTTTCATCGGGCTGGCTCAAATGGACGCCGTTGGATTTGTGGTGATGAATGGACAAATTCAGGCTGCCTTAACCCATGTTGAAAGCGGTAGAATAACAATGTTAAAGGTGACACGTTCAATGTATGCCTTATGTGGATGAGTTCAGAAGATACATCTGTAAATTAAGTCCCATGATAAGCAGTAAGAATGAAATAGGGGCTAACATTCAAGCTAACCCCTATTTTGATGTTTATAGATGATTTGAGCCGAAACCTGATGAGGTGTTACTCATTGTTGCAAAAGGATAAATGAGTGATTTGAGCCAGATTGCTTCATGATTGAGTCTTTGTCTGACGGTATGTGGGTCAATCTTATGGTCATCCTTTCTGATTTCGAAGGGATCCAAATGATTTTCGAGAAGAATGATCATGATGTTTTTCATAATGAATATTTTGAAACGTTGCCTATAGTTTGCGGTGAATTGGCATAGGGCATCGCAAAATGCTGTATTCAATTGCCCATCGAAATCATAGACGTCAATTTCGTTTGTCGTTAAGGTCTGAAACAGTGGCGATGAGAAGGCATTGCGTAGTTTTTCGAAATCTTTGGTGAATAGGAGATTGGTATCACAAAATTTGAAATAATAGTCTTTGAGCGAGGTACCGTTCGAGCAAACGCCATCGATGGTTGAAGTAGCCATTTCCCCCCTCGCTGTTCCGAACAGGAGTTTCAATAAGTAAGATGTGTTGGATTTGGCATTAATCGTATTGATGTTGACCTCGTTACCGAGGCGTGTAATGGTATAGTATCTTGTATATGTTTGGAACACAGGAAGAAAGATGATTTGTCCCTTAAAATCGATGATTGTCTTTGAATTTTTTCCTCCTGTGGAGTGCGTGAGCTTAAAATCGGAAAAGTAGAAGGGTAAATTGTTCACGACACCCAAAACGTTATCCGAGGATGTCATACTGGTCCATCGGCGATTGATCTGTAATTGTTCGATGATGCGTCTCAAGGAGAAGGCACGCCGAAAAACTTTTGTTGCATCCATGTCGAAGTGAAACATACGCTTAAGCTCGGGAGATACAAGACCGTGCTTGAACAGGTATTTTTTTCTGTGGTGAGCATAGGCCAAGCCAGCTCCGATTGGAATCATGCTCAAAATGCATGCAAACATCATGGGGATTAGGCCTGTGAACGCGAAGATGAAACTAAAGAGGAGTGCGATA
>JAFOHE010000131.1 GCA_017421975.1 Pseudomonadota bacterium
GCTCGCACTTCTGCTGCAATCTTTACGATTGCTTTGTGTTTCTTTCTCTTCTTCGGTTTTCATCAGTGCCATCGGAGCATTTGCCCCGTCGGCGAGTGCAGGCTTATACGCGCTCGTCCCCCCTTCGTCAAGAAGTTTTTTCAAAAAATGCTTTTTTTCCCGTTTTTCATCGTAATTCCTCCACTTTCCCCCTTCCACGTCGCTTGCTTTACATGGCTACACAAGCTACGCTATCAATTCTGCACCATTACGCCATGTCTTCTGCATGACACAATCAATCGACCCCATAACGCTGTGCCCTCATAACCTACAGTCAAACTAACGATGCTCTGTTGCCTGATAAATTACATGAACAAAAGCAAAAAATACCACATTTTTACCTGAACACGCTAAAAATAACCGTAACATTCCCACAATCTTTGGCATAACCCTATTAGGGGGGCAGTATTTATACCTACATGTAGGTATAAATACTGCCCCTCATTAAATTAAAATAATGCCAGGCAAGGCTACTTTGTTAAGCAAAAAATACAAATGTTCACATAAAATGTATTTTTTTACACAATTTATATGAGCAAATAAATTGTATTTTTATTTCCAACCTACGGAACAGCACGTATCCAAAATCATTTTGGATTTATCCCTCTCCCCAAAAGTTTTATTTTACCACACAGGGTGTATTACCAAGTTCGCCTGCAATTACGGGGAACGAGTGACGGCATTTCTCCGCACACACCTTTCCCCGTTCCTCACCACTCGTTTTTGCTGCGCGGGATAACCGCAATGCGCGGATGGCGTCATGATCATAAAACCTAAAACGCAACCATGCGTACCGCCACTTAGTTATGTGGGGTAACACCAATGCATGACATGCATTCATTCCTCGTCTTACTCAATTTTAACGCTATCTATGGATAAAACTGCAATCAAAAAATTCGCCATTTGGGCAAGAACTGAACTTCTCAAACGCGTTCGCACGCGTGCCGAACGCTACGGTATCTCTGATCAAACTACCGAACGAGATGTCAGCGTCGATGCAGTCGGACATACCTTATCCGACACTGAAATCCGACAAAGACGCGCCCTCCTTACCTGTATCCAGGACATCGGCTACGAACAAACCCTCGAAGAGGTCGCCTTTACATGGTTCAATCGCTTTTGCGCACTCCGTTTTATGGAGGTCAACGGCTTCCTGCCACAAAAAACGCGCATCTTCTCAGATGAAAATAACGCCTTTCATCCACAAATTCTCACCGAAGCCACAGAACTCGAAATGCGCTTCGACAACATCGATATGGCCCGTGTTTACGGGCTCATCGAAAACAACCACACAGAGGAACTCTATAAATACCTTATCCTCATTCAATGCAAAGCCCTGGAACCACTCTTGCCCAGCGTTTTTTCCAAAATTGAAGATTACGCGGAACTCCTCTTCCCAGACCACCTTCTTCGTTCAGGATCGTTCATCGATAAAATGCTCTCCATGATCCCCATTGACGAATGGAAAGATTCAGTGCAGATCACGGGATGGTTATACCAATATTACATTACCGAAAAACGCGAAGCCGTCATTGATCCTCTCCACGGAAAATATATCCAAAAAGACGACATACCGGCTGCAACACAACTCTTTACGCCCGATTGGGTCGTCCGTTACATCACGGATAATACCATCGGACGATATTGGATCGAACATCACCCACAAAGCACGATCGCAAAGCATCTCAAATACTATATATCCAATCACGCGCAGCCCCATTCCAGTGACGAAATCACGCCAAAAACGCTTACCGTCTTTGATCCGTGCGTTGGTTCAGGCCACTTTCTCGTCTATGCCATTGACGTTTTAATGATGATCTATCGAGAATACGGTTACTCTGACAGAGAAGCCATTGCATGCATCATTCAAAACAATATCTACGGTCTAGATATTGACCGAAGAGCCGTCCAGCTTGCCTGTTTTTCGATTATGATGAAAGGTTGCCAGTACGACAAGCGTTTCCTCAGGCGCGGCATACAACCGCAAATCTATCAAATCACAGACAGCCACGCTTTGGAGAATAACTTTTTAAATGACTTTTGTGGCTCAGACCTTCACCTGAAAACGCAAATCGACCAGATTGTTGCCCTTATGGACAATGCCCAGGAATACGGCTCAATGCTCCAATGTCCCGCGCTTGATCTCGATAGCGTTGAAAAGCGCTTGGCCGAGTGCTCTGCACTGACAAAGTCTATCTATCAACATCAGTACTTCACACTCAACACGATCGTCAATGCTTTACATCTTTTATCACTCAAGTACACGGTTGTTATCACAAATCCTCCTTATCTCAATAAATATGATGCTTCACTTAAAACATATATTCAGAAAAACTATAAAGACTATTCAGGCGATCTATTCAGCATTTTTATTTATCGTTGTACACTTTTTTGCATACCATTAGGTTATGCAGGCCTCATGACGCCAAATGTGTGGATGTTTATTAAAAGCTACGAAAAACTGCGACGCAATATTCTCAAGGCTCATTCAATTACAACGCTCGTTCAAATGGCAAAAGGGGCTTTTTACAGCGAAGCTACAGTTGATGTGTGCGCCTTTGTCATTCAGACAAATTGCATGAATAAAACTGGTACTTACTTTAGACTCGAAGATTTTCCAGGCAGCATGGATTTGCAAAACCAAAAGCTTTCTGAAGCCATCCATGATCCTGCCTGCACCTATATCTATCGCGTTCCTTCCACCCATTTCAATTGTCTGCCAGGCTCCCCCATTGGTTATTGGACATCCCCCCACATTCTAGACGCTTTTCAAAACGGACGCACCTTAAATAATTTAGCTTCACCGCGTCAGGGTATGGCCACAACTGATAATCACAAGTACCTCCGATATTGGTTTGAGGTGAATCTGACGCACATCGGCTTCGGCCTCGACAAACAAACGGCAATCCATAGCCAATTCAAATGGTTCCCATACAATAAAGGTGGCGCTTATCGTAAATGGTATGGCAACCAGAATTATATTGTCAATTATCAAAATGACGGTCAGTCAATCAAACAAGATGTTTTAACAAAATATCCTTATCTCAAAACACCAGATTATGTCGTCAAAAACCAGGATACCTATTTTAGACCATGCCTAAGTTGGTCAAAAATATCAAGTGGAAGCGTTGCATTTCGATACTTTCCACGTGGCTTCCTTTATGATGTTTCAGGTTGCAGCATCTTCTTCAAAAATGATCTGGATCTCTACATACATGCAGGGTTCCTCAACAGCATTGTCTGTAAAAAAATATTAGAAATCATTTCGCCAACGCTCAATTATGAAACGGGTCATATTGCCATTTTGCCTATCCTTGA
>JAFOHE010000132.1 GCA_017421975.1 Pseudomonadota bacterium
AACGGATATATTTGATATATCGCGTGGTCATACGCACTTCGATCGTGTTTCTTCTTCTTGGCTTTCAGGCCGGCGTATATATATGAGCTTAAGAACCTGTTTGGTTTTGGCAAGATATATAAACGTCGGCTTTTTTCGTATCACACGCTTTTTTTGAATGATATGGAACAGCAAATTTCGTTTGAAACCGTTGAAACGGATATCCCGTGTTCTCAGAAACGCATTGTAGCTCTTTGGTATGCAGATGTTGAGCAATTGGATATCGAAGATACCGAACTGTTTAGTGGTATTGTTATCTTGTTTACGAGCTATGATATCTCCGGTGCCTTGCATTATTATGTGAGCCTTTTTAACCGTGCGGGTGTTCTTTGTCATACTTGGCAATGTGAGCCAGATAATATTCGTTTGACATCAGCGAATCAGATTGAAAAAGAAATTTTTACCTCATTCAAGGCACAGAATGTTGTATTTCAGCCTGTTCTTCGCTCATCTCATCGTTATCAGGGTATCCTGAAAAAGTTGCCACTTCAGATGGCAATCGACGATAAGACACCTTGTGTTGGAGATTTCCAGACACAGCTTTTTGTTTCTTCTTCGGCCAAGAAAGGGATCAAGCTTTCGGCAGCCGATCGCACTGTGTTAAAAAATATCGTCGCTCTGTTCTGAGAAATCACGACAGAGATCGTTCCGGTCATGCGCAGCCCGGTCAATCGCTTCGCTCAGTATCCATGAGAATCAGAAATCTGTTTTTAGTGTTCCTTGTCTGTTTGCTTACATTTGGTTGTGCCGCGTCGAAAAAAGAAACAGAGACAAAGAAACAGATCAATCTCGATTATGAGATGGCTGTGAATTATTTCAATGCTGGTGAAACGTCACAGGCGATACGTTCTTTAGCGTTGGTATTGGCGAGTGATCCTGATCATGCGGAAGCAAATCATTTGATGGGCTTTATACGCATGGGAAGGCGTCAGTATGATGAGGCTGTTACTCATTTTAAGCGAGCGTTGGCAACGAATCCCAACATGCTTAATTGCAAGAATAATCTTGGTGCAGCCTATATGTTTCAAGAGCGTTGGGAAGATGCAGCAGTGATTTTTCAAGAGCTTTCCAAATCACCACTTTATACTTCGCCATGGCTTGCTTTTGGCAATCTGGGATGGGCTTATTACAAGATGGGGATGCTTCCGGAAGCGCTTGAGCAGACTGAAATGTCTGTTTTTTTGAATCCAAAATTCTGCCTTGGATTGAATAACATGGGTATTATTCAGGAGGAAATGGGGCGAGAGGAAGCTGCGCATAAAAATTATTTGTCTGCCATAGAGAATTGTCCCAATTATCCTGAACCGCATCTTCATCTGGGTATGATCCATGCGTCACATGGTGAGAATGCGAAGGCGTATAAGTATTTCAAGCGTTGTCAGGAGCTTTCACCAAAGTCTGACTTAGGGGAACGATGTCTTAGAAATGCGGAGATGATGCAGTAAGTGTCATTTCCAAAACGAGTGGTATGTGCAAAGTCGTTTTTGGGCGTTAAGTCATCCCTGAAGAAGCTATAGAGCTGTTGTCGTGTATTCCGTTGGGACAAGGCATGACGTGGATGGTGAAGGCCAACGGTTTCTCAAAAACTCCGGAAATTTGCTTTTAACGGTTTTGTGTGTCTCGTTCGAGGCAAAAACTTGTTGAACAAAATAAAAAATTCGTTCAATGTCTGATCGTATTCTTGGGGGAATTAACGCAATTTATGGTTGGGCCAGAGAATGAAGCTATTGTCATTGTACCGGATAGGTATCCTAGCAACATTGGTAATATCGAGCGTATTTGCTTGTTATGTCATGGTACATTTTGCCATGGATATGAAAGAAGCTTATGCGGATACCAATGTCAGGGATGTGCCGATATCCTTTGGTATGACACGACAGACGTCTACAGATCTCTCTGTTCAAATGGAATCCAAGGAAAGCGAGGACAGATCAGAGACAGCCACAGCCGCATGGAAAGCGCGATTAAACGCAACGACACAGCACTTAGTAGAAGGTGCGGTTTTAGGTGAAGTTGTTGGAGCAACTTCGCATTTAGAATCTTTACAGCAATCGGCCTTTTTGCCGCGTCTTGAACGTGCGCAATATCCTTATGAAGTCTATTATACGGTGAGTGAGTCGCGTGTTTTTACGCGCCAGGCATCAATGTGGGGCATTCCGGCGAATACGCTTCACAGCTTGAATCCAGGTTATGAAGATACGACAGTTCTTGAACCTGGTACACGATTGCTCGTTCTTCGTCGATCAGACTATACGCCACTTCCTTATTCAGTGGGTTCAACCAACCGTGGTCGTCTTCTTAATGGTTGGTTGATGCCTGAAGGGGATGAGACATCAGGCTATTTTCTTCGCACCGAGCGTTCGCGTTCATGGGCGACAGAAAATACGATCACGAGTCTCATGGCGGGATTTAAGGCTTATGCAGACAAGTATCCGGGTGCACCACGTGTGAATGTTGGTGATTTTTCAAAACGCCGCGGAGGCAAGATCACGCCTCATGCATCCCACACCTCGGGTCGTGATGTAGATATTGGTTTTGTGCATACGGTTGCTCCGGACGCGCGTCATCCAGAACATTTTACGCGTGCGTCGAGTTCCAATGTTGATGCTGAGAAGACCTGGTATGTTTTGAAGTCCATCATTCAAACGGGTGAAGTCAAGGTGATTTATCTTGATATATCGGTTCAGAAGCAGCTCTATCAAATTGCTAAAGAAGAACTCAATTCTGTTCAAATGGAAGCGATTTTTTCGATACCGAAGCGCAAACACTCATCATCAGCTATATTTCAACATTGGCCTGGTCATAAGAATCATGCGCATATTCGTTTTATCTGTCCTGAAGATGAACCGCGTTGCAGGCGATAGGGAATGTGTAACAAAGATTATACAATCTGTAACAAAATGTATGATTAATAATAGATTTTCATAAATGTATTCTCTATTAATGTCATTAATACGGCTGTATCATATCTGTTGACAGGATTTTTCGTTCAAGGTAACATGAAAATAAGGCCATAGGCATTAAGTCTATGGTGTTTGCACATGGGAGACACAGTATGGCAGTAAACCTTCGCAAAGGACAAAAAGTTGATCTCACGAAAGGCAATCCTGGTTTGACTAAACTTATGATTGGTTTGGGTTGGGATGTTAATCGTTATGATGGTAGCGAGGAATTCGATTTGGATGCTTCTGCATTTTTGCTAGGTGCCAATGGCCGCGTTACATCAGATGCAGATTTTATTTTTTATGGTAACCAGAAGCACCATTCAAGTTGCATAGAATCGACAGGAGATAACCGCTCTGGTGCTGGTGATGGCGATGATGAGCAACTTATTGTTAATTTATCGCTTGTCCCATCTAATATAGAAAAAATAGCTTTTGTTGTAACAATATATGATGCTGAGACACGTCGTCAGAACTTTGGTATGGTGAATAATGCCTATATTAGAGTTTTGGATCAGAATAGCAATCAGGAAATTGTTCGTTTTGATCTTGGTGAAGATTTCTCTATTGAAACGGCACTTGTCTTAGGCGAATTGTATCGCCACAATGGCGAATGGAAGTTTAATGCAGTTGGAAGTGGTTTTCAGGGTGGACTTGAAGCTCTCTGTACGAACTTTGGCGTTAATGTTTGATGGAGAGAAAAAATGGCCGTAAGTCTGAAAAAGGGTCAACGCGTTGATTTACGCAAAAACGATGGAGAAACGCTTAAAAATGTCACCGTTGGTTTAGGTTGGGATGTAATTGTCCCACCGAAAAAGAGTGGTTTTTTAGGTATTTTTGCGTCGCAGCCGGCTCCTCCCGATATAGACTGTGATGCTTCAGTTTTGTTATGTAAAGAAGGCAAAGTCAAGGACAATAGCGACGTTGTATATTATAGAAATCGCAAGCATAAAAGCGGTGCAATTTATCACATGGGTGATAATTTGACGGGTGCAGGCGACGGTGATGATGAGCAAATCAATGTTAAGCTCATGGACATTCCTGCGGAATACGATAAACTTGTTTTTGTCGTCAATATTTTTAAGGCTCAAGAGCGAAATCAGCATTTTGGTATGATCCAAAATTGTTTCATTCGCATTATTGATAATGATACACGTGTCGAGCTGTGCAGATTTGATCTCTCTGAAAATTATAGTGGTCAGACCGCGATGATCTTCGGTGAAGTCTATCGCAAAGATGGTGGTTGGAAATTCAATGCCGTTGGACAGGGCACGACGGATGATTCACTTATGCAGTTAGTTCAGCGTTTTAGCTGATGACCTGCGTCTCAATTGTGAAGGATAGGTATGGCTGTTAAACTTCAAAAAGGCCAGCGTGTTTCGCTTGACAAAGGCATGCAGCATGCGCTCATAGGTCTTGGTTGGGATACGAATGGTTATTCAGGTAGTGATGGATTTGATCTTGATGCTTGTGTTTTTATGCTAGGCAGCAATGGTCGCGTTCGTTGCGATGAAGATTTTATATTTTATGGTAATCTCAAGAGTCCGGATGGTTCAGTTACGCATACTGGCGATAACCGGACGGGTGAAGGCAGTGGGGATGATGAAGTCATTTTAATTGATTTTACAAAGATTCCTGCGGATATTCAAAAAATTGCGATTACGGTTACCATTTATGATGCTGAGGAACGTAGACAGAATTTCGGTCAGGTCAACAATGCTTATGTTCGTGTTGCCCGTACTGAAAACAGCGATGATTTCGTTGGTCGTGAAGAGTTACGTTTCGATCTTGCCGAAGATTTCTCGATTGAAACAGCCCTTGTTGTTTGTGAGATCTATAGACATAATGGTGCTTGGAAATTCAACGCAGTTGGATCGGGATTTAGCGGTGGCCTTGAAGCGCTATGCAAAAACTATGGTGTAGATGTTTGAAATCATTTTCAACATATACTGAATAGCGGAAAATCTTAGGATTTTCCGCTTTTTGTTATTTTAATCTAGGATTAGGTGATCAACATAGTTTCTAATTTGTCAGTTAAGTCACTTCCGCTTTTTGAAAGCGTTATTTGACATTACCAGAATAGAGTTTTCAATGAAACGCACAGGATTGAATCAACTTACAGATATTATGGAAAACCGCGCAGATAGGCCTGAGAAGAATGTCTATTTCCTGCGCATCAATGCGTATAGCATACAAGTTGAACAGTTGCTTCGACAAGTAGTTGAAAGAGTACGGAAATTGGGTGTACTTATTGATGGAAAACTTGTTGCTCCTGATGTTCGTCAAATTACATACTATCAGGAAATGATTGGAGATGAATTTGATTTAAACATAAGTTTTATTGAACGTGCGATTTCGAAATGGTTGCCAAGACTTACCATTGACATAGTTAAAATTTTATCTAATGCGATATATACCATGTTGTTTGATCTCAAACAGATTGGAAAAAATATAAATATATTAAAAAATGCATTTATTAAATATATGTGTTGGTTGTTTTATAAATTTTCCCAAATTGTTTCTCATATTACAGACAGCTTGCCTCCTATCATTTTATATTCTGGAGAAATATCTATTTATGAATTGCAAATGCTCTCCATTTTGCATACGATTGGATGTGATATTATTCTTCTTCAAATTCATGGTGATCAATTATATTTACAACTCGATTCAAATCAAAAGTATAGCAAGGAACTCTATGTTCCTGGAGGAACAGCATTTCCTGAAGATTATTGTATTAAAAGTGTTATTAATGCGGTTCGTTCCAGTGTACAGCGACAGATGCCATCGTCCCCAGAATTGTCATTGAACACGCCGCAAAAGATACAACCGATTCAGAAAGATATTCCACAAACACAGTCTATGCAGCCTGTATCTTATGGAAATGTCTCACAAAAAACAACCGACAAAAAACAAGTTGATTTTCCGCCAAAAATCCAAAATCGTACACAAGCCAGAATTGATACACAAACTTCTGTTCCACCCCTTCCTGCATCTTCTCGTGTGGAATCATCAGGAGGCCCGAAGCCGATTGACTATGGGCCAGAGCCTCAGTTTAAACTTCTTACCAATCAGTGGTTCACCATTGGAACGCCGCTGAAAGATATTTTGACGCTTCCTGCTGTTCGAAGCCAGCAATCAGATGTATTATGTAATGCATTTTATCGCTTATGTGGTGTTCCTGATCTCTCCACGTATGAGAATGATCTTTATCAATTTTATCAACAATTGAATTCGTCTGGACGACAGGTTGTTATTGTTGAAAATGGTCTTCCTAATCCAACGCCCGAGGAAATATCTAAAATTAAAAGGGGAAATTATCGCTTTGTAGAAGATATGATTCGTGACCTTATGGTTAATTTTACGCTTGGTATTTCTCAAGAACTGGCCAAATATGCAGTCCGAGCATTTGGTGCCATTATACTTGAAGAATCCAAAAAGGATAATACAACAATAGCCAAGTTAGCTTCAATAGCGATATATTTGCTATGTTGGTTTAGAAAATGGCAAGGCGAATTATTCCGCGGATGGAAAGCACCTGCAGTGCCATGCTTTATTTATTTTGGAAATGGTAGTAAGGAAAGAGATGTTCTTTTCTTGAGAATGTTAGCATATATGCCTGTTGATGTTCTTATCATTCAACCAAATCTTAATGATATGTGTCTCATTGAGGATAGCAGACTTAAAACAGAAATGAGTCTCGAATCATTAGAACTAAGTACATTTCCTAAAAATGCCAGAATTATTCATGTTGCGACAGAGTGTTATCAGGCAGAACGAGATCTTGATAGTATGGATATGGGGGTGTATCGTCATCAACAGTTTAGTAAGGCCAGAGTTCTTCCGATTCAAGCTTCACTTTATGAAATTGAGGAGATATGGCACCAGGAAATCCTTGAACGTCCAAACGCTGAAATTTCTCAAGGTGTCGTTAATATGCCCGTTTTATTTTCCAAGATAAGTGGTGTGAGTCAAGATAAAGAGGAAGATTATTGGCTTTATGTAAAGAAGTATTTGACGCCTGAAACGATACTTATTCCTAAGCTTCCTTTTGCGAGTCTTTCTTCAGCAGCGCAGGGAATGGCTGATTTTTATAAAAATGGCAAGCTTCTCAAAGAGCAAATTAAAACGAGTCGATATTATAATTACAATCTTCTTCGAAGCGATATGCAGGAACATATGCTTAACTGCCTTCAGGAAATTTTAGAATTAAAGATTATCCGAAATGTCGCTCACGTAGAACAAATTATTGTTGCAACGGCTATGAGCCTCAATCGTGCTATTTGCCAACGTATTCAACAATTTGATTTTACACGTAAGTCTCCAAAGCTTATTATTCTTCATACTACTGAAGCTCTTGGCACGATCCAAGATGCGATTCAAGTGGCGTTTTTAAGTCGGATAGGTTTTGATATCTTGATATTTGCCCCTACTGGCTATCAGTGTGTCGAACAATGGTACAATTATCCCATTGTTGATGAACATCAGGAAGGTGCATATCATTACGATTATCGTATTCCAGATTTCAAAACGCTTGGAGAAAAACAAAGTTGGTTTAGTCGGTTGATACATTAAAATGTGGTCAAATTTAGATTTGATTTCTGCATAAACACAAGTGTTGTGTACGCTGGTGTTAGCGTACACAGATTAATGATTATTATGTTGGTCAATCATTTGCAGGAGAGATGGCGGCAATCATGGCTGAATTATCGAGGAAGTTTCGCAAACTCATTTGGATTCGGCTTTCTTTTTTATTTTGATATCCCGTTGTACCTTTGTTATGGACGCTGAGCGTGAGCATGGTTTTATCGAGATCAAGATCCAAGATATGATTTGGATCAGGCATTCCCGAAGACTGGTGGGGGTTTCCGACGGGATGAATTGTTTCCACAACGTAAGTATTAGAATGTTGTTTTTTTCCTTTAGGTAGATTCCACCAATCTCTATAATTTGCTTTAATCAACTCGAGTTTAGAGATTGCGCGTTGCCACATACCGGCAGGTTTTCCAGTCACACTGTGAGGATCATCACAAAGTGTTTTGAACTCAGTGAGGAGATCATCATTTGTATTAAGCATTTGACCGAGGTCCTGAGCAGCGATGAGACGGTTTGTGATATTTTCGATTTCGAAAAAGCGATTTTCTTCCTCAATGGAGGAATTTATGGTGCCCAAACCTCTATCCATGATTAATTGTTTTAATTTCGTGTGAGCATGTTTTTTGATGTCTTTTAATAATGATGTAACATCACTGGTGAGCATGGAAAGATCAATTGTTGCGGATAAGATGGTTGGCATAACCTCTTTGTTTTTATTTTGATGTTGCGATTTTAATAGTTTAATTAGATTATAATTTTTGTTTAAGATGTTTTTATCAATTTGAGCCAGTTTGTCTTTGTCTCCATTGATATTATAAGAAGTATTATATTTAGGCAGATCTTCAGGTTTAGGCTGAGGCGGTTTTTTGCTCATATCGAAAGAATCATTTTTGATATCAGCACCGATGAACATACGAATTTGTGTATCCGCCGAGTAACGTTTTTCTGACTCAAAGCTTTCTGCGTGTTGACCGAAATCGCCGTATTGGGAGGACATTATATCATAAGCTTCTTCGAGGCATGCAGTCCAGGCGGCTGCAGCATAATAGTCTGTTTTGGTGAGCAGTGCTTCGCCAGGAGCAACAATATCCTGACTCCAAGCAGTATATTGTTTATCATAAGTTTTAATATCAGAACTTATCATATTGGGTGAGATCATGTAAGTTTGGGGCACCCATTTTTTGAAGAATAATCGACCTTCCTGGTGGTAGAGGGTGACGATAATATTGTTGCCAGAAATGGAAAATAAATTTTTGAGGCTTCCAGGGTTTGTTGCTAATAAGAGTTTAATGGCACCACGTAGAGAAGCATTTTCGATTGAGGAAGCTTCTTCTAACAACATCCCTTTACCGTTGCTAAACAAGCCGTCGTTTGCTTTGAGTGGATTGTTAAAAGCAATATTCCGTTTATTTTCAAAATTGAGTGCAAATGTGTTGTTCACAATGGGATGTTTCCCTGTATTTGTTGCACGTGTAATATCTGTTTTGAGGTTGTGAGAAGCAAATTCGTGTGTTATATCGTGCTTTTTGAAATCAGTTTCCTGGTTTTTGATCTTCCAGAAGTAGTCCATAGAAATGTCTTCGTTTGCCCCTGAGAGATAGAGCGAATCAGGTTGAACGAGCATGAAACTACTGTACCATGTAGGTTGCACTTGTTTGTCTGGCAACATACTTTCCATGGCAACAGGTTTAACGGATTTCTTTTTGGGTTTTATACTGTGTTTGTTTGATGATGCGTGTTGTTTGCTATTCTTCTTGTTAGACTTTTTTGATTCTTTCTTGTCGTTTAGTTTGGTCAAATTGATGATTTTTTCATCATCGTCTATAATTTTATGATTGTCACCCATAATGCTACTCCAAAATGATAAATATATATACAAATATATACTCTTTTACTTTACCACATTGGCGTGTACAATGGCAACAAAAATTGACATGCTGTGTATGTTTTATTTCGTTCTCTGCTTGCCGCTTATCTCCTAAATCGCCTTGCATAAAAGGCGCAAAAGAACTTTGGCAACATTCCTGTTGGAGCAAACTCTTGGTTTTTTAGAGGAATTTGCAAACGGGGCAACAGCGTTCCCTGTGGAGATGAATCGTTACATTTGACATGCTTGAGCGGGGGCACGTCGGGTATGCGTTTTTTGGAAGTATGTACCGTCTTTTTGCGCCATTTTCTAGAATTTATACCTACACGAATTCCCAGGTTGCTCGCTTGATGTATATACCTACATGTAGGTGTGAAATAAGCCCCCCATTGATAATAATGCCATCGAGCAGGGGATTGTAACGCGAAAATCTTCATGTTCATGTAAAAAAACAATACAGAACAATTTTTTACTGGCGGCTGAAGGAACGCTATCGACACGAATTCCCAGGTTGCTCGCTTGGTGTATATGCCTACATGTAGGTGTGAAATAAGCCCCCCATTGATAATAATGCCATCGAGCAGGGGATTGTAACGCGAAAATCTTCATGTTCATGTAAAAAAATCCAATACAGAACAATTTTTTACTGGCGGCTGAAGGAACGCTATCGACACGAATTTCCAGGCTGCTCGCTTGGTGTATATGCCTACATGTAGGTGTGAAATAAGCCCCCCATTGATAATAATGCCATCGAGCAGGGGATTGTAACGCGAAAATCTTCATGTTCATGTAAAATAATGTGTCTTACATGAACATGAAGAACATGTGGTTTATTGAGTATCCTTTGTCGAAGTTTTTGCAGCTTCCTTTTTGGCTTTATGCGCCGATTCTTCGAGGAGTTCCTTGACTCCACGTGATGGCAGGAGTTTGCCGAGTTTTTTGAATTCGAGGTGAATCGATTTGATGAGGAGTTCCTGTGTGACGACGCGATTGTTTGATGCGTAAGCAATGGATGCTGCTCGCAATACAGCTTCTTTGATGTGTCCGCCAGAAAGTTCGTAAATATCAGCGAGGAAGTTCAAATTGACATCATTGGCACGTGGAATGGCTGGTGAAAGAAACTTGTTCCAAAGTGTCAGACGTGCTTTAGTATCTGGGATATCGAAAGGAACCTTGAAACGAATTCTTCGCATAAAGGCCTCATCGATGGAATTGTCGAAGTTTGACGTAAGGATGCTGATACCGCTGAATCGTTCCATGCGCTGTAGCAAATAATTGACTTCGAGGTTAGCATAACGGTCGTTACTTGATTTGACTTGTGTTCGTTTGCTGAAAACCGAATCTGCTTCATCGAATAAGAGCATAATTTCGCCCTGTTCAGCGGCGTTGAACAGTTGAGCAAGCTGTTTTTCCGTTTCACCAATGTATTTTGACATAATTTGCGAAAGGTCAACGCGGTAGAGTTCGAGCTGGAGTTCAGTGGCGATGACTTGAGCGCCGTAAGTTTTACCCGTTCCAGGTGGGCCTGTGAAGAGCGCAGCAAGTCCTAAGCCGTAGGGCATGGAGCGTTCAAATCCCCAGTCTTTTGCGAGTGCTTTTCGGTGTTTGGCATAGATGATGAGTTCGTCGAGTGCGGTTCGACATTCTTCAGAAATGATGAGTTGGTCGCGTGTGACGCGTGTCGATTCGGGGGTAGCCAGGCTTCCCAAACCAAACTGTGCGAGCTTCCGTGCTTCTTCGCAGAGATTTTTATAATACTCTTCTTCGGTCGTATAATTTGAGGCAGCACCGAAGCTTGCAGCGCGATGAATTTGCCCTCGCGTGAGAAGGAATTGTCCGGCGAGTTGATCAAGGTGTGCATGGTCAAGGGCATTGTTCAACTCCAACTGCCATATTTTATATCGATCCTGGCGTTGAGGCATTTTGAGTGAGACGTTTGCTTCGGGCAGAACGTGAATCCATTCTGGGATATCGCCTGTAATGAGCCAGACGATGGGTTGCATTGAATCTTCGAATTGATGGATAATGGGTTGAATGATATCGCCCCAGGCATCCTGCCATTTGGAGACGTCATTGACGACGATGATGGCGTTTACGAGTGTAGAAAGCGCCCGAGCGCGTTGAATGGTCGATTTGACATCGTCGATATTGCTGTCTGATTGGAAATCAAGTTTATACGCAGAGGTCAATTGAAGCATATTGGCCAGACGTCTGGAGGCATAAAACTTACCGACGCCCTTTGGGCCACTGATGACCAATCGAAGGGGATCTTCAAGTTCTGTGGCCGTCATGAGAGCGTCCAAAATATCGTCAGGCAAATCGTCTTCGCTTGAAGCATCAAGCGTTTCGTGGAGTTCGGGCCAGGCACTTTCGTAACCGTAGAGGTAGTCCGCGACATCTGGCATGATTGTCACCATTTTTTCCGAAAGTGTATTTTCATCATCATCGTCAAAACAGAGGATAGATTCTTGAAAAAGCGCACTGTGTCGCGGATGGAGTGACTGGACAGAGATATTGTATTGATGCGGAACAGCGACGAGGCGTGTCAGAAAGCCCCAACGGATATAAGGCGCATTGGGATCGGCAGAAGCGAAGCGCAGTGCACGCAAAATTCCCAAATCAAACTGGATACAGACGAGTACTGTCAGCGCAGCGATTTCTGCTTTGGTGAGTTGCAGTCTTTTGGCAAGGTTTTCCCAGCGATTGGCAATCGGATCATCATTGATGGCGTTGTTGATGATCTTGTTCCAAAATTGATTGAAAGACATGCCAGGCCAGTTGTCAAAGAGTTCTTGCTCGTCGTCAAAATGCATGATCATGCGCAGGCTTTTTTGAGAAAAAACATGTCGCAATTCTTCTGGCCATCCGGCACGCACATCGTCATCTTCAAAGCGTACCCATCCGTCTTGCCAACCACTGAAAAGCCATCGGCCTAAGATGGAAATGGCATAGATGCGTAAGACGGCGCGGGTATCCCATGTAGACTCATCGGGGGTTAGATTATTCGCCATATCGTTTTGCATGTCATCGACTTCATGGGGATGATGGTAGGATTGATCATTCATTTGTTTTTAATCTTAACAATATTATGACCGATTAAGACTTACCTTGACCTACATTATAGTCGAATGTGTCATTTCGTAAAAGGGGAAAAATGCACGACGGCAATTCGGCTGTAAGCCGAATGTCGTCGTGGCGCGGGCGTATTGCCGAAGGCAATAGCCAGCGCGGCGTAGGCGTATTGCCGTAAGGCAATAGCCGTAGCCTATTCATTTTGGGATTCAATGGTAACGATGCCTTTTTCGGCGGAAACAGTGACGAGATCTCCAGTTTTGATGGTATTGAGCAAGTTAGGAATGGAGACGATTGCCGGAATACCGTATTCGCGTGCGACGACGACGGCATGAGAGAGCGGTCCGCCCTGTTCGGTGAGGATTGCGGAAGCGAGGAGAAAGAGCGGTGTCCAGCCGACATCGGTAGAAACGGCAGCGATAATGTCGCCATATTGGAAGTTGGCCGCATCTTTTTTGAGGTCACGAATGACGCGAACGCGAGCGCGGACGCATCCGGCGCTTGCAGGCAGGCCACGAAGCTGGTTTTGGCACGTACATGGATCGATATTTTGGCACGCATTGGGATGGCGTGTGAAGGTTGATGGCAGCGTTTGTGCAGAAAGAAAAGCCTGATGTCGAGCGCGTCTGAAGGCGATGCGTAACCTTGCGTCGTCGAGGGTATGTGGATCCGTGAGCCATTGACGGATTTCGTCGATCGTGAGGAAAAAGACATCGTCCGAACAGGCGATAATTTTTTGTTCGATCATGATGGGCGCGGCACCTCTGAGAAAGCGTCTGAAGGCGTCGAGAATATCGACGACATAGGCACGCCAGACTTCGCGTTTTCGAGTAGCTTCGCGTGCGTAGGCGAGTAATTTTCGGAACGTCACGCGCTGAGGCGCCGCCAGAGAGTGTTCAAAATCCTCAATGAAATCTTCGGCGGCCTGTGCTGGAATCGGTGTGTTTGATTTGGGGGCGCGAAGGTGATTTTGAATGACTTGAAAAAGAAAACGCGGGTCTTCATGCCAGCGTGGATTGGCAATTTCGGCTTCCTGATTGGCGCGTGCACCGTAGTTTTGCAAAAATGTGTTGAATCTTCGAATGAATTTGAGGCCGTCGTCTGTGTGTTCGATGCGTTTGAAAAAGGCTTCGGGCGTGGTTGCCGCAAAATCTTCGTCGAGGAACATGGCTTTGAGGTTTGGGGATTGTGCGATATCGCGTGCCATGGCCTGAAGTTCCAGACCAGGGGCGGCACTTTGGACATTTTTGAGCTGACTGAAAAAGTAGGTTTCGATTTCTGCAGAATGGGGTTTGTTGTTTCGACTCAGGCATTGGGAGACGAAAAAATAAGAGATAAGGCATGATGTGGCCGCTGCGAGCATATCGTCGCCGCATTGGATATATTGTTCGTAGAGTTCGTCAAAAGCGCGTCGGCGTTCTTCATGTGAGAGTGGATGAGTGTTTTGAGCAAGAAAGGCATCTCGCCAAGTGCGGAAAGCGTCTTTTCGTTTTTCGAGTTGGCGGACACGGCTCAGATTTTTGAGGATTCTGAAGATGGATATTGGCGCGAGCGACAGAAAACGGGCGCGGCTCATCCGCTCAATATCGTAGACATAATCGGAAATATGGGGAATGCCGGCAATGCGCCCGAACATTTCACGGCTGACAAAGGGAACCTGGCTTGAGACGCTGAGAATTTCCGAGATATTGAGGTAGATGTGACCGAAGAAGGTTGTCACAAAGCGATAGTGCTCGGGGACGCTGAGACCGGCTGCATGAAAGATCGTTTGAAAGCCGTGTTTGGCGTAACTCATGCCGATACTCCATGTCATGGGCGTACACACACCGCACAAGGCTTCGCCGACGTTGGTGTTTGAAAAGAGGTGATTGGCATTCGCATGTGGATCGGCATTTGCCGCGATAGCACGTGTTTGTAGAAGAATGAGTTCACCGTTTGAGAAGGCGAACTCGATGTCCTGTGGCGAGCCTAGAGCTTCTTCAACGCGCAGCGCAGTGAGGATAAGTTCCCGCATGGCAAAGGGCGTGAGCGTCTCGCTCGTCGGGAGTTCTGCGAGATCGGCGGCTTCGCGTTGAATGGTGATGGTTTCACCGCCTTTGCCACTGACGACGGTTTCGCCTTCACCGTGCGTTACATTAATGAGGAGTGCCTTTTGGCCTTCGAGCGGATGGCGCGTGAAAATGACGCCTGCAATGTCGCTCGGAATATACTCCTGAAGAAGAACAGCCATGGATGGAATGGGAGCATCGAGCGCGGCTTGCGAAGGAAACATCAGACGTTCGCGTGCATAGAAACTTGACCAGACGCGTTTGACGGCGTCGGGACACGCGTCGGCATCAACACCGATAATACTTTCAAGCATGCCGGCAAACGAGTGTTCGGCTGAGTCTTCGTCCGTTGCACTTGATCGGATGGCAAAGCGAGATGTGCCGAGGAATTGGCAGGCTTCGCGAAGTGAAGCGACGAAGGTAGAAGATAGCGTCATGTCGGCGACGCATTGCCTCGGCTCGCTCAAGTCTTTCAACTTTGCAAATGCCAGGCTGACTTCTGCCTCGAAATCTGACGTCGGAATGACGCATGCCCGCGGGATGCGGAAGCCTTTTTGTTGAAGAATGGCGAGATTGGCGGCTTTGCCACCAGCAATGCGGCGTCCCGCATCAGCGGGCATACCGACGATATCGTGTAAGGTCAGAAAAGACATCGGTAGATTTCCCAGGCACCCATGTGTGTGCCAACCGGTTTGCGGTAAAAGAAAATGATTTCGAGATAAGGTTCGGCGTGTTGGACGTAGGCGAAAGGCCCTTCAAAGCGGATGGACATCGGTTGATCGGCATGATCAAGGGCGTTTTGTAGCTTTAGGATTTCAGACGAAGTTGCGTTCGTATCGGCGAGATAAGTCCGAAGGTCGTTGATAAATTCACGTGAACGCAGGTATTGGCTGAAACGTTCCCTGATGCGTTCGGCATCGTAGATATTTGCAGCAATAAATGGCGTGTCGAACTGCCATTCGCCATTGATTTTTCGCATGCGTACTGCGCCCTGTGGGTCATTGGGCAAATAGGCGTATTGCGTGACGTCGTCAGCCACCAGCCTGTCGTGGATTCGCCTGGCCCACGTCTCAAACATTGATTGATTGGCGTTATAATAGGCACAAAAAACGTCAGTATCATGAAAGTGGTGCCTGACATCGTCTGTCATGAGGTGCCACAGTGCCTGGCAGTCTTTTTGGCGGATGGCAGCTATGAGTGCATCATCTGGGTGCGTGTTTTGGGCCGTCGTCGCACAGCCTGTCATGAGGCAGATAAGGAGCATCTGGCGCGTACATGATTTGAATCGCGAATTGAATCGGGGCATGGTGTTTATTTGAACAGATCGTGAAGCTGGGCGAAGAAGTTGTCTGCGGCAGCCTGTGTTTCACGTTGAAGGCGCTGTGCTGCCTCAGATGTCGCGCTTTCGCGCTCAATACAATGCTCGGGAATGTCTGCCAAAAAACGGGATGGCAGGGAAGGTTCTGTTTGATTGTTGTGCCGTCGCGTGGCGCTTCGTGTCAATGTAAGATACTTTTTGGCACGTGTCATGCCGACATAAAACAGACGTCTTTCTTCGGCGAGACTTGAAACATTCGGATCATTGGCTTTTTTTGTATCTGCTTCGTTATCATCATCGGTAGCTGAAACAGGGTTCGAAGCATCATGCATATTCATCGTCAAAAATTCAGGTTCATTGCGTTCCAGGGCATTGGCGTGAGGAATGAGTCCATCTTCGCAGCCGATAATATAGACGGCGGGAAATTCGAGCCCTTTTGAGCTGTGGAGCGTCATAAGCGTGACGACATCGGCGAGCGGATCATCGGATGCCGCCGTCTTTTCGACGCAAATTTTGGCGAGAAATCCCATGAGATCCCGTCCGTCGATGCGTTCAAAGAGCCGCAGTTGGCGGATGAGTTTGTGGATATTTTCCATGCGGATGCGTGCTTGAACATCGCTGTTGCTCGAACTCTGGATATATTCGCGAAAATGAATGGCTTCGATGAGCTGTTCCATCGTATCGGCGAGCATTTCTTTTTTTTCGGCAAAACGCGCGTGGAATGTTTCGATGATGGAGACGAAGTTTTGGAGTTTGAGGCGTGCAGTTGCCGCGAGCGTAGAGCCGTTGGCCTCGAGTTTGAGGGCTTCAAAAAAAGAGATTTGGCGGCTCTTGGCGACGAGGTCGATATGTTCGAGCGTGGAAGCGCCGATACCGCGTCGCGGCGTGTTGATGATGCGGCGAAGGGCAAGCTCGTCGTCGGGCGAAAGCGCTGTGCGCATATAAAAAACGAGATCGCGAATCTCAAGTTTGTCCGAAAAACTGTCGCTGTTGACGATGCGATAGGGGATGGATGATCGCATGAGTGCCGTTTCAAGCAGCGTACTTTGGCCATTTGTCCGATAAAGAATGGCAAAATCCCGATATTGCAAGTTGCGTGCGACCTTTTGTGCCTGGATTTGTTCAACGACAAAATCGGCTTCGATTTCGGGCGTTGGACAGACGAATTCGCGAATGTGTTCACCGTCATCGCCTTCGGTTTTGAGCGATTTGGCATAACGCGTCTCGTTTTGTTCAATCACGGCATTGGCGGCATCGAGGATGAAACGCGTCGAGCGAAAATTGTACTCGAATTTCACGACTTCGACGTTCTCAAACATATTTGGAAAATTGAGAATATGTTCGGACTCGGCACCGCGAAAGGCATAGATCGCCTGATCGTCATCGCCGACGACCATAATGTTGTTCTGATGGCCGCACAGAAGTTGAACGAGCCTGAATTGAAGGGCATTTGTATCCTGATATTCATCAATCATGAGATATTGCCATGCTTCTTCATACGTTCGAAGCACATCGGGAAATTGCTCAAAAAGCTCGACGGGAAGCGCGATCATGTCATCAAAATCAACGCCATTCATCGACTGACGTATGCTTTGATAATCGTCGTAAATGCGTTTGTACGTCAAACGCCTCGGATTCCACTTTGGCAAGAGATCGAGCGGACTGCAGTGGTGCGTTTTGACGCGCGAAATAAAACGCATGAGATACGTTGGATCGGCTGCCGGTCCCGTGAGATGGATATCTTTGCAAATATTTTTCAGAATCCGCCTTTGGTCGTCGTCGCCAAAAATGGCGAAGGGCTTGATCCAGCCGAGTTTGTCGATATGTTTGCGCAAAATCTCAAGTCCCATGGCATGAAACGTCGAGAGTTGACAGCGGGCGGCTTTTTCTTTTCCGATGAGTTTGGCGACGCGCTGCCTGAGTTCACGCGCCGCTTTGTTGGTAAAGCTGACGGCGACAATGTGTTCTGGCGAAATGCCGCAAATCTCCGTCAGATAAGCGATGCGGTGCGTAATGGCATACGTTTTACCAGAGCCGGCGACAGCCAGGACGAGCATGGGACCGTCTTTGTGTTTGACGGCACAAAGTTTGTCTTCGCTGTATTGCGTTGGATCGAATTTGAACATCGTTGTATCCCATCCCTGGGTGATAATTGTGGTGGGGAAAAGCCCCCTACGCGGCTATGCTCTGTTCAAAAAGGACGTGTCACGTCTTTTTGAACAGAGCATACGCCACTACCCCCTGTGCGGGGGACACCCCCGCAACGCCCCCGCCCATAATGATGTGGGTTGTACTACGGGCAATGGTGACAGGGTACATGGGCTAATAGATAAAGTAAGCACACGTCGATGGATTACATTCGGGATCTGGTGCATCTTCTGTTGGATCGCAGAGTTCGCCGTAATCTTCCTGACGGATGCCGTCACCACAGTGCGGTCCGAGTTCTTTGCATCCAGGCATACAACCGCCATAAGTGCCGTCATTTTTACCATCATCGCAGACTTCACCACTCAGGTTATCGACGATACCGTCGCCGCAACGCGGCGGGAGATAATTGCATCCGAAGCCGCAGCCACCATAGGAACCGTCGTTCGTCCCATCGTCGCAGACTTCGCCCAAGGCCGTTGATACAATGCCATCGCCGCATTTGGGGAGCGTGCAGTTTTCCGTACACATATCGTCGTTGGATTTGTTTCCGTCATCGCATTGTTCGCCGTTGACGGTATCGACGATACCATCGCCGCAGCCGGTAATTCGGCATGTTTTGAGGCAATTGAAACCGGGCATGCCATTGTTACTTCCTTCGTCACATTGTTCATGGCCTTCGCGGGTGCCGTTGCCGCAAGTGGCATCGGTCAGTTTGCATTTGTCGTTGCACCATTCTTCGGAATCGCATTCTTCGCCTTTCTCAATCTTATTGTTTCCGCAGAAGGGCTCAAGCTTACACGTGCTGCTGCAACCCATTTTTTGCTGAAGATCAGTATCAGTGGTGATGCCGACGTAGTCACATTCTTCCGAACCGCGCACTTGGCCATCGCCGCAAATGGGGCCGCATTTGCTCGTGCCCATATTGATGAAGCCGGTCAGAGAGAGCGTGTACGTGGAACCGCCCTGGCAGCGTTCTGCATGGAACATCTGGAGGGAATAAATGCCGCCAGGATACATACCATATTCGCGTGCGGCCGTGTCGGGATCAAGCGTAATCGTCTGTCCCCAGTCACCGTGGATGCCGGCGAATTCGAGGGCCAGATGACCGTTGAAAAAGACCCAAACGTCGTCATCGCCTGTAAATGTCAAGGATTCATTGCCATTAAATTTGAAATAGGACTGGAATTCCGACGTGAAGAGGCCAGATTTTGTATCTTTGACGGAATTGAAACGCTCAGTGGCATTGTCAGAATTGAAGCCTTTGCCAGCCAAGGGCCAAAAGCTTTTGGATGTGTACTGATAGACGGTTTTTCCGTTGATTGTTTTTTTGTCGAGCGGCAAAGTTGTGTGAATCGTGATGTTCATATCCGAGTCTTTGTACCAGTAATCGAAGATTTCCGGGCAGGTATAGAGCTGTGCGCACGATTCGTTGCTGTCAAAATTAGGCGTTGCCAGCGGTGATTTGGTGATTTCGTTTGCAGGTCTGAGTTTGGGTCTTCCGTAGGCGTTGAGTTCCGGATAAATGACGTTGTTGCATCGGTTCCAGGAGTAGCAGCCGTTACCCTGAAAATCGGGTATGGGGGTACCGACACCGGGGGCGTTGCGTTTGCGGTAGATGCCGAGTTGGAAGCAGGCAGGCGGAAGTGATGCCACAGTTTCTTCAGAGAAAAAGCCGCGTCCAGTGCCTTTGACGGGGGTATAAGTACTCCAATTGTTCACGCCGTTATAGGTGTAGGCGCGAAAATCGCGGTAAGTAATGGGAAGATTGAGTACCGATGGTTCTTCGAGAGGATCTGGTGCTGTGCAAGTAAACCCGTCTTCGATTTTGCAGTCGGAGGAGCAACCATCACCGTTAATGAGGTTTCCGTCGTCACATTCCTCATCGCTTTCGACGAGTGTCAGTCCGTCGCCGCAACGCGGTTTGCATGATTTGTCAGTGCATGTAAAAATGGCTTCGACTTTACAATCGGGCGAGCAGCCGTCACCGGCGATGTTATTATGATCGTCACATTCTTCGCCGGCTTCGAGGATGCCGTTTTGGCAGTTGCCTTGTTGGCAATTGAGGCCATTTTCGTCGCACAGGCAGTGCGGTTGAATGGTGCAGTTCATGCAACATTCAGAAGATTCTTCACACGTTTCCGCGCCTTCGAGCGTGCCGTTTCCGCATTTGGCTTCGACACAGGATTCACCGGCCGTAGGGCATTGATAGTCGAGTTGAACCTGGCAGTTGATGCAACCGCCCGAGGGTGTGGCAGAGCCTTCGTCGCAAGTTTCATCGCCGGTGACGATGCCGTCCAGGCATAAATCCCGTGTGCAGGGTACGCCTGCGGTGTCGCAGTGCCAGTTGGGTTCACGTTCACAGTATCTGGAACAGCCGTCTTCAGAGACAGTGTTTGCGTCGTCGCATTCTTCGTTGCCGGCGATGATGCCGTCGCCGCACGCACGTGCGGTGCAGACGGAACACTTGTCGCTTGCATGGCAAATCCAACCTGATTCGACGTCACAATCGGGTGAGCATCCGTCACCACTGGTATTGTTATTGTCATCGCAGGCTTCGTTGGGGTCGAGGATGCCGTTGCCGCAAGTATGTTCGCAAATGGAAGGGGTATCTGGTTTATCATTTGAGCAAGTCCAGCCTTTTTCGACGAGACATACAGCGGAACAGCCGTCGAGAGCGCTGCGGTTGCCGTCATCGCAGACTTCATTGTCGTCTATTTTGCCATTTCCGCAGCTGAGCGGTGTACATACGGTTTTGCCTTCAATCGTTTTGCAGGCGAAGTTTCCGGCATATTTGCAGTTGGCATCGCAGCCATCGCCATCGATGAGATTATTGTCATCACATTGTTCTTCTTTTTGGATGATGCCGTCACCACAGTAATTGACGCGTTTACAAAAGCGCGTGCAGCCATTGTATTGCGTGAACGTGTCTTCCTGTCCCGAATCACATTCTTCACCATTTTCGATGTCGATAGCATCGTGTTTTCCATCACCGCAAAAGTGTGCCGGCTGACAAAATGTCGAGCAGTCATCGTCGATGCCGTAATCGGTATTCCATTGGCCTTCGTCGCAGCGTTCACCTTCATCGACGATGCCGTTGCCGCAGGTATCCTTGGCACAGGGTTTGCCAAAGGTCGGGCATTTCCAACCTTTTTGAATGACGCATTTGTCACAACCGTCATTGGGATTGTCATTTTTATCGTCACATTCTTCGCCTTCGTCGAATTTCCCATTGCCACAGGGGGATTGTTGTATGCAACCGTCCGTCGAGCATGTCCAACCTTGTTCGATGTGGCAGTTATCGTCGCAGCCGTCGTTGTTAACTTTGTTGCGGTCATCGCATTGTTCGTTGCCTTCGATTTTGCCATTGCCGCATACGGGTTTGTCTTCGACGATAGGTGGAAGGTGGGTGCAACCGTCTTGTGTACATGACCATCCTTCTTCGATCAGGCAGTGTTCATCACATCCGTCTTTATTGACGTTGTTGTGATCATCGCATTGTTCATCTTCATCGACGAATCCGTTGCCGCATTTTGTGTTCGTGTTGGTGTTACTGGCAGTGTCATCGCTACATCCTGGCATTATGGCAAGCATTAACGCTGCAAGATATAAACTGTACTTTTTCATAAGTCTCTCCATCGTCCTTTCTCGTGTATTGCGGGACACGTTTATCGACCGACGGATAGATTAGCAGATTTGTTGCGACATTGTTAAGGAACGTTCCATGGAAATTCGTGATTGTTCGAACATGGAGGATAGGTCATACACGTGGAATATGGCGGTTGAAATCATGAAGATAAGCAGAGTGTAAGGAATTGTTTTTCAGTTTGCCATTGGCTTTATTCTCCATTAGATTGACGTCAGGATGATATTTTTTCAGGCAACAAGCGTGTGCTGGCAAACATAAAATAAGGACGCGTGGAGACGAACATGAAGAATAAGTGGCGAATGTTGTTCGTATCGTTGGCCATATCCATGATGAACGCATCAGTAGCAGGTGCGGCTTCAATCTGTCTTGATCCTGGACATGGTGGAAGTGATCCTGGTGCGATTGGCTGTGGTCTTGAAGAAGCGGAGATTAATCTTGGCGTGGCGACGTATCTTCAGACGATGTTGAAGAATGCCGGATTTACGGTTGTTATGACGCGCACGACAGATAAAGAAGTCTCGTTGGCGGGACGTTGTGAAATTGCGAATTCCAATGGTGTAACGACGTTTGCGAGCATCCATACGAATTCGGCAGCCGTGACTGCGACGGGCACCGAGACGTATTGTTATACGGGAAATACGAGCAAGGCGGGCGGCACGCAGGCCAAGAATATCCAGTCCCAGATGATTAGTGCGTGGGGACTGGCGAATCGCGGTCAAAAGGAAGCGAATTTTTATGTTGTTCGTTATACGAATATGCCAGCGACGCTGACGGAGCTTGCTTTTATTAACAATTGTTCTGTGGATGCGACGTATTTGGTCAGTGAAGCGCATCGCAAGGAAGCGGCCCAGGCGCATTGCAAGGCGCTTGTCTCCCAATGGGGAGGCGATGCGAGTGCCTGTACGACGTCGGGTGGAACGACGACGCAGATGGGCAAAGTGGCAGGATTTGTTACGGACGGGGCATCGGCAGGTGCCGGTAATAAGCTCGATGGTGCGACCTATACGTGTGGCGGAAAGACAGTCAAGAGTTCTTCGACGGCTGTTTCGACGTTTGAGCTTCCTGTTGGCGCATACACGTGTTCTGCGTCGAAAACGGGATATACCTCGAATTCGCGCAGTGACTGTGCGGCCGTGACAGCAGGTGGCACGGCATGGTGTTCAGTCAATATTCAGGCGGCGAGCGTGACGCCGGTGAATGGCACGGCGAAGGGTACCGTCAAGGATAGTGTGACGAAGACCAATATCGCTGCGACGGTGACGGTTTCGGGTGGTTCATCTGTTGCATACAACGGTTCGACAGATTGGTCATTTTCGCTGGCAGCCGGCACTTATACGATCAAGGCAACAGCCAATGGCTATGATGACAATTCTGTATCGTGTGTGGTGACGTCTGGCAATACGACAACATGTCCCATCGTTCTCAATCCCAAGAAAGCGACGATCCAAGGCAATATCACAGACAAGGCGACAGGTGCGAAAGTCGCGGGTACTGTGACACTGGGCGAAAACACTGTGAATTACGATGCCGCATCGAATTGGTCGTTTACGGTTGATGCTGGTTCTTATACGGTCATGGCGACGGTGCCCGATTATAATGCCGCGTCGGTCAACTGCACCGCTGATAAGGGTGAGACAGTGACATGCAATATTCAGGTGGAGAAGAATCAACAGAATGATCCGCCTGGTATGTTGCGTGGGACGCTTGCTGATGCGACGACGGACGTTTTGATATCGGGGTCTGTCACGCTTGAGAATGGTGATGTGGCTTATTACAACGGTTCTGGTGCATGGCAGTTTTATCTTGAGCCTGGTACATACAAAGTGACGGGTGAATCTGAAGGCTATGAATCAGCGACAACGACGTGTGATGTCGTATCGGGTGTGGAGACGAATTGTCCGATCCGCCTGACGCCGAAGGCCGTCGAAGTGAATGGTCGTGTGTATGATCCGACGACGAATGAGAACATCACGTCTACTGTGTCGATACAGGATGCTTCTGGCCAAACAGTTGCCGAATTTGATTATGAAGGTTTGAAAAATTGGCAGACGGCGTTAGTGCCAGGCACATATACGGTCGTAGCGACGCCGACGGTTGAGGGTTATGTTTCATCGACTTCGACGTGCACGGTTGTTGCGGGTAAGGACGTTTCCTGTGTAACGGTGGTTTATGCAGAGGGCACGGAGCTTGGCTCTATTGTGGGTATTGTTTATGATGCACGCAGTGAATCCTTTATGATTCCGGCGACTGTTACGGTTCAGGGCATGAGCGCCATTGATTATAATCCGCGTGCGCAAGCATGCGATAATGATGTTTGTAAGATGTGGCAAATGACATCGTTGCCGACGGGGGCATACAACGTTACTGCATCGGCACCTGGTTATTACGATAACGTCGTGACATGTTCCGTTTTGAGCGAGGAAGCAGGTGTATCTGTCTGTAAGATTCCGCTCACGCTGAGAACCGACAGCGGAGACAGTATGAACCTTGAGATGGGTGCTGATCCCAATATTCATCTTGCATCCGATGGTTCCGATTGTTCTGCGACGCCTTTGTCTCAGCAAGAGCATCAATTGGCATGGATAGGGCTTCTTTTGGCAGCCGCGGCTGCGTTGTGCTTTCGTCGTCGGACAAACTGTGCGGGAGAATAAACCATGAAAACGATTTCAATAATGATCATGTCAGTCGTGGCTGCATTTTTTGTCATGCCAACGTTGGCTCAAGCCCAGTATACTGTTGAGCCGCGAAATGGCGATCTTCTTCGCCTCGATTCGGCTAATTTTTGGCACGTGACGACGGGCGAAACGCTTCGCTTGGAACAACGGGAAAAAATAGCTGAAGACGTCGATTCCCCGTCGATATCGCCGGATGGTAAGCGCGTTATTGTTCACCGCAAACCGGAGGCCGTTGGACAGCCAGGGAAATTGTTTCAATGGGCGGATGCCGAGCGCACTGTGACGCTTTTGCGCGAAGATCTGGATGTCTCGAACTATGTTACGTGGACGGATAATGATCGGTTTTTTATGCGGGAGCAGCAGGCACCATTTTTCGAACACGGGAAAAAACTGAATTTTGCCGTCGAAGGCAGACGCACGCATTTTCGCAGCAGACGTGCGATCAATGAAAACGCTGTTCTCGTTTACCAGATGGAAGATGCCATCATTATGAAGCGTGAAAACGTGATTCAGGTCATATCAGATGTGACGCGGGATCGTTATTTTAGTCCCATTGTCTCAGCAGACGAAAATTTTATCGTTTTTGTTGGCCTCACATCGGGTGTTAATCTTTTTGATATTGCGCAAAATGCCGTTGTTTATCAGGATTCACTTGGCGCGTATCCTTCATTTTCTGCGGATGGCCGCTATTTGATTTATACGCAGGCGCGGGACGATGGTCATGTTCTCACGCAGACGGATACGATATTGATTGATCTTCATCATCAGCGTGTGATTCGTGTTGCCAATCCAGAGCAGGAGATACGCGTGCGTGCCACGATTAGTCGCGATGCATCTTATATGGCATTTGAGACTGCATCTGGTGAAGTTTTCCGTGCAAAACTCGCTTTGTGATTTGTGTTGCTCGCCTATGCGCCTGCGGGCATACGGCTCGCCATTTTTACGCCATCGTGCTATGAAGCTTTGAGTACTTCGCCAAGCCGCTTCACAAAAACGATGTTGGCGGGCAAAGGAGGTCATCATGGGCGTGTATCTGAATCCGAGCAAATCGATCTTCAACGACTGCGCATTATCAGAAATCTATGTGGACAAAAGCGGGTTGCTCCAGCACCTGAACCGATGGGTTTCGAGGGACGGGCGGTTTGTCTGCCTGACGCGTCCGCGGCGCTTCGGCAAATCGATGGCGGCGGCCATGATCGCCGCATACTACTGCAACGCCTACGACAGCCACGATATTTTTGACAAGCTCGAGGTACACACCATCCCAACCTACGAACAGCATATCAACCAGTATGCGGTAATCAGCTTCGACGCGCAGTCTTTCCGCGATCGCGTCGATTCGCCCTTGGACTTTGTCCCAAGCTTGCATCGTGCAATCGGCGAAGAGCTGAAGGCGCAATGGCCTGACATTCTTGCCGACATAAACGGGATTGCGAACCAGCTCATCGCCGTCCATGCCAGGACAGGTACGAAATTCGTCATTCTCATCGACGAGTGGGACAGCATCTTCCGACGTGACAGGAACAACGAAAAGGCGACCAAGGATTGGGTGCAGTTTCTGCGCAGCGTGTTCAAATCCGCCGAGGCCCGTGAATACATCGCTCTGGCCTATATCACCGGCATTTTGCCGATTAAAAAGTATGATGTCGAATCGTCGCTGAACCTGTTTGACGAATATACAATGCTTTCGTCGCGCCCGCTGGAGCCATACTTCGGTTTTACACCGGACGAGGTTTCCGCGCTGTGCAAAGAATACGATATGGATTATGACGAAACCATGCGCTGGTACGATGGCTATCGGATTTCGCGAAATGTCTCCGTCTGCAATCCGCGGGCAGTCACGCAGGCCATGCGCCGTGGCGAATTTGATGTCTACTGGTCGCAGACCGGATCGTTCGAGGTTTTGAAAGATTATATCAATATGAATTTCGACGGTCTGAAAGACGCGATATCGCAAATGCTCATCGGAACCCCCGTTCCCGTGAATACAATCGGCTTTAATACGTCGATTGAAATTAAAACTAAAAATGATGTCTTAACAGCGTTGATCCATCTTGGCTATCTCACATACGATTTTGATACCAAAACCGCATGGATTCCTAATAACGAAATACGTAATGTTATCGAAACAGCCGTGACGGATTCCGACTGGACCAAAGTCCTCGAACAATTACAAAAATCGCGGGATTTCATGGACGCCATACAGCGTGCCGACAGCGCAATGGCCGCGCAGATCATTGAGGATATCCATAACGATATCTCTGTGCCGATCCATTACAATTCCGAAGGCGATCTGACTGCGACGCTATTACATGCCTGCTACGCCGCCCGCGATTACTGCATCCTTGCACGCGAGTTGCCGTCCAGTCGTGGCTACGCCGATGTCGTGCTCATTCCCACGGGCAGGGGCAAGCAAAAGTTCAAGCCGACGATATTCGAACTCAAGCTCAACGATACCGCCCAATCCGCCATCAAACAAATCGAGGAACGCAAATATATTTCCGTCAAGATGCTGCGCGATTACCACGGCGATGTACTGACCGTTGCGATGGTCTACGACAAAAAGGCCGGGACGCACCGCTGCGAGATGAGGATGATACAAATATAATTAGGGCTTGACGTGTACAAATGGGCGACGCGATTATATATCAATAAACGCGGCGTATCCCGCAGGGATATCCGCGTTGGCGATCTGTAGCGGCGTGTCGTGACACGCCGCCCTGGCGAGCCGTATACGCTTTGCACATGCGGGGGGATACTAATCGCACAAATCACAAAGATCGTCTATATTCGGGCATGCCGTCATGACTTCGCGGTAATCCTTGGGCTTCATCGGATTGCATACGGTCTTCGTACAACTGTTCTCAGGGAACTCGCCAGCTGTGACTGGATCACCATCGGGGCAGTAGCATTCTCCAGCTGAATCAAGC